>CAZYEC010000032.1:0-17995 GCA_964646385.1 uncultured Eubacteriales bacterium | reverse complement strand
CACGGTGGTGTGGGAGGTCGGCTGGCCGACTAACGACCAGCCCCCTACCCGATTTAATTTCCCGCTTCTTGTCCGGCTGCAGCTAGTCGCTCTTTACTCTGTAAGCAACATGTATGGTAAGCAAAATGGCCGTTGGGAAGAAGAAAATGAATGCAATAGCCGGCAAAGACAACCCGTAGTAATTATCGAAAGCAACGGTCAAAACGATCAGAAAGGCAAAGCAAAACGTAATGATCGGCAAGATAAACCCCGCCCATTTATTGTCTTTCTCTGAAAAAAAGACTTGAAGAAAGACAAGTCCCGTGAATACTAGGATTGCAGTAACCAAAAAACCCGTAAGGCTCACTGTGTCTCCTCCTGACTTTTTGTACCCTTACTTTAGCGAATTCCACAGGTTTAAGGCCGCGTAGGAACGCCAAGGTTTCCATTTTTGGGACAGTTCAAGAATGGCCTTTTCTTTCAAACCGGGCAGGGCCTTTTTGACACCGTAGTCGGTATGGGGGAAAGCGTCGGGCAAGCTGAACGCGCGCATTCCCACGTATTGAACGGTCCAGGGGCCAAAGCCAGGCAGCTGCAAAAGCTTTTGCAACTCCGCTTGCGGGTCGGCCAAAGGTGAAAAATTAATATGCCCTGTTGTGATTGCTGCCGCCAACGCAAAAATGGCTCGGGCACGCACCCCGGTGATTCCCAAAGGCCCCAGTTGATCTTCAACCGGCGGTTCAAGGCTCGCTATTGTTTTTGGTTCAGGGGATGTGTACCCCAATTTTTCAAAAGGGGTCTCAATTTTCCGTCCAAACGTGTGGACGAAACGCATGGCGAGGGTTCGTGCGGCTTTGACCGTTATCTGCTGCCCCAGCACTGCCCTCACTGATATCTCAAAGGGGTCGAAGCATCCGGGCAGGCGGATCCCCAGAATACATGTTCCGGGAGCCGTTTTGTTGAGATCCGAAAGCCCTTCATGTATTTCAAAGGGATCACAACCGAGATCAAACAGGTTTCGCACCCTTGTGAGGACTTGTGGCAGAACCGGCAACAGGGAACGGGATAGGGTCGCCAAAACACAGTGTTTCCCGGGTTTGTTCTGTATCGAAACCCAGCCCCGGTGCACCTCATTTCCTTTCTCAATGGAGGCTGTCCGGAAATACGTTTCTTTTTCAACGAATTCTACTCCTGGGATCGCCCTGCTCTCCAAAAAACGAATTAAGGTGCCCCATTCGTGCGGGGGTCTGTAGCCCAGAGCAAGGGTGACCGTTTCGTCGTCATTTTCCGTAAGTCTTTTTGGCCTGCCAAAACTGCCGGGTGTGGCACGGTAGTGTTTCTTGAACAGGTCATGGAATTCTTGCGGCCCGCTAAAACCTGCATACTCGGCCACCTTATCCGGGGGTAGTCCCGAATCCGCAAGCAAAGATTTTGCTAAAAGCAGTCTGGATGTCAACAAATACTGAGCCAGAGAGACTCCGTACAGGGCACAAAAGGCTTTGTGCAGCTCTTCGTCTTTGACCCCCAGGGCGACAGGAAGATCATGAATTTGGATCTCCCCAGAGCAGTTTTCTTCAATGAAGCGGGCGGCCTTTTGCCCAAGCCCGCCTGGGCCGGGCGGACCCGGTGCCTGTTCTGGCCTGCAGAGCAGGCACGGCCTGTACCCCGCCGCTTCGGCAGCCGCCGCACTGGGAAAGAATGCGCAGTTTTCTATCTTAGGCGCTTTGGCGCGACAAACCGGGCGGCAGTAAATCCTTGTGGAGGATACCCCCACAAAAAAACGGCCGTCAAAACGGGGGTCGTGGGATTCCAGAGCCTCGCGGTATATTTCGTCAATTCCGGTAGAAAGGGATTTGCGTGTCACGCCGGTTCGCCTCCTACGTTAAGAATAGCACGAAAAGGCAATCCGGCGGTCTGCGGGAACCGGGGCAACTGCCCAACCTGTGTTTTAACCCAGTGCCACGTCTAAAACCATCATGACCACGAAGCCCAGCATGGCTCCTATGGTCGCCACGTTGGAATCCCCCGAAGACTGTGCTTCTGGGATGAGTTCTTCCACCACAACATAAATCATTGCCCCTGCCGCAAAGGACAAGGCATAAGGGAGAATCCGCTGCATCGACAAAGTGAGGGCAGCCCCTAATACCCCCGCAATAGGTTCGACGATTCCCGATGCCTGGCCGTAAAGAAAACTCTTGGTTGTGGACAATCCTTCCCTGCGTAAGGGGATTGAGGTAGCGGCGCCTTCGGGGAAGTTTTGGAGCCCGATACCTATCGTAAGCGCGACCGCACCGGCTATTGACGCCGAGGGAAATCCGGCTGCGGCTGCTCCAAAGGCCACCCCCACGGCCAGACCTTCCGGAATGTTGTGCAAGGTGATTGCGGTCACAAGCAGAATGGAACGGTGCCAGCTGCTTTTGAGCCCTTCCGGGTTGTCGTGGCGCTTGCTTCCCCCGTGAAGGTGAGGCAGCAAAATGTCGGCGATAAAGAGAAACCCGCCTCCCACCAAAAATCCCACCGCAGCCGGCAGCCATTTGATGTCGCCCGCGGCTTCGGACATCTGAATGGCGGGTTCCAGCAAGGACCAAAAACTTGCCGCCACCATGACCCCTGCGGCAAACCCCAACATAAGATCCAGAGTCCTTTTGTTGATGGTGCGGAAAAAGAACACCATCGCTGCTCCCAGAGCCGTAAGAAACCAAGTGAACATGGTGCCGTAGAAAGCGAACCACACGGGGCCTTCGGGCATAAAACTACCTGCTTTCTATCTCTTGTCTTCTGCCGCCGGAACCTGACACCCAACGTGCCATGGCGCGGGAAAACCTATCTTGCATCTTGTTTTGGACATAATCTCATATCTTTGTACCGTTTGCTATCGTGGCATGGTTAGGCTTCCGTCGAATCTGCGGCGCCTTGACAACATATGGTATCGAAATACGATAGATATGCAACGGAAGTTGTTCCCCATATCGTCTCACACCTAATCAGGAGGTTGATGTCGTGGATTACAGGAAATACCCGGCGGAGCCTTTTCGAATCAAGTCAGTTGAACCGGTTAAGATGATTGACCGAACCCGCAGACAGGAAGTCATCAAAAAAGCAGGCTACAACACGTTTCTTATAGACTCCCAAGACGTTTACATCGATCTTCTCACAGACAGCGGCACTAACGCCATGAGCGACAGGCAGTGGGCTGCCATCATGATGGGGGATGAGGCCTACGCGGGCAGCAGGAACTTTCGCCGTCTGGAAAACACTGTCAGGGAGCTGTTCGGCTTTAAACACGTTGTTCCAACACATCAAGGGCGCGGAGCCGAAAACATTTTGAGCCACATCGCCATCCGGCCCGGTCAATACGTCCCCGGCAACATGTATTTCACTACGACCCGGTATCATCAGGAAGCCAACGGCGGAATATTCCGGGATGTTATCATGGACGAAGCCCACGATCCTGAGATTAACCTGCCTTTCAAAGGCAACGCCGATTGCGGGAAAATACATGCCCTGATCGATGAGGTGGGGGCCCGGAATATCGCTTACGTGTGCATGGCGGTGACGGTGAATCTGGCCGGTGGGCAGCCCGTTTCAATAGAAAATCTGAAAGCGGTCTCTTCTTTGTGCAAGGAACACGGGATTAAAGTGTTCATGGATGCCACCCGGTGTGTGGAAAATGCCTATTTTGTGAAAACGCGCGAACCCGGGTACCGGGAGGCGTCTATCAAAGAAATTGTGAAGGAAATGTTTCTTTATGCCGACGGGTGTACCATGTCGGGGAAAAAGGATTGCATCACCAACATCGGCGGCTTTTTGTGCCTGAACGATGACGAGCTGTTCCTTATGGCCAAAGAGCTGGTCGTGGTTTATGAGGGGATGCCTTCTTACGGCGGCATGGCGGGCCGGGATATGGAAGCCATGGCCATAGGGCTCGAAGAAGCGATGCAGGAAGAATACATCGAGCACAGGGTCATGCAAGTGAAGTACTTGGGGGACAGACTGCTGGAAGCCGGCGTACCTGTTGTGGAGCCCATCGGCGGCCATGCGGTGTTTTTGGATGCAAGGCGCTTTTGTCCCCATTTGATCCAAGATGAGTTTCCTGCCCAGGCTTTGGCGGCAGAGCTGTATGTTGAATCCGGTGTAAGGACCATGGAAAGAGGGATCGTATCCGCCGGCAGGGATGTGGCTACAGGCGAACATCACAGGCCCAAATTGGAATTGGTCCGGGTCACGATCCCACGAAGGGTATACACTTACGCTCACATGGATGTAGTGGCGGATGCCGTCATCGCCCTCTACCAGAAAAGAGAATCCATAAAAGGCCTCCGGTTCGTCTATGAACCCAAAAGGCTCAGATTTTTCACTGCCAGATTCGAGCCGGTAGAGAAGTAGGGGGCCAGAACCTATACCTTCCCTCGAAAACCGGTGATTGGGGGTTATCCCGGACTCTTTGTGCCTGTGAACCTGTGGAGGGTCTGGGAAAGGTACGTTAGTGCAGGCTAACGGGCAGGCCGCGGCGAATGTTGTCAGGTAGCAAATGGGAGGGATCTGCCTCATGGGTTTTGTGCAGCCTTTTAGTTTCCAGTTGCCGACCAGAATCGAATACGGCATGGGCGTGTTCTCGAGTTTAGCCACGGAGACATCCCGCCTGGGCGCCCGAAAAGCGGTCATTATTACGGACAAAGGCCTGCGGGAGGTGTTGTCCGACGAAGCTATGGTGCGACCCCTTGAAAGGGCCGGCATCAAAGTCGCGGTGTTCGACGAAGTCGAACCTAATCCCAAAGATAAAGATGTGGAAAAAGGCGCGGCGCTGGTCAGGGAATTTGGCGCCGAAGCTCTGGTGGCTTTGGGTGGGGGAAGCCCTATTGACTGCGCCAAAGCCATATCTGTCCTGGTTTCTCACGGAGGGAACCGGATAAAACTATATGAAGGCAAGTCAAAAGTGACACGTCCCTCGCTGCCTTGGATAGCGGTGCCTACCACGGCGGGAACCGGCAGCGAGGTTACCTTTTCATCGGTAATAACCGACAGCGAGAACAAGTACAAGATGTCTGTGAGAAGTCCTCTCATGGCTGCAGAAGTGGCTCTTGTAGATCCGGAACTCACTTACACAGTGCCGCCGAAAACCACAGCGGCCACAGGAGTGGATGCGTTAACTCACGCCATAGAGGCATACACGGTGATTTGTTCCGAACCCATCAGCGACGCGCTGGCATTGCATGCAGTGGGCCTGATTGCGGGCAGTCTTCGAGATGCGGTCAGAGACGGAAGAAACGCCAAGGCGCGTCAGGACATGATGCTGGGCAGTCTTTTGGCGGGGCTCGCTTTCAGCCATTCCGACGTGGGCTCCGTTCACTGTATGGCGGAATCCCTGGGAGGCGTCTACGATTTGCCCCACGGTGTCTGTAACGCTATCCTGTTGCCCTATGTCATGGAATACAATATGGCCTATTGCCGGGACAAGTACGCGGCAGTGGCTCAGGCAATGGGGGCCGGGGACACCGCAGGCGCGGCTGTGGAAGCAGTGAAGACTTTGTGCCGGGATGTTGGCCTGCCCGAGTTGAGCAGCCTGGGGATCGACCCCTCTGACCTGGCCATGTTGAGCGAGATGTCTGAAAGAAATCTTTCCACCGTAAGTAACCCGCGGCCAATGGGCAAAGATGATTATCTGGAGTTGTTTCGAAGAGCCATGAGGCCTAAGTAAGTTAGTAGCGGGCTGGTGTCCATGGAGGGATACCCTGAATGTCTGTAGCTCCTGATGCAGTACCCGAAATGCACCGGAACAAGAACAACCATAGGGGCGGCAGGCCCCAAGACCCAGGGCCTTCCCAAAAGCAGATCAAAAAAGATATTTTGGCTATGATATGGCCGGTGACGGCCGAAAACGTTCTCCAGATGCTGATCGGTTTCGTGAACACGGCTATGGTCGGGCGGCTGGGCGCCGCGACTATTCTTGCGGTGGGGCTGTCCGGCAGGGTTGGCATGTTCGTCTGGATCATCTTTGGCGCTATCGGGACGGGCACGACCGTATTGACCGCCCAAACCTTGGGGGCCGGGGACCAGGACGGAACCCGCCGAATTGCCCAACAAGGGCTGTTGCTTGCCCTGACCATCATGGGAGCGGTGATGGGGGCAACTTACATTTGGGCGCCATCGCTGCTCACCGTGTTGAAGATTACCCCGGAGGCTCTGTCCATCGGCGTCATCTACCTGCGGTTTCTGGTTTTCAGCATGCCGTTTCAAGCTATTTTCATGGTCGTCAGTGCCATTTTGCGGGGCCGGGGCGACACTCGCACCCCAATGCAGTTTGCCCTCGTAATCAACTTGGTCACCATGGGCCTGAACTCGGTGCTGATTTTTGGTCGACTCGGGTTCCCCAAGTTGGGTTTTCGCGGACCCGCCGTTGGCACTATCGTCGGGCAAGCTGTGGGGGCGATCATGGCGTTGTGGTACCTTTACAGCCCCCGTTCCGGCGTGGGTTTGAGCCTTCGCCAGCGCTTGTATTTCGATTTTCCGTTAATGAAAAGAGTGCTCGCCATCGGCATACCTTCTTCGGCAGAAATGATGTTTTGGCAGATGGCGGGCATAGTCATCTTTCGCGTCATCAACGACTTTGGGACTGCCGCCGGCGCGGCTTACCAGTTGGGGCTCCAGGCCGAAGGCATTTCTTACATGCCTTCGGTAGGGTTTGGGATTGCAGCCACTGCCCTCGTGGGACGTTGTTTGGGGGCCAATAACCCGCCTCTGGCAGAGCGATACACAAAACAAATTGTGCTTTGGGGAGTGGCCCTCACGGCTTTTACAAGCGCACTTTTGTTTCTGGTGCCCAAATTCCTGATGGGAATTCTCACCGACGACCGCGAAGTTGTGGTAATCGGCGCCCAATATTTGTTCATCATGGGCTTCTCTCAAATCCCTCAACAAATATCCGGGTCTTTGGGCGGGTCTTTGCGCGGGGCCGGTGATACTGTCACGGCGATGGTTTCGGCCGCGGTGGGCATCATAGGGTGCAGGATCCCCTTGAGTTTCTTGTTGAGCAAGCGTTTTGGGCTCATGGGAGTTTGGTGGGCCATCAACATCGATCAGTTTTCCCGGCTGGTGATCGTCGGTTTTCGATACAGAACCGGTAAGTGGAAAACCCAAGTCAAAGCGAGCCCCGAGGAACGCTCCGTTTCCGCAGGCTACTAGGGGCTTCTTCTCAAAACCTGCTTCCCGTGGAAACAATATCCGCCACGACTCGTCAAATAAAGATAGGTTTCGTCAAGAAAAGGGGAGGTCTTTATGGCGGGCGTTCGATTTGGGATGAAAGCTGTTGCGGTTTTTCTGCTGGTGTTGATGACAACGGCGGTATGGCCTGCATGGAAAGTCAATGCTGTCTCTGAAGCGGGACTCCCTCCTTTCAGGCTGGGAAACGAGGTGCTTTTTGACCGGTTCACCGGCGTTATCCGGGGCAAAAGAGTGGGGCTCATCACAAACCAAAGCGGGGTCAACAGCCAAGGTGTCAGCACCATAGACGTTCTTGCCAGAGATGACAGATGGGCCTTGACCGCCCTTTTCGGCCCTGAGCACGGTATTGACGGGCAGGCCAAAGCCGGCGCCTATGTTGAATCCTACACCCACCCGACCTTGAACATCCCGGTTTACAGCCTGTACGGTTCCACCAGAATGCCGACGGAATCCATGCTTGCCGGCGTAGACGTCCTGCTGTTCGACGTGCAAGATATAGGGTCTCGCACTTACACCTACATTTCCACGCTGAATTACGCCATGGTGGCGGCCAAGCAGTGGGGAAAAGAAGTAGTGGTGCTCGACCGGCCCAATCCCGTGGGCGGCATCATCGTCGAAGGGCCCGTGTTGGAAGATTCGCTCAAAACATTCGTTGGCGTGGATAATCTTCCAATGGCTCACGGGATGACTGTGGGAGAAATCGCTCGTTTCTTTAACAGGGAGATCGGCGCCCACCTCACCGTAATCCCCATGGAGGGCTACACGCGAAACATGATCTGGCAGGACACCGGTTTGCCCTGGATACCCACTTCCCCTAATATTCCCGACATCCAATCGGTTTTCGGTTACATGGCCACGGGGCTGGGCGAGGGGACGGGGGTCGGCCAGCAGGATAAGTTCAAATGGATAGGCGGGAAAGGAATCGATTCCGACCGGTTCGCGGATCTTATGAATAGCGCCGGGATCCCGGGCGTGGAATACATCAGCGAAACAAGAGGCTACAGCGGGGGAGTCAGGCTGAACATTACTGACTACACCCGGTTCAACCCGGCCAGATCCGGGCACTATGCTTTGGCTTATGCCAAGCAGCTTTGGGATTTCGCGGTGCCCGATTCGTCTTCTGCCACCGTTCCCATGTTCTACAAGATTATGGGGACATGCCGGGTAGGGCAGTGGCTGGAGCAATACCTGTCGCCTCAGGAGATGGAGCTGCTGTGGGCGGAGGAACGGGCCGCTTTTGCCGCAGAGCGCACCAATTATCTGATTTACGGACACACTCCTCAACCGGGAGAATTGGCCATTTACGTCAACAACGTAGCAATCTTTTTCGATTCCGCTCCTTACATCGATAACAACAACCGAACCATAGTGCCGTTGAGGGCAGTGGGGGAGAGCCTTGGGGCGGAAGTGGATTGGGGCGAAGAAGAGCGTTTGGTCACTATCGTTAAAGATGGTCTCAAAGTTGAACTGGTCATCGGCCGGGATATCGCCAAAGTCAACGGGGTAGAACGTGCCATGGATACCGTGCCTGTCATCAAAAACGACCGGACTATGGTACCCCTTCGGTTCGCGGCTGAGTTTCTCGGGGCCGACGTAGGTTGGGACGGGGACACCCGGACAGTAACCGTGGTCCAATAAAATCCGTCTTTTTCTTTATGCTTTTCCTGTCAACCGGGTTGCCTATCAAAGCGGGGCAACCCCACTTTCTTAGTAACCCCGGGAATTTGGGACTGCTTCTCAGGCTAAATCTTTAGTGTGTCCTCAAACCATTGCCGGCATCAGCGGATAGTGTATAATATAAGGAAAAGTTCGGCGTTCCTAACACTACGATTATCGCAGCGATTTGAGAGGTGGCGACTGTGGCACGACATTATTCTGTAGTGGCTTTGGTAGGGCAGCCAAATGTGGGCAAGAGCGTCATCATGAATCTCCTCACCGGTGCAGGCGCCATGGTCTCCAATTATCCGGGCACGACGGTTGAGCTTACGCAAAGCGACTGGGTTGTGCCCGTCGGGCAGGCGGGAGCGGACGAAGTTGTCAGGTTCATCGATACGCCGGGAGTTTACAGCCTGCACTCCGACACCGAAGAACAGAGGGTCACCCAAAGAGTGCTTCTTGAGCGAAACGTCGATCTCATCGTAAATGTAGCCGATGCCCGGGCCCTTGATCGCAGCCTTTACCTGACTCTGCAGCTGATAGACTTGGACATTCCCATGATAGTGGTGTTGAACCAAATGGATTTGGCCAGAGAGGTCGGGTTGCATGTGGACCCCAGAATCCTTTCAAAGGCGCTGGGGGTTCCGGTGGTTCCCATGGTAGCCAGCAAAGGGACAGGGTTGGAGGATCTTCAGGAGGCTCTCGAGGAAGCGCTTTGGGGTTTTGTGCCGGTGGAAAGAGGCGCGGGTCCTTTTCAGAGGTCGGGGGTTGCCGTCGCCGGGGCCGGTCCCGTGGCCATGGTTTTCTCGAATCCTGTTGAAGAAATCATTGGACTTCTGACCAGCCGGATAACTGCCCACATTCCGGCAGAATCGGGAAAGCACCACCGCCACCCCGCCCGTGCCCTTGCCATCCATTTGCTTGAGTGCGACAGCCTCGACGAAGCTTTGTTCAAGAAGTATCCCTGGCTCAAACGGACCGTGGAGGTCTTCCAGAAGGACATGTCCGCGGGTCACTTTTGCTGCGACGCTTGTTTCAGGGGTTGTTCATTCTGCCCCAGGGCAGAGGGCAGTGCACCTTTTCTTACATGTCTGGAAAGGAGCACCAGGGCACGCACTATAGCCGGAGAGGCGACGCGAAAAACGCTGCCTGCCAGGCCGGGGTTTCGATCCCGTCTGGAGGTGCTGCTGGATTCCCCGTGGCCCGGCATACCTTTGTTGTTGTGCATTGTGGGGGCTTCTCTGGCGGCTATCAGTCAGTTTATGGAATACGCCGAAGACGGGATCGAATGGTTTGTGGGACACCTTACCACAATATTGCTGGCGGTCTTGGGGCGTTTGTCTTTGGGCGGCACCGTGCGTTTTGTAGTGGGCGCCGCCATGGACAGCATTTTGTTGCCCTTTGCCGTGGTCATGCCGGCTATGTTGAGCATTTACGTGGTTATGGCCCTATTGGAAGATTCGGGATTGCTCCCCAGAATCGCTGTCGCCCTTGACAGGGCCATGTCAGTTTTTGGCCTGCCCGGGCATTCCACTATCCCTATCGTGCTTGGTTTTGGCTGCAAAGCCCCTGCCGTATTGGCCACCAGAGTTTTGGGAGACAAAAGAAGCAGGCTGGTGGTGTCCGCGCTCATAGCTATCACTGTCCCTTGCGCCGCCAGTTTCGCCATAATCACGGGGGTGTCGGAACATTTTGAGGCAAACCTCAAAATGGTTTACGGATCCATGATAACGGTCTTCGTTCTGCTTGGTTTAGTAATGGGGCGGGTTTTCTCGAGTGGCGAACCCTTGGTTTTGGAAATACCGCCCATAAGATTCCCCGTCATATCCAACGTGTGGGAAAAAGTCAAAATGAGGCTATCGGGCTTTTTCCGGGAAGTATTGCCCATCTTGACCGTTACCGGGGTCTTGGTTAGCTTGCTTGTGGAGTCCGGCGCTTTGGAGGCCCTATCCGCAGTGGATCCTGTGACATACAAGCTGTTTGGGATCCGGGGGCAGTCAGCAGTTGCAGTTTTGGTTTCGATGATTCAAAGGTATATGGCCCCCATGGTGCTTTTGAACGGGCCGCGAAGCCACCATCGCCGTGGCTATGGTCTCGGTTTCGATGCCGTGCCTTCCGGTTTCCTTTCTGATGTGGAGAGAATTCGGGGGGAAGTTTTTGGCCAAGGTGTTCGCTTTGGCCCTGGCTTTGTCGGCGGCAGTGGGCATAGCCCTCAATCTTATGCTGCCCGCTTTCTGATGGATGACGGGGGAAGGGTGAGTCCTGCGTGAGAGAAATGATGTTATCGGATGCAAAACCGGGGCAAAAGGTGGTTGTGGAGTCCAGGGAAGGCGGCAGGGGGCTGAGGCGGCTTTGGGATATGGGATTGTTCCCGGGCACCGCCCTGGAAGTCGTGACTGCTCATCCCTTGAGAGGGCCTGTTGTAGTGAGGACGGGTACGACCCAGATAGCCATAGGCAGGAACATGGCCAGGACCATCAGAGTCAGGCAGTTGTAGATTGTCTTGACAGGATAAAGGCAGGTGATCGTGGAATTCGGCACTCATGAACCAAAAACTGACTTCGTCTATAGAAGACTACTTGGAAGCCATCTTCAGGGTTTCGGAAGACAAAGGCGCCGCAAGGGTCACTGATGTGGCTGCCAGACTGGGCGTGTCCAAAGCGAGCGTCACTGAAGCTGTCCGGGCCTTGAAACAGAACGGCCTTGCGGAACAGGAGAGGTACGGAAAAATCACACTCACTGCCCAAGGTTTGACCCAGGCCAAAAAAGTTCATAGAAGACATCAAATACTGCGTGCCTTTTTAGAAGGCGTGTTGGGCGTGAGTCCGGAAGTCGCCGAAGAAGAGGCGTGTTTGATGGAACACGCCATCGGCGCCGAGACAATGCAACGCCTCGTGGCTTTTCTGGAAAGGACTCTGGGTCCTGCCGATCTCAAGGGGCTCCCCTTGAATCCCCCCAATCACTGTTAAACCGCGTCCCGGTTCACCCGTCGCTTTGCCGTAGCCCTGTCATATAAGCCCGTCCACCCAAATATGTTATGACAACGGGGGTGCCGGGCATTTTGACTTTGGAAAGGCTTGACCGAGACGTGTTGTCCTTGTTCTCCAGGAGAATCCGGACGCTGCTCACGGCCTATTTTTCTTCGGATCCCAGACGTTTGTCCACCATCTCGGAGATCCGCTTGCGAAAAGGTTTTCCGGTCTGCGCCGTGGGTTCTCGGGGCGACACGCTTTTTGTGGGTGATAAGTATCCCACAGTGACTCACGAGGACATAGACAAAACTCTGGCCTTAGTGACTGATTCCTCTTATTATGCCTTGGAAAACGAATTTGCCAACGGCTATATAACCATTCCCGGAGGGCACAGGGTCGGCCTTGCGGGTCAGGTAGCGGCCTGGGCCGACGGGTCTTTGCGGTTAAGAGAAATCAGCGGGCTTAATTTCAGGATTGCCCGTCAGGTGAAGGGTGCCGGAGAGAAACTCATCCCCGCGCTCTTGGGAGAGTCGGGTCTTCTGACCTCCACCCTTATAGTGTCTCCTCCCGGTTGCGGCAAGACCACTCTTTTGAGGGATCTGTGCCGCATTTCCGCTTGGGGCGCTCCCGGGCTTGGGCTTCGCCCTGGCCAAATCGGCGTTGTGGATGAGAGATCCGAAATAGCGGCTTGTTTCAGGGGCATCCCCCAGCATGACGTAGGTCCTCGCACCGATATTTTGGACCGGTGTCCTAAAGCCAAAGGGATGATGATGCTGCTCAGGTCCATGGGGCCGGACTTGGTTTTCACCGATGAGATCGGCAGCGATGAAGATGCCAGGGCGGTTGCGGCTGTTTTGGCCGGCGGAGCCGGTGTGTTGGCCACCTGCCACGGAAAAGACTTGAGTCAGATCGAAAAACGCCCCCACACCGCCTGGCTATTGCAAAAAGGATATTTTGAAAAAGCGGTTGTCCTGTCAAAACGCGAAGGCCCCGGGACTGTGGAGTATGTTGGGGAGATGAAAACGTAATGGGGTTTCAAGGCATCGCTTTTCGGGTTCTGGGCTCTGCGGCCGTGGTGTCAGCCGGGGGTTTTCTGGGGTTTGGCCTGGCCGGGCGGCTTGAGCAGGAGCTTATGGAAATGAACCGGTTCGAGTCAGGGCTGTTGGGTCTTAAAGCCGAGATTTCTTACTCCTTGCTCCCACTCCCTAAAGCCTTAATTAAGTGCGGGGAAAGGGTCGGGGGCATCGTGGGACAGGTGTTTTTGCAGGTTGGGGAAAAAACCGGCATGGAACACCGCAAGATCCCTTGGGAGGCCTTCTGGGAGAGCCTCAATGAGACCGATTTTGGGATACCCCCTCACCAGCTGGTTTTGTTGGAAGACCTGTTCAAAAACTTAGGCACCTCGGGCTATAAGGAGCAGGTCGCTTTCATAGAGGCGCTTTTGGAAGACGCCAAATCCCGGCGCAAACTGCTGGAAGGCGAATATCGCAAAAAGGCCCGCGTCTACCGCTATCTGGGCGTGCTTGGGGCGGCTTGCGTGGTAATCATATTGCTTTAGACCTCGTGCGGCCCCATGCCCGGGTTGAGGGCGGCCCAGAACAACACGTAAGGTTTGGGAGGGTGAGTTATGGTCAGCGTCGATCTGATATTCAAAATTGCCGGCATCGCCATCATCGTATCGGTTCTGCACTCTGTCATAAAACAGTCGGGTAAAGAGGAATACGCCTGGATGGTGACTTTGACCGGGGTGCTGGTCGTGCTGACTCTGGTTGTAAGGCTCATAGCCGATTTTTTTCAGGCAGTTAGAACTACTTTTCAACTGCCGTGAGGTGTTCCTGAATGGAAATCATCCAGATTGCCGGTCTAGGGGTGATAGCCAGTCTGATACTTCTCCTTTTGCGCAGAGAAAGGCCCGAACTGGCTGTGGGGCTGGCGTTGGTTTGCGGAGTTTTCTTGTTCTTTTTGATCTTGCCCAAAATCTCTCAGGCTGTTTTTGCTTTTGGCAGGATCGCCTCAGAGTCGGGCCTTGGGTCGCTCTATTTCGGGGTTGTTCTGAAAGTGCTTGCAATTTCTTATGTGGCCGATTTTGCCGCTGCCCTGTGTAGGGACGCAGGTGAGGAACTCATGGCTTCAAGAGTTGAGATGGCAGGGAAGGTTTTGATCCTCATAGCGGGGATGCCTATAGTGTCGGAAGTGTTGAACGTAATTCGGGAGTTGCTCAGTTAGGGCGCAAGGGGCGGGTAGTCAAATTGGTGCGACAAAACTGCGGACAACCGGCCAAACGGTGGTCCGGGAGGCTTTTAAGGCGGTCTTTTCCAAGATGCGGGGCGCCTGTTCTTCTGGTGGCCGTGGCAGCAGTCTTATGTGTGGTTTTCCGGGGCGCCGCACTGGCCTCTCCGGCCCCGGTTACCCAAGTTGCCCAGGGCCGGACACAAGAAAACCCGGAGCCCCGGGGGGATCCCGGATTTTTTGGCGCCTTACCGGAAACGTCTTTACAAGAGCTTGAAGAGCATGGGGTCACTCAGCCCATAGACAAGGTGTTTGAGGAACTGGTGAGAGATCAAGACCTGTCGTGGCGCGAAATCGTCAAAGATGTCATCTCTGGAAAAGGCATCGACTTTTTGGGCGTTTCCAAAGCCTTAGCCCGAAGCGCGGCCGGAGGGTTTTTGGCATCGGGTTCCTTGTTCGGAAAAATCATGCTCATTGGAGTATCGGTGGCGTGCCTTGAGATTCTGTCACTGACGATTTCCCCGTCGGGCTCCAACAGAGTGGCCGTGTGGGCCTGCCACATCTCTTTGATCATACTGGCAATTATGTCGTTTAACGAGGTCCTCAAGGTAGCCCGAAACGCCACCGAGGCAATTCGCACGGCGTTTTTTGCTTTCATTCCCGCTCTCACTACGTTGTCCTTGGTTTCGGGAGCGCCCGTCACGGCATCAGTGCTTCATCCCCTGGTATTCGGAGTAGGGACAATAGCCTGCGTGTTTGTTCTGGACGTGGCTTTCCCCCTCATCTACACCTCCATTGTTTTGGACCTGGCAGGTAACTTGGGGGGCGGAGACAGGGCTTCGGGCGTCGCCGGCATGTTGAGGCAAATCGCCTTTCTTGGAACCGGGGTATTCATGGCGTGTTTTGTGGGAATCGTCATGGGTCAGAAGGCGGCGGCGGGGTTCGCCGACGGAATGGCTTTTCGTACTGCCAAGTACGTCGCTTCAACTTTCATACCCATCGCGGGCAAAGCCATAGGGGACACCATGGACATGTTCTTTGTCTCAACTTACGGTCTGAGGACTGCTTTGGGCCTTGCCGGATGCATTGCTCTTCTGGCCGTGGTGTTCGGTCCTTTTCTGCAGGTTTTGGGATGTCTGGTTGTTTGGAAAGTATCTGCCGCTGTCCTGGGCCCGGTGACGGGGAACACGGTTCAGAAATCCCTCAAATCCATGGCAGACGGAATAACGGCTTTGGCCGTGTCTTTGTTTGTCACGTCTTTCGTGTTTATCATCTGTCTTTCCCTTGTGGCACAGGCCGCAAAACCGTATTAGGGAGGGGTGTGCCGTGGCAGCCGTCAAGACCTGGGCGCGTTCCGTCTTCATCTTGTCAGTGTTCTCTTCAACAGCCCTTTTGCTTGTCCCCAGATCCATGAACAAGCAAGCCAAATTCGTGGTTGAAATGCTGATCTTGCTTTGCGTGATAGCGCCCCTGACAGGTTTGTTCCCCGGCGCGGTGGAGGCCCTTATGCCCGATGGGTATCCGGGGGAAGCCCCGGCGGGCTCTTCTTTGGAAAGCTTTCTGGCGTCGGAAACCTCGCGAAGGGTTAAGGAGATCGCCTCTCAGGCAGGCGTCCCCATCAAAGAGGTGGTGACCACCGTACAAAAAGGCGGATTTGCCCTGGCCGAGGTAAAGGTCTGGCTGGCTCAGGAAATCTCCTGGGAAACCGAAAGTCAATTTGCCTCGACACTGGCGGCGTTTTTAGGCGTTTCCGAGGTCGCCGTAACAGTGGTTCAACCGGATTAAGGTAGTTGGCGTCGTTCAGCTGTTAAATGGATAGCCAAGGGATGTGATGAGGGTGGATCAGAGGGCAAAGCCAACGGCTGTCTCGCAACTGTGGAAACCTCAATATTTGCGGCTGGTTTTGGTCGGAGTATTGGGTGTGGCGCTGATAGTCTTGGGCGGGGCCTTGCGTACCCCCGGCCAAGCCGATAGCGGGCTCCCCAAAGACGCGACTTTGGAAAAGTACGAAAGCGAGATAGCCCGGGAAATCGAAAGAGTGGTGGGTTCCATAAAAGGGGCCGGGAGGGTAAATGCCGCGGTAACCCTGGACTCGGGGCCCTTGAGCGTGTTTGCGGTCAATATCCAAAGAAGCAGGAATTCTCAATCAGACACAAATTCCGGTGAGACCCGGGAGAGTGTCAGCGACACCGAGTCGTCTCAGCCTGTGGTGATAAGGTCCGGCAGCGGCGACAGCCTTCCTGTTGAAAGAATCGCCAGGGCTGCGGTGGCAGGCTGTGTGGTGGTGGCCCAGGGGGCCTCTTCATCCCAAGTGAAGATGGAGATCTACAGGGCTGTGCAAACGCTTCTGAACGTTCCCCTGTACAAGATTCATGTTGTCCCTATGGAAGGAGGCAAATGACGTGAAACGGCCGGTGTTTTGGTTTTTGGGAAGCAGGAAAATCAAAGTGGTACCGAAAAACCAGTGGAAGAAAAGAGTCGGGGACGCGGCCCAAGGGGATGCCGGATTTCCCACTGGGGCCGAGCCGGGCCCCGGTTTAAAGGACAGCACGCCGGCGGAAAGCGGGAGCCGGAGGATTGGCTTGAGCATATGGAAAACGGTCTTGTTCATAGTCATAGTTGCGGCGGTCGTCATGTACGCCAAAGCGCACTGGCCGAAAAAGATCGATGTTTTCCGGGCGGATACCGGAACCGATCTTGCCACCGGAAGTCATGATGACTTTTTCGTCGAATTCCGCCTTGACAGGGAAAAAACAGAACAAGAACAGATAGATCTGATAAAAGAGGTCATGAGCGATCAAACGGCGTCAAAAGAAGCAAGGGATGCAGCCTACGCCCAGTACCTTTCTTTAGTGGATGCCATGGGCAAAGAATTGAAAATAGAGGGCATTCTTAAGGCAAAAGGTTGGGATTCCCTGGTTTTCTTATCGCAAGATGCTTGTACCGTCGTTGTCAAGACCCAAGCCTTGGAGGAAAGAGATGCGGCGCAGATAGGAGACGCTGTCAAAAGAGTCTCCAAAATCAGGCTGGAAAACGTCACCATAATCCCGGTTCAAGACTGATCCGGCGCGCAGTTTGCGGCGCAACCTGCTCTCGGTTATACTACGTTGCAGGCCTGCCGCCACACTTTATATAATGGGGATGCAGGTCCCTGTAGGAGGCGTGATCGTGTCGCACTGGACCCCTGAAGGGGAAGACCTTGGCGGAAACGCACCTTTGGGCGAATTGGATGTCGACAATTCCGAGGTCAATATTTCTGATGAAGTAATAGCGGCCATCGCAAGCACCGCGGCGGCTCAGGTTCACGGCGTTGCCGCCCTTACCGGGAGCATCGTCGGAAGCATAGGCGGGGCCATTTTAGGCAGAAAGAAGCAGGCCAGGGGCGTGCGGGTCTCCACGGGAGAAAAGGATGTAGTTTTGGATCTGTACCTTAGCGTGAAATACGGCGCAAGAATTCCCGAAGTCGCGTACAAAGTGCAAGAAAACGTCAAACGGTCGGTGGAAGCGATGACCGAGCTCAAAGTTGCCCAAGTAAACATTCACATCCAAGGGGTTGTCTTCCAGGATGTGGGTAGGGCGGAAGGTGATCAGTAGGCAGGGAGGTGGCTTTGTGGGCATAGTGGACAGGATCGTGCTGAGTTTTTACGCTCTGGCGCTTACGGTAGTATCGTTTTTGTTCTTGTTGGCCGCTTTTGGCTTGGAAGCGCCGGTAAGTCTAGTTGTGGATGCCCTAAATTCGTCCCCGGGCAGGACAACCGTGGGCATTATCTCGGGCTTTCTTTTCTTGGCCGGTATTCGTTTCATCTATTTCGGGTTCAAGAAATCCCCGGTGCAGGCGGTTATCCACGATACGGGGGCAGGTGAGGTGCGAATCTCGCTTCAGGCCGTAAAAAGTTTGGTGACGAGGGTGGCGGCCAGGATTACGGGAGTAAAAGAGG
>CAZYEC010000031.1:0-18115 GCA_964646385.1 uncultured Eubacteriales bacterium | reverse complement strand
CGTCTTGGGGCTTCCTCACCATCAGCGGTGCCTGTGCGCTAAAAACCTCACCATGAGCGACGTCTATCTTCCAAGACAACCATGGGCGGGGTACGTCTTGGGGCTTCCTCACCATCAGCGGTGCCTGTGCGCTAAAAACCTCACCATGAGCGACGTCTATCTTCCAAGACAACCATGGGCGGGGTACGTCTTGGGGCTTCCTCACCATCAGCGGTGCCTGTGCGCTAAAAACCTCACCATGGGCATGGCACTTCACTTCGGCAACCCAAAGCAGTGAAATGTCACATCAATTTGAAAGTGACTTCAGTCCTCACCGGCCTGCCGGGCTACTTTCGCACTCTCACTTCTTTCCACGCAGACGCTTTGTGAGAAATGGCCATGTCCACCAGGGATTTCACAAGAAGGTGGAAAGGCAGCCCCGAGGCTTCCCACAGTTTGGGATACATACTGATGGCCGTGAACCCGGGCAGAGTGTTGATTTCGCTTACATATGCTTCTCGCTCATCTGTGTCGACAAAAAAGTCTACTCGTGCCAACCCCCTGCAACCGGTTGCTACAAATGCCCGCACGGCAACTTGTTGGACCTTTTGAGTCAGTTCTTCGTCAATGGGGGCCGGAATTACCAGTTCTGTGGTATCTTCCACATATTTGGCCTCATAATCGTAAAACTCGCGACGTGGCAGTATCTGGCCTGGAAGAGAAGCTTCGGGCTTCTCGTTTCCCATGACGCTGCACTCGATTTCCAATAGCCCTTCCTGAGAAGATTCGATCAGTGCTTTCGTGTCGTACAAAAAGGCGACATCAAGTGCATCTCCCAGGTCTTCATGACTCTTGACCCTGGTCACGCCGAGGCTGGATCCAGACGCGGAAGGTTTCACGAACACTGGAAACTCAAGGCACCCGCTTAAGCCGCTCAGCACGCGGACCCTGTCTGCCTGCCAGGCAAACCTGTCCACAGGCAAAGCAGGGATGTGAGGAATACCGTGGGTGGCCAGTATCCGCTTGGTGGTGTCTTTATCCATGCAAACAGCGGAACCCAGGACAGGGGCCCCCACATAGGGCACTCCGGACATCTCCAGCAACCCTTGAACAACACCGTCTTCCCCAAAAGAACCGTGCAGGACAGGGAAAAACACGTCAACAGGCACTCTTCGCAAAGCAGTGATTGAGGCAGGAGCGTCTGAATCGGTCGCACCGGAATGTGAATCGCCATTGCCCGGCTCTGAGGCGCCCCCGGGTACATCCGGTCCCTTACCTCTGGCTTTACCCTGCAGCGCTTCCCCCTCCTTCCTTTCCACATAGACACCCGGGCGGGTCGGATCTGGAAGGATGAAACAGCGGGGTCCCATATGGCCCCTGACTTCGCAAAAGCCTGCACCGAAAAATGCTGTGCAGTCCCCCAAAAACACCGACTGCCCTTCCCGGGTCGTACCCAACCCCACGACGCTGTAACCCGCCTTCAAAGAGGCCTCCCACACGGCTTTGGCCGATCTGACGGAAACCTCGTGTTCCCCGGATCTTCCACCGAATATCAAACCCAGTCGCAGCGAAAACATTATTATCCCCCTAATTTTCCTGGTTGAAAGACTCTCAAACGACGTCTTCCACAGAACGGCCAATTGGAACCCAGGAAAGCCCCGGCAAAACTTGGCACCCAATTACTTCGTGGACAACTCACAAAACACCCCGTCCGGCACCAAAGCGACTGCCCTAACATTTTGGAGGGTCTCTTTCAGATGTTCCTCACCTTCAAGGTAACACCGGATATAGTTGCGGGTAACGCCGGTCAACAGCCCTTTGGGGGTACGGTGGTCCTCCACCAGCACCTCCACATCCGCACCTACATGTTTACTGCAAAAGTCCCTGAAAAGTTCCTGCCCCAGACCGGCTATCTCACCCACTCTGGCTCTCTTGACTTTGTCGGGCACCTTATCGGGAAAGTTCCACGCCCGAGTGCCGGGCCGGGCCGAAAACTTGAACACGTGGATTCTTGAGAAACGGGCCTGGCTGGCAACGCGCAGCGTGCTCAAATGGTCTTCCTGGGTTTCCCCGGGGAAACCGGCAATTATGTCGGTGGTAATGCCGGCATCGGGGGCGATTTTTCTGACGCCGTCCACAATTTCAAGAAACTTGTGGGCCGTGTACCGTCTCCCCATGGCCCGGAGCACCTTGTTGCTTCCGCTTTGCAGGGGAAGGTGCAGGTGGTGGCACATCTGGGGCAGTCTCAGGCACTCCATGAACTCCCTGGTCACATCGTGGGGCTCCAGAGAACTCACACGCAGCCTCAGCAGCCCGGGTATCCCACAGACCATTCGCACCATTTGCGAAAGGTTAGGGTAGCCCCGGGCAGATGCGTCGGGAGACGACAAATCCAGCCCATACAGGCCCAGATGGGTGCCGGTGAGAATCAATTCTTTGTAGCCCTTGCCCACGAGGCTCGCGGCTTCCTCAAAAACTTTTTCAGGGTCTCTGGACCTGGAAGACCCCCTGGCGTAAGGGACTATGCAGTAGGAGCAAAAATCATCGCACCCTTCCTGAACCTTGAGATAGGCACGAGTGAGGGTGGGCGACAAAACCGGGGTCTCTTGAAAAACCTCGTTCTTGCGATGGGGCCTGACTGTCACAACGGGTTCCGCCTGCAGCCCGGGCATGTCCGCAAGAGCCTGTTCCGCCAAAGATGCCAGCCGGTTGCGTTCGTGTACACCTGAAATTACGGACACCCCCGGTAAATTCCGGATTTCTTGCAAAGCGACTTGGGGATAGCAGCCGGTTACCAGGACTTTCGCGCCAGTTCTGACGGCGGCCCTTATGGCTTGCCGGCACTTGGCTGCGCTCCTGGTGGTAACGGCACACGTGTTAACGACAACAACATCCGCCGGCCCGGAATCCACTGTCACAAAACCCTTTTCCCTGAAAGTCTGTTTCAAGAAGTCGGTGTCATACTGATTTTGTTTGCATCCGAACGTCTTGAAAAAGACAGTTTTGCTGTTCAAGGCTTTAACCTCCGACCCCAACGCGTGCAAGCGCCCGTTTCGCCAGAATGAAAGGGCCTGCGGCCATCTCCAGATCGGCCCGCCGCACCCCAAAGTCTATTCCTTTTCATTGACTAGTCCATCCTAACACAGCCTAACATGGGCGAAAAAACGCGCCGCCTTTTGCGGACGGCGCACTTTGGCCTGGCCCATTTCCCGGCTCAACCCGGCCACTCTTCTACTTGCCGGTCGGATCCTGGCTGTCCAGTTTCTTGATCACGTTTTCTGACACGGTAACCAATGCCAAACCTTTTTCCCTGAACCCATCTATAATTACGGGGAGAGCGGTCGCAGTGTTTTCGGTCGGGTGCAACAGCACGAGACAACCGGGTTCCGCCCCGGCCAGCGCCCGTTTCCAGATGGTCTCCGGAGGCGGTTCTCGCCAGTCGACAGTGTCAACGGTCCAAAGAATGGTCTTGTACCCCAGCTCCAGAGCATACCCTACGGTGGCGTCGTTCCATTCGCCATAAGGCGGGGCAAAAAGTTTTGACGGTTTGACGCCCGTAGTTTGGAAAATCCGTTCTTCACCTGTCTTAATCACCGTGTGCAGGTTTTCCCTGGATAGCATCTCAACGTGCACATGAGCCCCCCCGTGGTTACCGATCTCATGCCCTTCCGAAGCGATCCTTTTGGCCAGGTCCGGTTGCCGTTCAGCCCAAGTTCCCACCAGAAAAAAAGTCGCTTTGACCATCTTCTCCTTCAAAGTGTCCAAAATGCCGGGGAGGTACTCTTCTCCCCAGTCTACGTTGAACATAAGGCTTGCCGACGGATTTCCGGTAAGGCCCCGTTGAATGGGGGCAATTGCGGGTACTGCTTCGCGCACCTCGAACATCCCCACGTAGCCCAAATTACAGGCAAACCACAGAAAAAGGGCCAGAGTCAATGCGGACACGTATTTGGTCTTAACCGCAAACACAAAAAGCCCTCCCGGACAAAACATCTGTAGTTTGGGGTTCCCTTTTTCAAGGTATTAGTCTAAAGGGGCGTTGATGCGTCAGGCGTCCATAAGCCTCATCAAAATGGCAACAGCCGCCAAGGAAGCGGTCTCGGCTTTCAAGATGTAGGGGCCCAAGGAAAACGCCACAAACCCTCTGTCAAAGGCAGCGTCAACTTCCCAGGCGTCCAGCCCCCCTTCCGGGCCCACAAACACGGAGGCCTCCTTCACACCCTTCAGCCGGCCCAACAAGGCCCCGGGCCCCTGCCCCGACCCAACCTCATTTTGGGAGCGGTTTTCGTGTTCGTAAGCCAGCAAAGGTAATCCGTCAACTGGTCCTTCAATCACCTGGGAAAATGTCCGGACCCGGCGGATTTCGGGAATCTTGGGACGGCCGCATTGTTGAGAAGCAGCTTTGGCGATCTTCTCCCACCGGGTTTGCCGGGCCGCTGCTTTTTCCGCTCCGAGCTGGGGGATCGTGCGCCGGGTTACGACGGGATTAACGGAACTCACGCCTAATTCTGTCGTTTTCTCCACTACAAGATCAAATTTGGGCCCTTTGAGAAGCGCCGCATACAAGTGGACTTCGTGTTTTGGGGGGGCAGTCCGGCGCCTGCCCACGATAGCCGCGGTTAGCCTGCCACCATAAGCCGATTCAACTTTCGCTTCGTAAACCGTTTCCCCCGAAACCGCCCGAAAGATTTCCCCGGGTCTCAACCTCTTGGCGACGGCGTGACGGAAAAGGTCCTCTGTCAAAAGGATTTGGTTCCCCTTCACCATGTAGGGAGGCACGAAAAACTGGGGCGGAGTGTGAGATTCCGGACCCGGTTGGGGCAGTCGCCCTTTGCGGTCAGGCCGGGCCACAGGCTTGGGTTTCAAACCGGCCCTCCCCCAGGTTCTCCAACACCTCTGAGCTTGCGGAAAAAGGACCTTGGTTCTTTGAAAGCCTCTCCTTCCAATTTGCCCAGGCCTTTAAGCGCTTCTCTTTCCTTGGAAGAAAGTCTTGTGGGTACCCTTACATTCACCCGGACAAGGAGATCGCCTCTGCTTTTTTGTCTGAGCCTGGGCATACCCTTGTTTCTAACCCTCAAAACAGCCCCGGGCTGCGTACCGGCAGGCACATTCAAGTCGATGTCTGCCTCAAGGGTGGGAATTCGAGTCGTACCTCCCACGGCTGCAAGGGGGAAGCTAATGACTCTGTCCAAAATGAGGTCGTCGCCCTGTCGTTCAAAAATGGCGTGAGGCCTGACAAATATCACTACGTACAGATCTCCTGTGGCCCCGCCTTTTGTGCCGGCATTTCCTTGACCCGCGAGCCTGAGTCTGAGACCCGACTGAGCCCCGGGAGGAACCTTAGCAGTCACCACCCTGTTCCTTTGGACTTGCCCTCTCCCACCGCACTCTTTGCAGGGTTTTTCCACAACTCTGCCTGTGCCTCCGCATTTTGGGCAAGTGGTTACGGTCATTACCTGACCGAACAAAATTGAGTGAGCCTGCCGGACCTGACCGGTCCCGCGGCAGGTGGGACACTCGGACACTTTGGTCCCGGGCTCCGCGCCGGTGCCATTGCAGCGCTGGCAATCCTCGATTCTGGGGATACGAACGTCCTTGTCCACCCCCGAAAATGCTTCTTCCAAAGTAATATCCATTTCCAGCTCAAGATCGTTGCCACGCCTGGGGCCGGTGCTCTGCCTTCGCCCGCCACCCATCAAATCTTCGAAATTGCCAAACAAATCCCCAAACATTCTGCCGAAAGGATCGCTGCCCGCGCCCCCTGCACCACCGGGCCCGGGGCCCACTACGGGGCCCTGAGGATTTCCGTAAGCATCGTAATTGGATTTCTTTTGGGAATCCGACAACACATCGTAAGCTTCGTTTATCTCCTTGAACTTGGCTTCCGCGCCGGGATCCCCCGGGTTGGCATCGGGATGGTGCCTTTTGGCCATCTGCCTGAATGCCCGCTTTATTTCATCTTGGTCGGCGTCCCTTCCGACCCCCAACACTTCATAATAGTCTTTGCTCAAAAGCCCATAGCCTCCTGAGGACCTTTAGGTTCAGGCATTTTGTCGCTTTCATCCTTCTTTTTTATGATGGTATCGATACGCAAAATGGCGCAGGCGATTTCCAGCGCCGCCTTTAGGGCGTAGTCCTTAACCGGTGCCGGATCGATGACGCCCAATTCCAACATATCCGCAGTCTCGCCGGTGTCGCAATCCAGGGCCAAATTATCGTTCCCTTCTTCGGTCTGCCGGGCCACGACGTCTCCCACTTTTTCCAAAGGGTTGAACCCTGCATTGGCCACTATTTGAGATAAAGGGCGTTTCAAAGCCTCGACCACGCACTGAACCCCGTAAGCCTGCATTCCTTTTTGGCCTGCCCTCATCTTGTCCACTTCCCTGGCAGCCGCGATCTCAACGGCGCCCCCGCCCGGGACTATGCCTCCCTTAACAGCCGCCTGAACGGCCGAAGCGGCATCGGTGCAGATCCTTTCCCTTTCGCCCCTGACTTCCTCTGTGGCAGCCCCCACCAGGATTGTGGCCATTGGCTTGCCCTTGCCTTCCAGGATCCGTATATTTTCAAGTTTTTGATCCTCGTAGACTCTTCGGGCGTGACCTAAGTAATTCACGAGTTCCTCAGGTGGTTTCTTTAACCCCGTCCGTTTCAAAGTCCGGGCGCCCGTGTGCTCGCAGACCCGTCTTAATTCCGCCGAAGAAACCCGGGTAACGGCCATGATCCCGGCATCAAGCAAGATCTCTTCGGCCATATCGCAAACACTCTTGTCCACAACTATGAATCGAACGCCCAGTTCCACAACCTTTTTAAGATTTGCTTCAAATTCACTTCTCAAATCCAGGTAGCGCTGAAAGCCTGCCTCTGTTGCAAGGGCCTCATCCTCAACCTCTTCCGGTTCCAGTGCATCGTCAAGCACCAGGATACTGGGGTTTTCCAGACTCTCAGGCATTTCTTTGTTCAGACGTTCTTTGTCCACGATTATGCCCGGGAAAACCTCGTTGTCGGCCCCTTCTTTAGCGATTATGGTGTCGGCCAGCCGAAATCGGGGATCGAGGAGCTTCTCTTCGCCTACCATTTTCGCAGCCGCTATCACCAGGTCCGCAATGTCCTTGTTTTGCCTGCCGGCGATCAAAGCCACGCGTCCCAAAACCGGATCCCCAAGGCCGTCAATTTTCACGGCCTTTTGCCTGATGAAGTCCTGAGCGCGGTTCATCCCACTTTTTATCCCATCGATGAGCCGCGTTACAGGCACGCCCCTAATGGCCTGAGATACGCCTTCCGCCAAAAGGGAGCCGGCCATAATTGTGGCGGTTGTAGTACCATCTCCAACTTCTTCTTCCTGTGCTTTGGCTGTGTTGATGACCATCCTGGCAGCCGGGTGGTTTACGTCCATCTTAGTCAAAATCGTCATGCCGTCATTGGTGATGACAACTTCTCCAAACCTGTCCACAAGCAAAGTGTCCAACCCTTTGGGCCCCAGCGTGCCTTCCACGGCCGAGGCGATAGCCCGCACCGCATTGGCGTTGGTAAGAAGAGCAGCAAGTTTTTCGTCTATTTCCGAACCTTGCGCAGCCTGTTTGAGAGTCATCCGTTTCCACCCACCACCGGTCCGTTTTGTATTTCATCTTCCAAAGCCGGGACAAAAACAGACTACTGCCGGCCTGATTTACGTTTTCGCTTTTTACAGCCGGGACAAGAACAGGGACAGCTGCCTTTCACAATATTTTATTATCGCAACAGAGCGAGAGTAGTCCATTCTTCTGGGACCCAACAGCCCGATCTTGCCTTGACTCCTGCCGGCCCGAAATTTGCCGTAAACCATGCTAAGATCCCGCACCGCGCTTTGTTCACTTTCGGTGCCTATGCTTATAGAGGGGTCGCCAACCCCGGTTTCCTGTTCCAGGATGTAGCGAATGAGGCCCTCGCTTTCTATTGCCAGCAAAAGCTCCCGCACCTTGTCCACATCCCTGAATTCGGGCTGGCTCAAAAGGTTCGCCGTGCTTCCCACATAGAGTCTTTCACCTTCAGGTTCGGCTTCAATGCTTCGCAAAAACTCAACCACCTGGTCGATTATTTGGATGTAGCGGGAGGCTTCCCTGTGAAGCATTGTCCGGGCTCTATCGGGCACTTTGAACAATTCTACGTTAGCAAGGTTTTCTGTCAGGATATCGGAGACGTGGCGCATTTCTTCCAGCGACATAGGGGGCACCGTGATGAGACATGTCTCCACAAACCCGATATCGGTGACGATGACCAAGAGCGCCTTGCCCGCAGACGCAGGTAAAATATGAACGGCTGTATATGTCACTTTCCCGGAATCGGGCCCCAACACAAACCCCAAATAGTTTGTGACTTCGGAAATCACCTTCACCGTATCTCTCAAAAAAGACACAACGTCTTTGGCCTTTGACCTGAACAGCAGTTCCAAGGACGCCAACTCATCCCGGGTCAACCCTTTTTCGGGCATGAGTTCGTCCACATAAAACCTGTAACCTTTGTCGGAAGGAACCCGGCCCGACGAGGCATGGGGTTTGTCAAGGTAACCGGTATCCTCCAGGTCCGCCATCTCGTTTCGAATGGTAGCCGGGCTTACGCCCAAGGAATACCTCCGGGCGATGACTCTTGAGCCTACAGGGAGTCCTGTCTCGATGTGTTCCTCAACTATTGCCCTCAGTACGCGGGTCTTTCGATCATCGAGAGCCACTGGACGACCCTCCTTTTTTAGCACTCGCGGGTCAAGAGTGCTAATCTAATTGGAAGATAGCACGGGACAAGGAGAAGTGTCAACGGTGCCGCAACCAGGGTGGCCTTGTCTACGATTCGGCGTAGCCAGATTGACGCCGCACAGGCATCGCCCATGGTCAGATGGCATACGGACTGATGACGGATGGGGCGCAACACAGTCAGATGGTCTCGTCGTCCGTCACGAAAGGCCACATTTTGAACCACTGACTGGATGCCCATATGCGGCCAAGTGCGTCAGGGCCTGGCGGGGGGCGAGGGAAGCACGGTTGCCGCCAAAGCCCAGGCGAAAGCCTGCATGCTGTTTTGGCACTCTACAAAAGTGTTGTCTATGCCCCCGACCTCCAAGAGAATTGCCCTTGAGGAAAAGTTCTGATTATAATTGGCCGAAGCGTACAAAATTCCCCTGGATATGCCAGGATAATTGTCCTCTAACCTCGATGTTATCTGCTGTGCAAAGTTGTAATTGGCCACCCAGTTGGGATTGTTGGTTCCGATGACGATCATGAGCCTCGCGTAAGCTTTCCCTTTAATTGTCACGGCGGTAACGTTTTTGGGCTGGCTGTCTCGATGCAGGTCCAACAGGATGTCGCAAGAGGGGTATTTCTGCTTGATGGCTTTCACCGTTGACTCGGACCTGTAATATGCACCCGTTCTGGAATCCTGGTCGTGCACGGTCTTTGAATGAACGCAAGGGATCCTGTACCTTTCCTCTAATTCCGTAAGCAACATCTCGCCCACTTTGACCACCGATTTGCTCATATCGGAAGTGAAAGCGTTTTCCGCCCCTCTTTTGTTCAAAACGGGCAGAAAGGACTCTGTGGCGTGAGTATGATAAATGGCCACAAGCGGCTGATCAGATAAAGTAATCGCCGCTTGCATCCCTTCCCCCGGAGGCAGGGAATACAGTACCGGCATTACTCCCCAATCCTTCTCCAATTCCTGCGCAGAAGTTGCCTGAACGTCGGTCATCCCTAATGTCAGCCCGCCGGGGAACTGGGCCAGGGCCATGTCCGGGGCGCCTTTTGGGGTAAATCCCAAAAACCAGCCGGCCACCTGCGCTACAATTCCGGGGATATTGGCATCGATGCGATACCTTTCCAAATATTGAACCATAGGAAAACCCATTCTGAGGACGGTTTTCGCCAAGGTCTTGTGGCTCCACAAAAAATCGTAAATCGAAGGGGTCCGTATTTCAAAAATCTGCTCACCGGTCTCTCCGCCAAAAACAGGTTGCCAGGTGGGAGAACGAAAGGAAAGAGCGAAAGCCAGGAGGAATACCAGCAAGGCGCCCTGCCAAAACACAAGGCGGGTCAGAGACCGTCTTTTGACACCCATCTCTACACTCCCCCTTCATTTGGATATGAGGACGAGTGCCAGATGATGCTCGGACCATCTCCGACCCAACATTCCGTGCCCTGTCAATCGGCAGGCGTTTAGACGGTTACCTGATAACGGTTGGAACAAAAGCGTCGATGATACCCACAACCAAAGAAGCCAGAAGGGCCCCGATAATCGTGACCCTCATCCCGGGCACTACAAACTGGGACACGTAAATCACCACTGCCGCAACCAGAAACCCTATGATGCCTCTGGATTGAGGCGACACCCTCTGGCCCAAAATGGCTTCCACGGCCCACCCCAAAGCGGCTATTACTATTGCAGCAAGAAGAGCATTCATGAAACCGAATACAGAAAAGCCCGGAAGCACAAGGCCCATCACCATGAGGACTATCGCTGACACCACAAACCGTATGATGGCGCCTATCCACGAACTACTCACTTAGATCACCTCCAAACCGGCCAAAACTGGCCTTGACGTATGCTATCCTGCAAAAAGGGATTTCATTCAAAAGCAGGGCCGGCGGGAAAGATAGACTGCGGCGTCAGACCGGGGTTTTGCGGCTGTGTGTTATGACTAATGTGGCAAAGATGCGGTAAAAACGGTTAGAGATGCGTCGGTTTGGAACAAGGCTTTTTGGGCGACATTCTTGACAGACGCCGTGCCTTCCGAGTATAGTGTTCCTGCTGCTCCTCGATAGCTCAATGGCAGAGCATCCGGCTGTTAACCGGAGGGTTGCAGGTTCGAGTCCTGCTCGGGGAGCCATTAACTGAACTGATGCGCCCGTAGCTCAGTGGCAGAGCGGTCGGCTCATAACCGATTGGTCGGGTGTTCGATGCACCCCGGGCGCACCACTTAATGCACGTGATTCCCAGTGGCCCCATGGTCAAGAGGTTAAGACGCCGCCCTTTCAAGGCGGTAACACGGGTTCGAGTCCCGTTGGGGCCACCACCGTTCAATCCTCTAAAGCAAATTTAACTCAATTATGGGTGCGCAATAGTCTCCACAACATCTAAGAACCGGCATGCCTCTTCTTCAGTGGTGTAAGGGGCAAACCCGATCCTGACCCAGCCGCCTGTGGAGGCTACGCCTGTTACCTTCGCTAGCGTAGACGCGTAGAAATCGCCGCTCGCCACGTAGAGCCCTTGTTGTGCCATGACGCGGCAAACTTCCTCAGGATGCAAGCCTTGAATCCGAAAAGCAATTGTGGGCGTCTTAGGGACGCTGCCAGGGGCTCCGTATGTTCGGACTTTTGGCATGCATGACAAACGTTCCCTGACAATCCGAGCAAGTCTTTCTTCGTGCCAGCCTATCAGGGCAAAAGCCGACCGAATTCTGTCCCTTCTGGTCTGCCCGGAACCTAGCCCGGCAATGAACTCAACGGTCGATTGAAAACCGGCAATGCCTTCATGGCTTTGAGTCCCTGTCTCCCATTTGTCGGGCGCATGCTCGGGCGCAGGCTTTGCTTTGTAAGGAGACAGATGATCAAGGAGTTGGGAGTTTACCGACATCAGGCCAATGTGGGGGCCGAAGAACTTGTACGCAGAACACAAAAGGACATCTGCACCCAGGTCTTGCCGGTCGGCGAACAAATGAGGAACAGCATGGACACCGTCCACGACCACGCTGGCGCCGACACTGTGAGCCTCTTTTGAAATAGTCTTTACGTCATTGATGGTTCCCAGGGCGTTGGACGCAAGGCCTACTGCTACCAATCTGGTTCGCTTGTTCAGAACCTCATGCAATTCTTCCAGGTTGAGAGTAAAAGTCTTAGGATCAACTGCAAGCCACCGCACCGTTAGCCCCCGGTCTTCCGCTGCCGCTATCCAAGGATCTACGTTGGCATGATGGTCCATTTGGGTAACAACAATCTCATCGCCCGCTTGCCATTCACGGGCAAAAGCACGGGAAAGCGCAAAACATAATGTGGTCATGTTAGCGCCAAAAACGATTTCTGCCGGTGTCCCTCCCAATAGATCGGCTGCCGCCTCCCGCGCCCCTTGTATCATGGCCTCCGTCTCGACACTAGTGGCAAAAGCTCCGTGAAGATTAGCCGAACCTCCGGACAAATAGCTTGAGATGGCCCTTATGCAAGAGTCCACCGCCTGGGAACCCCCAGGCCCATCCAGATACACTACAGGTTTACCTTTTTGTTGCCTGCTTAGGGCGGGGAACCTCTTGCGAACTTTCACAACATCATAAGTCTCGTAAGGCATTTCTGTTCACTTCCCATTCCACGTCCGTTTTATACCCAACGAACACGGTGTAGTCGGAATCCTGCCTTTAAATGCGATGCCCTGTGCCGAAAGCCACGTCCTCAAACAACATCAGGGCCCTGAAACGTCGCCCACTCCCATTAAAAGCCCATTTTCCGCCATGGAAGGGCTGGTAGTTTTAAAAAGCACAATGCCGGACACCGGGCTATGAATATCCCGAACATGATTACCGAAATAATCTTGCATTTGACCCACGATTTGGCCTTGGCCGATGCGGTCTCCCACACCTACGGCAGCGATGAAAGTGCCTTCAAGAGGTGTTCTTACCCAAGTAAACCGCCTGAGTATCACCGGTTTATCAATTATGCCGGGTACCCCATCCAAAATACCTGCCCACTTCAGAGCGTTTTTCAGCCCCCCCGCCAGAATCTTGATTGCCTCCTCCTCCACCAACCCACGGCCGCCGGCTTCGACTATGGCCGAGACTATCCCGGCATCACTCCCGGCACGACAAGTCGTCCCGGTATTGTCCCAATCGGCGCTGCCGGCACTTTGTTGAACTACGTACCGTGTGGGAAAATTGCGGGCAAGTTCCAAAGACTTAGGTCCAATTTCTCTGCTCGAATGGGAGTTGCAGATAAGAGAAAATGGGAGCAATTCTTCAACCACGTCCCCGCAGTGAAGATCCACCAAGAATTGACTCCCAGACACAACCTCTTTCCAAATGATGCGGGCTACACGTTCGCTATGGGTCCCGTCCGCTCGGCCCGGAAATACTCGGTTGAGGTTCTTTCCATCAATCGGATTGATGAACGCTGCTCGCTTCTTATACGCGCACATGTTTGCAATGAAAACGAACTTGACTGTACCTTTCACCCGGCCCGGATCCAACTCGTGAAAAACCTGTTGACTGGCTAGTATGGGAGGATACTCAGCGCCGTGTACTCCTGCCATTACTACAAACAACGGTCCGGGGCCTTTACCTTTTATGATGCCAACTGGAATCTCGATTCTTTGCGGACCGCTGCCATCCGTCAACCAAAATGTAGTCTTTCTGTACACTTGGCTCATGTGGCTATCCCACCTCTACCCAACTGATTGTTGAACCCGCCACAGTTTTCCGCGCACCGACGGTTCCGGTCCCCAGACAAAACTAAATGTCCAAGTGGCAGGCAACCTGATGATCCTGTGTCACCCACCTCAGTTTCGGCTCCACAGAAGCACACTCTTCCGTGGCCATTTTGCATCTTGTGTGAAACCTGCACCCTTTAGGAGGGGTGATTGGGCTTGGAACTTCCCCCTCAAGCACAATGTGCTGGCTCTTGACAGCAGGATCCGGAACAGGGATGGCGGAGACAAGGGCTTTCGTGTAGGGATGGAGGGGATTTGAATAAAGCTCTTCTGCTTTAGAAACCTCCACAATCTTTCCTAGATACATCACGCCGACCCTGTCACTCACATGTTTCACTACGTGAAGCCCGTGAGCAATGAACAAATACGTCATGGAGAATTGCTCTTGGATCTCTTCCAGTAGGTTTAAAATCTGAGATTGCACTGAGACATCCAAAGCCGAAACCGCTTCGTCACAAATGACAAGTTTGGGATTCATGGAAATAGCCCGCGCTATGCAAATGCGTTGCCTCTGCCCTCCCGAAAACTCGTGAGGGTACCGCGAAACATGAGAAGAGCTCAGGCCCACAATTTCCATCAATTCGGCCACCTTGTTACGCAGGGCTTTGCCGCTGAGAATCCTGTGGAACTTCAGCCCCTCACCCACAATGTCTCCCACCTGTTGTCTTGGATCCAAAGATCCGTAGGGATCTTGGAAAACCATTTGCATTTCTTTTCGAACCTTGCGGAAGGAAGCGCCGGACAATGTCCCCAAATCAACTCCGTCGAAAATTACCCTTCCGCTTGTGGGCTTCACGAGATTTACCAGGCTTTTGGCCACAGTGGTTTTCCCGCACCCGCTTTCTCCCACAAGCCCGAAGGTCTCACCTCGACCGATATGAAAACTTACTCCGTCCACGGCGGAAACGTAACCAACTACGCGACTTATCAAGCCGCCGTACACAGGAAACCGGGTACAGAGATCCTCAACTACGACCAAATTGTCAGTAACATCAGGTGCCGGATCGAATCCTGCATTATTTTTGGCTTCCATTTGAGCACTCCCGCCCGATCAAATAGTTGGGATACCAGCACCTGACCTTATGTCCAGGAAAGTTTTCCGCAAGTTCAGGATTCTCTTCCCTGCAACGGGGTTGAGCTTTTTCGCACCTGGGAAAGAAACTGCACCCTTTGGGTAGATTCATCAAATCAGAGACTTCGCCGGGAATCGTGTACAGCCTGGTTTTTGGCGTGTCCAGCCTGGGGATGGATTTCATAAGCCCTGAGGTGTAGGGGTGGAGAGGCATCCTAAAAAGCTGTTCCACAGGGGCTTCTTCCACCACCCTACCCGCGTACATCACCAAAACCCTTTTCACGCTCTGGGCGATGACACCCAAGTCGTGGGTAATAAGCACAACTGAAGTGCCGAAAGTGTCCTGCAGCTCCCTCATTTTTTCCAGGATTTGCACTTGAATTGTAACGTCCAGGGCAGTGGTAGGTTCATCGGCTATGAGCAATTCCGGTTTACAACACAAAGCGATGGCTATCATCACTCTCTGACGCATTCCCCCGGACATTTGGTGGGGATACTCCTTCACCCGCCTTTCCGGAAGCGGTATGCCCACCATTCTAAGCATTTCTACGGCATGGGCCCAGCCTTGGCGTTTGGACAGCCCCTGGTGCAATCTTGAAGTCTCGGCAATTTGGTCCCCCACGGCGTACAGGGGGTTGAGGGATGTCATGGGTTCTTGAAACACCATCGCTATCTTGTTGCCCCGAACTTGCCTCATTCGTTCTTCACCTAAGGAAAGCAAGTCAATTCCTTGGAAGACAACTTGTCCCGACGCTATTTGCCCCGGAGGGGAGGGTATCAGTCTCATTATGGAAAGGGAAGTCACGGATTTCCCGCAGCCGCTTTCCCCCACTATCCCCACGGTTTCCCCTTTACCCACATCGAAACTCACGTCGTTAACGGCGGTAACTACCGCATTTTGCGACGTGGCAAAGCGAGTAGTCAACCCTTTTACCCGCAAAAGATAGTCGGACATGGACTTCACCCCCTCCCCCGTTGACTCCCCTCACCGCCGAATTGCCCGGGGCGAAGGGTGTTTGCTAACCGTTTCCAGGTGTCTTACTCAGCCGTTTTCGACATCTGCGAAAAAGGAACGTACCAGTTGTTCATGGGGTTCATGACATACCCCTTGACCCATGTCCGCATCGGCTGGCCGTTTTTCATCTGGGCCAACCACAGATACGGAAGATCAGCATTAGCCCGGGCCTGGAGGTCTGTGTACAAACGTTGTCTTTCGGCTTGGTCCGAGATTGACCCGGCAGTCATAATCATTTCGTCCATTTCAGGATCTCTGTAAAAGGCCCAGTTGTAACCGGGACCCGCGTTTTCGGAATAGTAGAAGTACCAAATGTTGTATTGCGGATCGGCATAGTCAGGTGTCCAGCCACACAAAGCCATATTGAAATCACCGGCACTCAACTTCTCGTAATAGGCAGACCATGCATATTGACGAATGTTGATCCTCACGCCAATTTCGTCTAGATCAGCTTGAATCTTTACAGCTAGTTTTTGCCAAGCGGCATCCTGCCCTATGCTGAATTCTACGTCAAACCCGTCGGGATGGCCGGCTTCTACCATCAGCTCATTGGCGCGTTCCACATCCCGTTCCGGCATTGGAAGCGATTCATCGTGACCGAACAACCCTTTAGGGGTAGCACAATTCAATCGAACGGCGTGATTCAAGTAGATGCCCTCGATTATGCCATCGTAATCCAAAGCGCTTGCAACCGCCTGCCGAACCTTAAGATCGTCAAAAGGCGCCTTTTCCGTATTGAAGATCATATACAGGATATCGAAGGTCTCCCGATCCACCACTGAAATCCCTTCTGTCTTGGCCAACTGCTCCAGAGTCTCCCAATTGAGCCCGCGTCCGTCGATCATGTCCACTTCGCCTTTTTCCAGCATCGCCCGTTGTGTGGAAGCCTCGGGCACAACCTGAATGATGACTTTTTCAAAAGCGGGCTTTTGTCCCCAGTAATCATCGTTTCTCTTAAAAACAACTTGCTCGCCTAAGGTTGCCGATTCCAAAATGAAGGGACCTGATCCACAGTCATTGGTAGCCGCCCAGGCTGCGCCCAAATCACCGTCCTGCTCATGCTGCATAACTGCCGGGTTATGAATCAACGCACACCCGGACCCCAAGGCCGGCAAAAAGCCCGGGAAAGCTTGCTTAAGGTTGAATGTCACAGTCCACTCGTCGGGTGTCTCAATCTCGTTGGGATCAATATAAGGTTTGAACATGCTTGCGCCAAGTTTGCCGGTTTTTAGGATCCGGTCGAAAGAAAACTTGACCGAAGCCGCATTGACAGGTGTGCCGTCATGAAACTTCGCATCTTTTCTCAAATAGAAAGTATATTCCGTCGCATCATCGTTCACTTCCCAGCTTTCTGCCAACATTGGCTGGACGTCGGTACTTTCTCCTCTGATGGTGACGAGCCTATCATACAAATCGTAAAGCACCGCGTACTGGGAGTTTGAAGCGCCGGCGGCCGGATCAAGAGAGCCTGTATCATGGCCGGTGGCAAACACAAACACTTTTTCATCGGTTAATGATTCAGGTTCTGAACAACCGATCAGCGGCACGGCAAGGGCAATGGCTAGAATAACCAAACAGAGACTCCTGGCAAGTTTCATCTCCTGATTCCCCTTTTTAGTATCATTTTTCAAACGGCGATTCAAAAGAGCGCACCCACCTCCTGTTTTCCAACTAGAAACCTACTCCCGCCAAAACGTCGCCTTTTTTTAGTGCCAGAGTCCGTATGTGAAAAAGGATCACGCCGTCGTGAGGCGCTGCGTACTCAGCCACCTCATTCCCCAACAGATCAGATACTCGTGCGACTGCTTGGCCTCTTTTAACCTGTTCGCCCAAGCGCACGGGGTAATCCACCATGCCGCGATCCTTGGCCAAAATCCATGTCAGTTTGGTGACCAAAACTGTCTCTTTAGACTTTTTGCTGCCGGGCAATATTGCCAAATCTTTCGCCACATTTCTAAGGCCTTCCAAGTGCAGATTTACAAAACGTTCGTCGATTTCTCCGCTGTCCCCTGATTCCGCGATGATGGCCGGTATCCCATGTTGTGCAGCCCTGGAAATGGGGTAGTCGTCGTCATCGACTTGGACAACATAATGGATTCCAAAATTCCTGGCAAGTCGCACCGATGCGTCATCTACATTGTTGTCACCTGTTCTTACACACACGCTGAACGGCAGCAGCCGCTCTTGGATGTCCCCGCCGTGCAAATCAATGTAGGAGTCCGCTTTTGATATGACATCGTTCCACAAAAGGTTCATGATTTTTTCAGTCGCCGTGCCTTGAGGATCCGGTGCGGCCCTGTTTAGGTTACGGCCGTCAAGAGGACAGATTACCGGGACTCTTGCAAAAAAACCCGGGGGATTGGACACGGTCACAATCACTACAGTGCCTTTCAATGTTTTGGGGTCCAGTTCTTTGGCAAACCGAAGGGCCGCCAAACAGCCCACATATTCTGCCCCGTGAACTCCCGCCGTGATCGCCAAAACTTTGCCGGGCTTCTGGCCATTCACTACGAACACGGGCAACTCAAGATCGAGTCCCGGAACAGGAACAAACCCGCTTACTCTTTCGCCCGCCCGTGCTGTTAGACTGCCTACCGAATAATCAGACATTCGTTTTG
>CAZYEC010000030.1:0-18346 GCA_964646385.1 uncultured Eubacteriales bacterium | reverse complement strand
AAAGTTTGGTGACGAGGGTGGCGGCCAGGATTACGGGAGTAAAAGAGGTCAAGGCCAAGGTCAGGCTCACGGGGCAATCCTCGGCCATCGACGTTCTCCTGGACTTAAAAGTTGCGGTGGACGCCAACCTTCCTGAACTGGCAGACAAAGTCCAAAAGGCCGTTTCGTCCTATGTGCGGGATATTGTGGGTGTGAATGTCGATTCGGTAAGAGTGGAAGTCTCGGACATTTCTCTGGAAGGCCGCCGGTAGGGGGTGGGCATTTTTATGGACGAAGGAATCGTCGGTGCCGCCATCCGTTATGCTAAAGAGAATCCCGGGAAAGTGCTGGGCACGGCCGCCGGGTTTTTGGTGGGACTGTCTTTCATCTGGCTTGGGTTTTGGAAAACTCTTATACTGTGTTTGGCGACCTTTTTGGGAAATGCCCTGGGTAAATGGACCGATGATGAAGGAAAGGGATTAAGGGAATTCTTGGACGAAAAGCTTCCCGGAAGACCTGGATTTCATTGAGGGTGAGGGCAGACCGACCGATGACAAGGCGTGAATCCAGAATTTTGGCGCTATCGGCGCTTTTTTGTTGGGAAGTGGGAAGATTCCCTCCCGGCGAAGTCTTCTACCAGGTGGCGCAAGGGTTCTTTGAAGCGGGGTCAGAACCGGCTAAACCCGAGAGGTACGGCTATTCGGCACAATTGTTTGAGGCGGCCGTGACCAACGTTTCGGAAATTGACAGGTCGATTTCTGAAGCATCCCAAGGGTGGCCGGTGTCCAGGATGCCCAAAGTGGATCTGTCTATACTGAGGCTTGCTTTGGCGGAAGCCAACCATGTCGGGGGTGCGCCTTTGGAGGTAGTAATAGACGAAGCACTGGAGCTTTGCAAAGAATACAGCACCCACGCTTCACCGCGGTTTGTAAACGGTGTTCTTATGGGAGTTTTCCGCCGGTTGGGCAAAGTGCCTGCGGTTACGGAATAACACAGACGGGTAACGAGCCTCCCGCGAAAGAGAAAGGATAATGAGCCCATGAATGAAATCCTGCAAAAACGAAGTTTGACCCCGGAAACGAAGCTGGTGGTAGTCCGCGCTCCTCAGATTTCTGCCAAAACCAAGGCCGGCCAGTTCGTAATTCTGCGGGTGAGCGAGGAAGGGGAAAGAATTCCCCTCACCATCGCCGACCACGATCCCGACCAGGGCACGATCACTCTGGTGTACCAAGAAGTGGGGCTTACGACCAGGCTTCTGGGTGAACTCGGGGTGGGCGACAAAATCATGAACTTGGTGGGGCCTTTAGGGGTGCCCGCAGAATTGCCTGAATCCGGTACAGTCACCGTGGTAGGCGGCGGCGTTGGGGTCGCGCCCATATACCCGAAATGCAAGGAACTGCACAACAGAGGCGTCAGGGTCACCGGCATAATAGGCGCCCGTTCACAGAACCTCATAATCCTGGAAGACGAAATGCGGCAGGTTACAGACGAGCTCCACATTTGCACCGACGATGGGAGCCGGGGTTTCAAAGGTTTCGTCTCGGACAAGCTGAAAGAATTGTTGGAGCAGGGTTTCACAACCGGCGAGGTGGTGGCCGTAGGCCCTATACCTATGATGAGGGCAACCTGCGAGGTCACCCGCCTTTACGGACTCAAAACATGGGTATCTATGAACCCCATTATGGTTGACGGAACCGGCATGTGCGGCGCTTGCAGGGTCACGGTGGGTGGGGAAACCAAGTTTGCCTGCGTCGACGGGCCCATGTTTGACGGACATCAAGTGGATTGGCAGGAAGCCTGGAGAAGGCTCAACGTCTATCGTGACCAGGAGAGAATTGCCGACAAGACTTGCCGTTGCGGAGGTGACAAGTAGGTGGCTTCAAAGAAAAGAACTCCCATGCCGATGCAGGACCCCAAAGAGAGGGCCAAAAACTTTGAACCCGTCGCTTTGGGCTACACAGAAGAACAAGCCCTTGCGGAGGCGGATAGGTGCCTCCATTGCCCTAATCCCGTTTGTGTTCAGGGATGCCCTGTTGCCGTGGACATACCTTCTTTTATCGCTGCTATCAAGGAGAAAAGATACGGGGAGGCCATCGATGCCATCAAGCTCACCAACAGCCTTCCTGCCATCTGCGGCCGGGTTTGCCCCCAAGAGATACAATGTGAGGCAAAATGCATTCTCGGCAGGAGAGGCGAACCGGTCGCAATAGGCAGGCTTGAGCGGTTTGTCGCGGATTGGGAGAGCGATCACAGGCATCAAGAAAGCCAAAATGCGGTTGAAACAAGACCCTCCGGCGGGATCAAGGTGGCTGTTATCGGGTCTGGCCCTGCGGGACTGACCTGTGCCGGTGATTTGGCCAAGTTAGGGTACGATGTGACTGTTTTCGAGTCCTTGCATGCGCCGGGCGGAGTGCTCATGTACGGTATTCCCCAATTCAGGTTACCTAAAGATGTGGTCAGACGAGAGATTGATTATGTAAAGAGCCTGGGCGTGAAGATCTTGACTGACGTCATCATCGGCCGGACCCTTACCATTCAAGATCTGTTTGCCCAAGGATACAAGGCGGCCTTTGTTGGCTCCGGAGCGGGATTGCCCATGTTCATGAACATTCCCGGCGAAAACCTAAACGGCGTGTATTCTGCCAACGAGTGGCTTACCCGGGTTAATCTCATGAAGGCCTACGAGTTTCCCAAATACCACACTCCCGTAAGGTGCGGACAGAAGGTCGCCGTCGTGGGGGCGGGAAACGTGGCCATGGACGGGGTTCGGGTGGCGTTGCGTCTGGGAGCCGAAAAGGCCATGATCGTATACAGGAGGGGCCGCGAAGAGATGCCCGCAAGGGCGGAAGAAATTGAAAACGCCCTGGAAGAAGGGGTCGAATTCCACCTGTTGACCAACCCTGTAGAAGTTTTGGGCGACGGCGAAGGCAAGGTTGTGGGGCTCAAATGCATCGAGATGGAGCTGGGCGAGCCCGACAAGTCGGGACGGAGACGACCTGTGCCGGTGGAAGGTTCCGAACACATTTTGGACGTGGATACAGTCGTTATGGCCTTGGGCACAAGCCCCAATCCTATTTTGTCTCAAACCACCAAGGGGCTTGAAGTCCGGTCCTGGGGAGGCATTATAACCGACCGCGAGACCTGCCGAACCACCTATCCAAGGGTTTGGGCGGGGGGAGACGCTGTCACAGGTTCGGCCACCGTTATCTTGGCCATGGGGGCGGGCAGGCAAGCCGCTCAGGATATAGACGAGTATCTCAGAAGTGGAAGTTCCGGGTGGTAGCGGCAAGCACAGTCAGTTTATGAGGATGGGTCCAGGAGGTGGTGGAGCGATGTTGCCCGACAGGGACATCATGACTGTAAGTCAATTGAACTCTTACGTCAGAGAAGTTCTGTGGAGGGACGAACTTCTCAGGCAGGTCCTTGTTCGAGGAGAAATCGCTAACCTTCGGAATTACTCGGGCCACCTTTATTTCACGTTGAAGGATGAAAAGGCGAGCGTACGTTCAGTTATGTGGCGAAGCGACGCATCGCGTCTCGCCTTTATCCCAGAAGATGGGGCACAAGTCCTGGTGGCGGGCCATGTATCAGTATTCGAACGGGACGGAATCTACCAGGTTTACGCAAACTACATGGAACCTTCGGGTTTGGGCGCTTTGTACGCCGCACTTGAAAAACTGAAGGCAAGACTCGAAAAAGAAGGCCTGTTTTCTTCCGAAAGGAAACGTCCTTTGCCTGCCTTCCCTCGAAGGATCGGTTTGGTCACGTCCATAAGAGGGGCCGCCATCAAAGATATCATTACTTGCGGGAGGCGGAGGTTCCCGGGCGTCCAATTCGTGGCTTTTGACGCAAAAGTGCAAGGACAAGGGGCTCCCGCTGAGATTGCGGAAGGCATACGCGTCCTGAACAAAGCGCCCCGGGTGGATGTGATAATTGTGGGACGGGGCGGCGGGTCGCAAGAAGACTTGTTTGTGTTCAACGACGAGATGGTTGCCAGAGCGATTTTTGCTTCTGCTGTTCCCGTGGTATCGGCCGTCGGACACGAAAGGGATCAGACGGTGGCTGATTTGGTGGCCGATGTGCGAGCTGCCACTCCCACTCACGCCGCCGAATTGGTTGTTCCCGATGCTTTGTCCCTTCTGGCCGGTGTCCGCAATCTGGCGGAAAGCGCCCGCAATCAGATCCTCACGTTGATCGGGGGACAAAGGCAGACTTTGAGCCTTCTCCGGTCAAGGCCCGCTTTGCAGAGCCCCGACTGGTTTCTTGTGTCCTCCCGGGAGACTGTGGCCAGATTCAGAACTGACCTGGAACGTTTTGCGCTGACACGGTTGGAGCGCGAAAGAAATGCGCTGGCATCTTGGGCCGGCAGGATGGATGCTTTGTCTCCTTTGAGAATTCTTTCCCGTGGTTACAGCCTGGCGCAAAAGTTGCCCGGGCTGGAAATTTTGCGAGACTGGAAAGAGGCTCCTCCCGGCTCCAGGATACGGTTAACCCTTCACAAGGGTATTCTCGTTTGTGGGGTAGAGAAAGCAGAAGAAGAGCCCGGTTGAGCCTGCATGGGAGGGTGGTAATGTGACCGGCGGTGGTCTGGTGGAGAATAAAGAGATGGATTTTGCAAAAACCATGAAAAGGCTGGAGCACATCGTCAAATCTTTGGAAAGCGGGACTTTGTCTCTTGAAAAATCGCTGGAGCAATTTGAAGAAGGAATAAAGACTGCCAGGTATCTGGAGTCTGTCTTGGACAGGGCCGAGAAGAAAGTCCTGTTGGTTTTGAACCCGCCGGGCGACGATGGCCCTTCGGCAGAGGAGTGCTGATTTGCTTTCAGGACTGTCCCGGTACGCATCGCTTTTGGATGAGGCCCTTGGGGATGCGGCGCTGCTTTACGCTACGAGGGTAGAGTCGATCAAAGAGGCGATGGCATATGCTTTGGCCCACGGCAAGAGGTTGCGTGGGGCCACCGTGCTGGCCATCTGCGAGGAATTGGGAGGCGGGGTTCAACCTGCCCTGGGTCCGGCCCTCGCCGTGGAGATGGTCCACGCTTACTCTTTGGTTCACGATGACTTGCCTTGCATGGATGACGACGATTACAGGCGGGGCAGGCCTTCTTGCCACAAAAGATTCGGAGAAGCCCTGGCTCTTCTGGCCGGGGATGCCTTACTCGCTTTGGCTTTTGAGACCCTTGCCGCGTATGGCGGTCTGCCTTTGGACAGACGGGCCATTTGCGTGAGAACCCTGGCCCAGGCGGCAGGCCCCGGCGGGATGGTGGGGGGGCAAGTGATGGATCTGGCTTTTGAGGGCAGGCGCTTGGGTCCAGAAGCCGTGTCACATATGTACCGGTTGAAAACGGGCGCTTTGTTTGGGGCGTCGGCAAAATTGGGCGCCCTTGCCGCAGGCGCGTGTACGAAGATTCTTTCAGCGGCGGACCTGTGGGGGCAGGCTTTCGGATACGCGTTCCAAATCGCCGACGACATAGATGACGCAAAACAGGGCGGGAAGGAATCCTCCAAGGCAACCCTCATGAAAGAGACTTCCATTGGGGACGCTGCGGCTTCCGCCAAGTTCTCCCTTGAAGAAAGCATCAGGGTTCTGGAACCCTTTGGGGGCAAGGCCAAGTTTCTCGCCGGATTATCTCAAAGCTATCTTGCCAAGATAAAATGACCTGGCGTTTTGCCAAAGGCAGCAGTACTTTGCCGGGTTTTTGGGGGACGACAGAAACGAAATGAACCTTGAACTCTGGCAAATTAATTCACCGGAAGATATAAGACGGCTTTCGTCCGAGGGAATCAGGAAGCTGGCCGGGAGGATTCGGGCCCAAATAGTCGAGACCGTGTCCAGGAACGGGGGTCACCTCGCTTCGTCTTTGGGCGCTGTGGAACTGGTTTTGGCACTTCACACCGCTTTTGATACCCCCAAAGATAAACTGGTGTGGGATGTGGGACATCAAACATACGCCCACAAGCTTGTGACAGGCCGGTATCGGGAATTTCACACCTTGCGCCAAAAAGGCGGGCTCTCAGGATACCTCAAGAAACAAGAGAGCCCCTATGACGTGTACGATACCGGGCACGCCTCGGGTTCTATATCTTTTGCCTTGGGTTTGGCCAAAGCCCGGGACATGGCAAAGGAAGACCATCATGTAGTCGCGATCATCGGCGACGGGGCGCTTACCTCCGGGGTGGCCTACGAGGGCCTCAACAACGCCGGGGCGCAGCGCTCGAGACTCATCGTGGTACTCAATGACAACTCCATGTCCATTTCCGGGAGCGTGGGGGGAATCTGTCACTACCTTACGGCGCTCCGCCTGGCACCCACTTACAGATCTACCAAAGCCGTTTTTGAGCAAGCGCTGTCCAGGATGCCCAACGTGGGGCCAAAGACTCTGTCCTTGCTCAACAGGTTTAAGGGCGGATTGAAACATTTTCTTTTTCAGGGAGGCTGGTTCGAGTTTTTGGGTTTTCAATATTACGGTCCCATAGACGGTCACGATGTGGAAGGGCTTCGAAGTACTTTAGAAGAGGCCAAAAAGCTCGACGGTCCTGTGCTGGTTCACGTTGTGACCAGTAAGGGCAAAGGATATGCGCCGGCTGAAGCCCGACCGGAGGAGTTTCACGGGCCGGGTCCCTTTGATCCCGTCACCGGTCAGTTTCACCCAAAATCCGGGCCACCTTCTTGGAACGAAGTTTTTGGCCGGGCCATGTGCCATTTTGCGGGGGTTGACAAGAGGATCGTGGCGATAACCGCTGCAATGTCCGACGGGACGGGGCTGTCGGAATTTCGGCAGGAGTATCCTGACAGGTTTTTTGATGTTGGGATTGCCGAAAGCCACGCGGTTACTTTCGCGGCCGGGTTGGCACAAGGGGGCCTGATCCCCGTAGTGGCAATTTACTCCACTTTTCTCCAGCGGGCCTTCGATCAGATAATCCAGGATGTTTGCCTTCAGGGGCTGAAAGTGGTCTTTGCCATCGACAGGGCAGGGATCGTGGGCGAGGATGGAGAAACTCACCACGGCGAATTCGATCTCAGTTACTTGAGGCTCGTGCCCGGCCTCACGGTCATGGCTCCCAAAGATGAAAGAGAGCTGGTCAACATGCTCCACACGGCACTTCAGAACCGGGGCCCCTGTGCGGTGCGATACCCCAGGGGCGAGGGTCAGGGAGTGCCTTTTGAGGATGCGCTTAAGAAACCGGAGGCCCTGGAACAGGGCCGTGCCGAGATCTTGTCCGTGGGACAAGATGTCAATCTTGTGGCCATAGGCAGCATGGTGTTCCCCGCGCAACAGGCGGCTCGGATGCTTGGCCTGAGCGGTGTGTCCTGCGGAGTCGTGAACGCCCGGTATCTTTCGCCTTTAGACCAAGAAACAGTGGTGAGTCTCGTTTCAAAAGCCCCTCTTGCCGCGATCGAGGAAAATGTAAGTGCCGGCGGGTTGGGAGACGCCGTCTTGGAAGCGGCGCAGACTGCTAAGAATCCGAAAAAGGTTGTGAAGATAGCTATTCCCCAGGTGTTCCTGACTCACGGGACCCAGGGAGAGATTCGCCGGGCCGCCGGTTTGGACCCCGGCTCTATAGTATCCAAAGTGCAGGAGTTTTTGCGGTGAAAACTATGATTCGTTCCCGAGAAAAAGCCGTGGGCATTTTCCCCAACATCACAAAAGCCGGGGCTTTGGAGTTGGCACGAAAGACCATAGGCTGGCTCCGTTCCCACGGTTATGAGGGTTACCTGCCTCCGTGCATCGCGGCCATCGCGAAACAGCCGGAATGCGGGCTGCCCATATCAGAGTGGGCATCTTCCACCATGTTCGCCGTCATATTGGGAGGCGACGGAACGCTTTTGTCGGCAGCCAGGGTGTTATCCCCGCAAGGCGTGCCGCTTTTGGGTGTTAACTTGGGGCACTTCGGTTTTCTCACCGAACTGGAGGCCGGGGAGTTTTTCGAGTCTTTTCCTGTTTTCCTGAAAGGTGAGGGCATAAAGGATGACAGGCTTGCCCTTGACGCTAAGGTCCTGCGGGGTGGCCGCATCGTTTGTCACAAACTGGCCGTGAACGAAGCCTGCGTCGTGAAAGGGCCTTACGGCAGGATGACGGTGCTCACTTTGTCTGTGTCAGGTATGGAAGTGGACACCTATTTTGCCGACGGCGTCATCGTGTCTACGCCCACGGGGTCCACGGCCTATTCCTTGTCGGCCGGGGGGCCCGTCGTGGCGCCTCCGGTCGAAGCGCTGACCGTGACGCCTATATGCCCCCACACCTTGTATGCTCGATCTTTGGTGATCCCCGTGAATGAAACGTGCGAAGTGGAAGTGGCGGAGCCAAGCCGGTCAACTGTGCTCACCGTTGATGGGCAGGAATTCTTTCCGCTCATAAGAGGGGATAAAGTCAAAGTTTTTGCGTCAGGCGTGAAGGTGTCCCTTTTGCGCCGCCCCGAGTGGTCCTTTTACGACGTATTGCGCAGAAAGATGAAAGAAGGCGCCGCCAGGCCGCCGCGTTAGCCAGGTTGTGTGGTGGGCCGATCTGTCCCGGGGGGGCTTTTGTGTGAAATCCAAAAGACAGATGAAAATAGTAGAATTGGTTTCCCAAAACATAATGACGAGCCAAGAGGCTCTTTGTCAGGCTCTTGCGGCAGAAGGCATCAAGGTTACCCAAGCGACCATTTCCAGGGACATAAAAGAGCTGCATTTGGTGAGGGTGCCTTCGGGTGACGGAAGGTACAAGTACGCTCTTATGCCCGGAGATCCTTTCCTGGTTTACCGCGACAGATTCAGAAAACTCTTTGCCGACTGTTGTCTGGACATGGACAAGTCCGGCAACATCGTGCTTGTGAAGACCCTCAGCGGGGCAGCGTCGGCGGTTGGCGAGGCCATTGACGGGCTGAAAGTCGGGGGGATCTTGGGTACCGTGGCCGGGGATGATGCTGTCTTGGTGGTGGTCGCCGACTCCGCGTCTCCTTCCCAGGTTTTGCAGTCTCTCCGAGAAATCGCCGGTTTGTGAGGGGAAGAAAGTTATATGCTATCGTACCTCAGGATAGAAAACTTCGGTGTGTTTCACGACGTCGGCGTGGAGTTGCTGCCCGGACTATCCGCATTTACCGGCGAAACGGGAGCCGGGAAATCCATGGTTGTTGACGCTTTGATGGCGTGTCTGGGGCACCGAACCCCCAAAGATTTTATCCGAACAGGTGAGAGCAAAGCCAGGGTGGAACTGCTGGTAAGACGGCCTGATCCTTTCCCTTGGGATGCCGGGAGCGAACCAGAAATTTTGTTCCAAAGAGAGATACATCCCGAACGTTCTTTTTTGAAGATTAACGGCAAAATGGCGACCGCCGGCATGGCTCAGGAAATCAGCGGACATTTGGTGGACATACACGGTCAGCAAGAACACCATTCCCTCATGAGACCCCAAAATCACCTGGCTATCCTTGACAGTCTGGACCGGGCCAGGATAAGCCCTCTGAAACAAGCCTACCAAGAGGATTATGTCGAAAGGGAGTCGATTTTGGGCGAAATTTGGGATCTGGGCACCGATGCCGTCAAAAGGCAACGGGAGATAGATCTTTTGTCGTACCAGGTAAAGGAAATCCGGGAGGCGGAGTTTCGGGAAGGCGAAGAAGAAGACCTGAGGTCGGAATACCGGGTTCTCACGTCTCAGAAGCGTTTGATGGATCTTGCCGGCGAAGCGTACAATCTTTTATACAGCGGCGTTGGCGACAGCATTCCCGCCAGCGAAGGTTTGTCGGTCGCTTTGTCTTTGCTGGAAAAAGCATCCGCTATAGATCCCACGGCTGCGCTTGTAGCGGAAGCGGTGGGTCAAGTGTCCTTTGCCCTGGAAGCTGCCTTGGATTTGCTGAGGGCCTACAGACAAAAGCTGAACCTTCATCCCGGGAGACTTGCCGCCATTTCCGACAGGCTGGACCTTCTTCACAGACTGAAGGCAAAGTACGGCGAAACCGTCGGCATCATTTTGGAGTACAAGAGGGAGACGGAAAAGAGGTTGCACGATCTGATTCATTCCGAAGAGACTCTGGCGGATCTCAAAGAGGGTCTTTCCCAAACGGAAAGCCGGATGGCAAAAGCCGCCCAAGGGCTTACGGCTTTGAGGAGGGGAGTTGCCACCAGGATGGAAGAAGAAGTCACCTGCAGCCTTGGTGACTTGGGGATGCCCGGTGCCCGGTTTGTGGCGGCTTTTGAAGTTCAACGAGATTCCTCGGGGATACCCGCCTGTGAACGTACGGGACACCGGGTCAAAGCGTTTCCCCACGGGGTCGACAAGGTGAGTTTTCTGTTTTCGGCAAATCCAGGAGAACCGCCCATGCCCGTTAACAAAGTGGCTTCGGGTGGGGAGCTGTCTCGGCTCATGCTCGCAGTAAAGGCCCATCTTGGCGAAAGGGATCCCGTGCCCACGCTCATATTCGACGAGATCGACGCCGGCATTGGGGGTAAAGCGGGACAAGCAGTGGCCGTAAAACTACTGGGCGTAAGCAAAAGGCATCAGGTCCTGTGCGTCACCCATTTGGCTTCCATAGCGGCCATGGCCGACAACCACTACCTCGTATCCAAGACGGAGAAGGATGGCAGAACTTTCGCGTCCGTCAAACTGCTTTCCGGAGAGGAAAGAGTTGCCGAGATAGCCAGGATGTTGAGCGGTACCGATTTGACCATCTCGCATCAGCACGCCAAGGAACTCCTCAGGGCCGCCCTCCGGTTCAAATCCGCCTGATCGAAACCCGTCAATAAATCTCCTTCTTACGGTAAACCTTAACCTTAGGAAATCGTCAAGCGAGGAGAGAGGCGGATGAAGGGTCGGGAGCGCGCAAGAAAACTCCAAGGCATTTTGCTATGTTGTTTGGTGGTTTTAATCACTTTTTCGAGCCCTTTCAGGCTCGCGTTTTCTTTTCCTCATGCTCTGACGGTGCTTACGGGCCAATCTTTTGAAATAAACACCGGTTACCCGGTTGTTTCCGTTGCCGCAACCGGACAGACCAGGACAGCGCCGTCTCTTTTCGTTAAGACCACAAAACTGACCATGGACACCACGGAACCCGGGCAGTATTTCGTCGAGTTCAGGCTGTTCGGCCTCATACCCCTTCGGAGATTGTCGTTGACCGTAACGGAACCCATCATGGTCATACCTGGCGGCCACTCCATCGGCGTCATTCTGAGAAGCACAGGCCTCATGGTAACCGGACTGAGTCCCGTGGAAACCCAGGATGGCCGGCAAGTGTGGCCCGCCAAAAACGCCGGGTTGCAGGTGGGAGACATCATCCTCTCCGTGGGGGATTACCGGATAAGCACAAAAGAAGACCTGTCGCTTTTCATCAACCGGGCCGGGCGTGCGGGTGAAACCGTCGATTTGCTGGTCGAGAAGCATGACGGATCGGTTGTCAGACGGGTGCTCATGCCAATCCCCAACAAAAAGGGCGGTTTCAATGTGGGACTGCTGGTAAAAGATGCTCTGGCAGGTGTAGGCACCCTTACTTTTTACGACCCCAAAACGGGTCTTTACGCGGCTTTGGGCCATGTGATATCGGAAGGGGATTCCAAAAGACCGGTATCCATGAAGCAAGGGCAAATAGTCAGGGCGACGGTTACGGGCGTTCAACCCAGCAAAAAAGGGAAGCCCGGTGAGATATTGGGAGCCTTCGTTGAGGGCCAGGATGTGATCGGCAACATATTGAAGAACGGGCCCTGCGGGATAACCGGGGTTTTAAGCGGCCAACCCCAAAACCCTTTTTTCCCAGAACCGATCCCTTTAGGATTTGAAACAAAACTCAAGCGGGGTCCGGCGGAAATATTGACGACGGTGAACGGAAAATCCATCGAAAAATTCGGCGTGATTATAGAGCAGATATTCAACGGTTCGGGGGCTTCTTCCAAAGGATTTGTGATACGAATCACCGACGACCGGCTTCTTGCCCTTACTGGGGGCATAGTCCAAGGGATGAGCGGCAGTCCCGTCATCCAGGACGGTCACTTGGTGGGGGCCGTGACTCACGTTTTGGTAAACGACCCCACCAAAGGTTACGGAACTTTCGCCGAATGGATGGCCCTCGATTCCTACATGCTGCCCGCAAACCCTCCCGACGGCAGTGCGGCTGCTTTTACAGGCAGATAGAACCCACAATTCAGCGAAATCTGACGAAATAAAAGGATTTGTACACAAGCCGCAGAAGTTTCACAAAGTTGGGGCAGCTAAGTCTTGCAATAGATGGGGGACATGGTATAAACTGGATCAAGGAGAATAGCGGCATCGGGAGGCGATTGTTGGTGGACAAAATGAAAGTACTGATCGTCGACGACAACAAGGAATTTGTAGGACTTCTGAGAGAATACTTGGAAAGATTGGACGACGTCGAGGTAGTGGGCATTGCTTACAACGGACTTGAAGCTTTGCGGGAAATCGCCGATACAGAACCCGATGTGGTGGTACTGGACATTATTATGCCTTATTTGGACGGGATCGGCGTTTTGGAACGTCTGCAACAAGAAGGCGGCAGGCCGAGGCCGAAATTTGTCATGCTGACCGCTTTTGGCCAGGAGTCCATTACCCACAAAGTGCTGCAGTTGGGCGCAGATTACTACGTTTTGAAACCCTTCGATTTCGATGTGCTTGCGGACAGGCTTCGCCAGCTTTTCAACAGAGAGTCTTCCCCCAAAGGACCACTCGCAGTGAGAGACAAAGACAAGAATCATGACGCAAAAGCAACGGGCATAATGCACGAGCTCGGCATTCCCGCCCACATTAAAGGTTATCTGTACCTGCGGGAAGCCATAGTCATGGTTGTGGGAAGAGTGGACTTGTTGTCAAGGGTGACCAAAGAGCTGTACCCGACTATAGCGGAAAAGTATGTTACCACCCCGAGCCGAGTCGAAAGAGCGATACGCCACGCAATTGAAGTTGCCTGGGACCGGGGCAACATGGATTTCATTCAGAAGGTTTTTGGGCATACCATCAGCCAGGAGAAAGGGAAGCCCACGAATTCTGAGTTTATCGCCATGGTAGCGGACAGGCTTCGGTTGGGCGCCTGACAATCTGCAGAAACATGGAACCCGCAATGCAAATGTGAGCAGGCAAAAGGATCGCGCCTGCCCCGCGCAGAAATGGTTGTGTGGGGGAGGCGTTGTCCGTGCAAAGTCCTTCAAGGCTGCAGCTGTTGGATTTGATTTTGAATTCAACCCACGACGCCATAGTGGCTGTCGACAGCAACTGCAAAGTGCTGGTGCTGAACCCCGCAGCAGAAGGGCTCACGGGGGCCAAGGCTTCCTCGGCCATTGGTAAGCATCTCAGGGAAGTGATCGGTCAAACGCGCCTGGATCTGGTCTTGGCCACCGGCAAGGCGGAGCTCAACCGCACTCAGACTCTGGGTGATGTCGTGGTGGTAACCAACAGGGTTCCCGTTAGAGATGCCGGCGGACGGGTTGTGGGTGCAGTAGCGGTCTTTAGGGATATGACAGAGGTCAAGCATCTTGCCGAGGAAATAACCGACCTTCGGGAAATTCAGACGCTGCTGTCGGCGATAATCAACGCCACCCAAGATGCCATTTCTGTGGCTGATGCCCGGGGAAACGGGCTGCTCATAAACCCGGCCTACACCAGACTCACCGGGATGACCGAAAAAGACGTAATCGGCAAACCTGCCACGGTCGATATAGCGGAAGGGCCCAGCATGCACATGCAGGTGCTCAGGACGGGAAAAGCGGTGAAGAACGTACCCATGAAAGTGGGGCCCCTGAAAAGGCAGGTGGTGGTCAGCGTCGACCCCATCCTGGTTGACGGAGAGCTTTTGGGCAGCGTCGGCTTAGTGCGAGATGTGTCGGACCTTATGCGCCTCACGGAAGAATTGGACGCCGTGAAAAAGATAGTCAGACAACTGGAGTCCAAATACACTTTCGATGAGATAGTGGCGGAAAGCCCCTTGACGCTTCAGGCTATAGAACAGGCAAAAAGGGTAGCGGTGGCTTCCGTCACCGTACTTCTGCGGGGGGAGAGCGGGACAGGGAAAGAGCTGTTCGCCCACGCCATTCACGGAGCCTCACCCAGGAAAACCAAGTCTTTTGTGAGGGTGAATTGCGCCGCGCTCACAGAAAGCCTTTTGGAATCCGAGCTGTTCGGTTATGTCGACGGGGCCTTCACCGGGGCCAGAAAAGGCGGGAAACGGGGGCTTTTTGAGGAGGCGCAAGGGGGAACGTTGTTTTTGGACGAGGTTGGGGTCATGAACTTACCGCTCCAAGCCAAGCTGTTGAGGGTTTTACAGGAAAAAGAAATTGTAAGAGTGGGCGATTCCAAACCGACTCACGTTGATGTTCGGGTAATAGCGGCCACCAACGTATCTTTGGAACAGATGGTGGCCGATGGCCGTTTCCGAGAAGACCTGTATTACAGGTTGAATGTCATACCGATTTTCATCCCGCCCTTGAGGCAAAGACCCGAGGATCTGCCGGGCCTTTGCGCATACTTGCTCGAGAAACTGAACAGAGAGTATGGGCGAAGGGTGCTGGGAGTCGATCCGGCAGTGATGGGAGTTTTCAAAAAATGTCGTTGGCCCGGGAATGTGCGGGAACTTGAGAACCTGTTGGGCCGCGCCATGATAAGCATGGGGTACCAAGATGAGATTATAACTTTGGAGCACCTTACCCCCATGACCGGGGTGCCCTTTGGGAACCCGGAAGATGCTTTTGATGCCGGTCCGGCAGATGACGGCACAACGCTCCAGGAATCCCTTGCCCGTCTGGAAAAAAAGATTTTGGAAACCGGTCTTGAAAGGCACGGTTTCAACAAAACCGAGACGGCCCGGGCACTGGGCATCAGCATACGAAATTTGTACAACAAGCTGGCGAAACACTCCATTCCCGTTTCTCGCAAGACCGTGCGCTGAACAAGAAGTGCGCAGCAATCGGCGTGCACAGTTTTACCATTTTGCCATTATTTGCAGACATCGTTTCTCGGCCGATTTTGCCGGTGGGGAAGAAGCCGTTGTCCTGCCTGCTGATCCGGGGTTTTGTTGAGGGCGGTTGTAGTCTCCTTGAGGGTCTTCGGTTGGCACGAAACTTGCTTTCTGCATTAGTGTAAAGGGCTTTTGTTTCAGACAGCGTTTCTATTTGTGCAGGTTCAGACCGGAATATTCTCACTGCTGCGGTCAAGAGGAAAGCCACTTGTTGGCTAAAGAGAAACAAAAAGTGAATGAAGGGGGATCCGCATGGGAGTCTTTGAGTTGATGGAACAACAGGGTCACGAACAAGTAGTTTTCAATTATGACAGCGTGTCGGGGCTCAAGGCTATCATTGCTGTCCATGACAGTACCTTGGGCCCTGCTTTGGGCGGCACCCGAATGTGGCCCTACACTACGGAAGAAGAAGCTCTGGTGGATGTGCTGAGATTGTCCAAAGGAATGACTTACAAGAATTCGGCTATGGGGTTGAATATTGGCGGCGGGAAAGCCGTCATCATAGGCGATCCTAAAAAGGACAAGAGCGAAGAATTGTTCAGGGCTTTCGGGAAGTTTGTCGAATCTTTGGGCGGCAGGTACATCACCGCCGAAGACGTAGGAACCACAACCGAGGATATGGACATTATCAAGACGCAAACCTCCCACGTATGCGGGCTTGCCGGCGTCAGCGGCAATCCGTCGCCCGTTACTGCGTTCGGGGTATTCCGCGCAATGACCGCCTCCATCAAGACGGTTTTCGGCAGCGACGATTTTGCGGGCCGGAGCGTGGCCATTCAAGGGGTAGGGTCGGTAGGTTATTCACTGGCCGAACGCCTGTTGGGCGTGGGAGCGCGGGTCGTGGTGGCCGATATTGACCCCGACAAGGTGAATCGCGCGGTGGAATTGGGGGCCGAGGCCGTCCCGGCAGACGCCATATACGATGCAGAATGCGATATCTTCGCCCCCTGCGCCTTGGGGGCAAGCATTAACGACGATACCGTTCCCAGGTTGAAGGCAAAAGTCGTGTGCGGGGCCGCAAATAACCAGCTTCTTGAGCCGAAACACGGCAAGGATTTGGCCGACAGGGGTATCCTTTACGCTCCCGATTTCGTCACAAACGGCGGTGGCGTGATAAACGTGGCCCAAGAGATCCTGGAAGGCCGGTATGACAGGGAGAGGGCACTGGCCCGTGTTTCCAAAATTTACGATGTTTTGCTCAAAGTGTTCGAACTGGCGGAAGAGCACGGCGTGGATACGGCTAGAGCCGCGGACATGTATGCCGAAGCCCGCCTTGAAAAAGCCCTTCTGCAAAAAAGGGTGTACTTGCCGGCGTGAACGGGAAAACGTCAAAACAACCGGGGTGGGAACCGAGTAATTGAGGCGCGTAACGGTGTTTTACGGGCTTTACGGCAGCGGAAAATCGGAGATTGCCATAAATTACGCTATTAGTCTGGCAAGCTTGGGCCGGGCCGTATCCTTGGTGGATTTGGACGCCGTGACTCCGTATTTTCGCATAAGAGATGTCGAGGAAGTTCTGTCTGCCCGTGGTGTCCGTGTGATTTCCCCTAAAGATTCAATCAGGTATGCGGACTTGCCGGTGCTTCCGGTGGGTATCCGGCGCGTTTTTTCCGGGGGCGACCCGGAAGTAGTTGTAGATTTGGGGGGCGACCCCACCGGGGCAAGGGTTCTTGGGGGACTCGGCGATGCATTGTCTCAGGATTCCCGCGGGCTATTCGTGGTCAATTTCAACAGGCCATTCACAAGGACTGTGGAAGAAGCGGCTCGGGCAGTGGACATGGTTTCGTCTTCGGCAGGTCTGGAGCCCTGCGGGGTAGTTTCCAACACCCATTTGGGCGCGCTCACCGAAGTGTCCCATGTAGCGGCGGGTTTCGGCCTGGCGCAGCGGCTGGGCCGCAAATTGGGCTTGCCTGTGGAATTTGTCGGCGTGGCGAAGTCGCTGCTTGAAAAGGCCGCCCAGATAGAAGAACTGGTGGGCAAGGTTCCCTTATTATGGTTACAACGTTTTCTCTTGAAACCCTGGGAGGCCGGGAAATGAACTGATGGGAGGGACAGAACTTGGAGAAAAGGGTGGTTTTTAGGGAAGACCACTGCAAAAGCTGCGAGCTCTGCGTGAGCGTTTGCCCCAAAAACATAATTCGGATGCGGGAAACCTTGAACCGTCAAGGATACAACCCTGCCTTCGTTAGAGACGAAGACCAGGAAGTGTGCATAAGTTGCGCTTTGTGCGCCCGCATGTGTCCGGACGCTGTTATTGAAGTTTACCGGCCATAACAAAAGGAGGTGATTTGATTGGCGGAAGCAATGTTGATGAAAGGAAATGAAGCGGTGGCGGAGGCAGCCATCAGGGCGGGATGCAGGTATTATTTCGGGTACCCGATTACTCCCCAAAACGAGATTTGCGAATACATGGCCAGGCGCCTGGCGGAAGAAGGAGGAGTCTTCGTACAGGCGGAGAGCGAAACCGCTTCCATTAACATGGTCTACGGCGCCGGCGGGGCGGGCGGCAGGGTAATGATTTCTTCGTCCAGCCCCGGTATAAGTCTCATGCAGGAAGGCATTTCGTATATGGCGGGTTCCGAGGTCCCCTGCGTAATAGTCAACATGTCTCGAGGGGGGCCGGGTCTTGGAGGGATTCAACCTTCTCAGTCCGATTATTTTCAGTCGACCAAAGGCGGCGGGCACGGCGATTACCGGCTCGTGGTGTACGGGCCTTCCACCATACAGGAAGCCTGCGATCTTGTGATGAAGGCTTTCGATGTTGCGGACCGTTACAGGAACCCGATCATGGTCTTGGGAGACGGCATGATAGGACAGATGATGGAGCCTGTGACTTTCCCACAATCCCGGGATCCCAAGGAGCTTCCCCGCAAGCCTTGGGCGACAGTGGGAAAAGGCGATAGGGAAAAGCCCAACTTGATTAATTCCATCTTGCTGGATCCCGAGGAACTTGATGCCCACAACTGGCGCATTCACGAGAAATACAGGCGGATTCAGGAAACTGAAGTCATGTACGAGGTCTTGCATCCCGATTCTGACTGGTTTTTCGTCGCTTACGGCACGGTGGCCAGAATATGCAAATCCGTGATGGACAACGCCCGGAAGAACGGCGTCAAGGTCGGCCTGGTTCGCCCTATCACCTTGTGGCCGTTTCCCGTACAGGCTTTTCAAGACGTAGAGAACACGGCCAAGGGTTTTTTGTGCGTGGAGATGTCTACGGGGCAGATGGTTGAAGACGTGAGGCTCGCTGTTGAAGGCAAAGCGCCCGTGCACTTTTACGGACGTACCGGAGGCGCAGTCCCGCACCCCCGCCAGGTTGAAAAAAGCCTGAACGACATGATAGCCGGAAAAACGCCTGGTATCACCGACTATTTGGAGAAAGCAACGGGAGGTGACAGCACATGAGAGCCGTTTACCAGCGCCCAAAATCCTT
>CAZYEC010000029.1:0-19854 GCA_964646385.1 uncultured Eubacteriales bacterium | reverse complement strand
CCTTGGAAGATAGCGTCTTTGAAACTCCACGGCTTTGCGATAGAAATCTAGTCCGGCAAGAGTCGGTTCTCCGCCGTGCCAAGTGAACGACACCACCGGCCCTGGGCTCGCCTCTATATATTGGCGGATGAAAATCTCCAGAAGCTCCTGGGACATCCTGGCGGGACGATCGTCGCCGTAAATGTCCCCGGTCTCCAAGTAATAACAATAGCTGCATCTTAAGTTGCAGAGGGGACCGACGGGTTTCGCCATCACGGTGAAAGGTCCTGCCGCTTCTGCAAATGACTCAGAAGATGCCGTCTTGCGCACCGCCTTTCCCCCGGTTTTGCAAGGCTTTTCCGTACAGGCGATTCACCAAAGATGCTTTTTGAAAAACGCGAAGACCTTCTCCCACGAATCCATCGCCTGCCTGGGCCTGTAGCTGTCTGTATGGTAATACCAGAACCCGTGCCCCGCACCGTCGTAGCGATGAAACTCATAGTTCTTCCCATGCTGTTTAAGCGCCGCTTCATGGATGTCAACTTCATTGGGCGGAGGGGACTTGTCGTCGTTACCGAAGATTCCCAGCAAGGGGCAACCGAGCCGGTCTGTGTAATCGATTGGCGCCACCGGCTGCGAAGATGTAAGTTTTTCTTTGGCTGCGACCACACGACCGCCCCAACAATCAACCGCCGCATCAAAGCCGTTCACCTTGCACGCCGCCAGGAACGCATGGCGGCCACCGGAGCACGTGCCGATCACGCCCACTTTGCCGTTCGAATAGGGCAGGTTCTTCAGGTGTTTCAGGGCACCCTCACAATCTCCCATCACGCTGTCGTCGGTGACGCCGCCGGCCGCACGGGCTTTGGCTGAAACCTCGGCGGGCGTGCCGTGCCCAAACCGGTCGTAAATATCGGGGCATAGGGCCAGGTAGCCGTGGTGAGCGAAACGTCTGGTCGTCTCCCGGTAGAACTCATCCCACCCGGGCATGTGGGGGATCAAGACGACGCCCGGATACGGGCCTGCCCCAAGGGGGCGAGAGAAGTAGGCGCGAATGCTGTTGCCCTTGTCGCCGGTCATCGCTACTGTCTCTGCCAGCATCCCTTCGTACGTGTCGGTTCGTATGCTATTCCACATAACATGGCCTCCTTTCAAGGATCTCTCTTCATCTTTCCGTCAATACTTTTGCTAATCCTCCTGTGAAAACTTAGAGTTTTCAGTTTTGCGGGGGGGGTTCACCGCGACATTGGTTGGCTTCACCCCCCCGAATTTACTCCACCGGCAACCAAAACTCATCCAGGTTATCGTCCAGAAGATGGTGGCAGAACCATGCGTAATTTTGTTTCATAATGGCCCTGTGCAGCCCCGGTTTGTTGGCTCCGTGGCCCATACCTTTGAAAGTCACCAGCTGAACCGGGACTCCCATGTCCTTAAGACCCCGGTGCAATTCCGTTGCGTTGGGGTAAGGGACCCTGGGATCCATTTCGCCGTGTTGTATCAAAGTCGGAGTCTTGGCCTGTTTTATGTAGGCCATTGGCGAAGTTGTCCTGTAAATTTCCCGGTCGTTCCAAGGAGAGTCTCCGAAGTAGTGGTGGGTGAATGGGGCAATGTCCGTGTTGGCATAGTAGGTGTACCAATTGCTGATCCCCGCACCTGCGGAAACCGCTTTGAACCTGTCGCTGTACGTTGTACACATGGCGGAAATGTAACCGCCTTGGCTCCAACCCATGATGCCGACGCGGTCTTTGTCCGCCAGTCCCAGCCGCACCAGGTGATCCACACCGCTGATAACGTCCTCATAATCGCCTAGTCCCAAATTCCTGTAGTTGAGCTTCCGAAATGCCGCGCCGTAACCGGAACTGCCGCGATAGTTTACATCCAGGATAACGAACCCCCGTTCAATGAACTGCTCAACAGGATAGTAACGATCATCGGTTATGGTGGCGAAAGCCGTCCAGGTGGGGCCTCCGTGTACCAGCACCAGAAGGGGGGAAGGGCTGCTCTTGTCCTGCTCGGGTCGCGTCACCAAAATGCCCTCGATGACGGTGCCGTCTTTGCTTTCCCATTTGATCACTTCTTTGTGACTCAAAGTTTTGTCCCGATAGTGACAGTTTTGCTTACTGATAAGGACTCCATCCAGATATAGCTCTTGGGGACTTTCCTGGGTTGCTGTCAGGCAGGCCAAATGTTTTCCGTCTTTGCTGGCAGAGCCCGACATGGTGACGCTGCCCTGCTGGGCACGCAAGGGCGTCACTCTTCCTTTCTCATCCAAAAGGTACACATACCAGTCCGTCTTTTGTTGAAGGGTGAAAATAATCCCATCAAAGGTCCACCGTACCGGGCCTGGGCACTCGTCAAGGTCCAAGAGGGGTCTTTCGGTGTTTCCGCCGGCCAATTCTTGTACTTCCAAAGTGGTGAGGTTGAACCACTTGCCTTCGTCGATGAAGCAGCTGTAGCAAATTTGGCCCCCTGAAGGCGAAAACAAAATTTTGCCGTATGCGTCTACGGGCCCGGATGTGGAGAGTTTTATGGGCTTGGCTCCGTGGTTCTGCAAATCCAGGGTGTATAGCCATGTGTCCGCAAATCCGACTGCTTCAGAACTGGGGCATGCAAGAAATGCCAGACAGTCGCCTTTGGGAGAGACATCAAAAGACAGAACATGCATTCCGTCGCCGCCCACGAGCCTCCGGGGCTCGGGTTGGGTTTCCCGAAGGTCCTTGGGGGCTCGGGATGGATTGTGAATGAGGCCCCGGGGGTCAGCCGCCAACGTTTGATAGTATACGCAGTTGCGGGCGCCGTCTGCGCTCGCATAAGAGAAATCACCGTAGCGTTCCTTCCGTTTTTTCTGGATTTCTTTCAACTGCTCGTCGGGGGCGATAAAGTATAGCCCCAGTCCGTCAGGGGCCCACTTGTAAGAAATGATCCCGCTTTGGCACCGGGTGGCCTGGAAAGGCTTGCCCTCAGCCACAATGAACACCTGATCGGTTTTTTCGTCGCCTTCACCGCAAGGGCTCAAAAACGCCAGTTGGTTTTGGGTGGACCAAGCGGGTGAATGGGATTGAGTATCCTGGGACGTTGCGACCCACCGGTTTTCAGTTTCAGCATCGAGAACGTGAACATGCTTCTTATACTCGTTTTTGTCCCAGTCGGTTGTGGATTCCACCCAAGCCAAAAAGGCGCCGTCATCGCTGAGCGCCGGCTGGGACAAGCGAGGGACTGAGATAATTTCTTCGGTGGTCATATATGGCTTCATGTTGTGACTCCTCCCGTTGTGACTCTTCCCGGACCCATGTTTGTTGGATTTTCTATTGGATCTGCTGCTAGATCTTCTGCACCGGATGCAAACCTACCTTTATTGGCCCATGCCGGGGGTGTGGGTTTGGGTGCCCGCGAGCAAGCCTGCCAAACCCTTGTCAAAATGTAGTAATCTTGGTATGTGGGGCGGATTTCTGCCGATTTGGCAAGAAAGAATGCCCGTTAACGTCCTTCCACAGTTTGTTTCGTATGACTCGTTTCGGAGGGCCGGAAGTGAGCACAGGTTTGAAGGCAACAGACAAAAGGCATTTGTTGCGCCCTCCCCTAAAATGGGCGGGGGGCAAACGGTGGTTGGTACCTGTTTTGAAAAAGTACTGGAAGAAGCATTCGCACAGGCGGCTTGTGGAGCCTTTCTGTGGAGGGTTGTCAGTTTCTATGGGCCTCTTGCCCGATTCTGCGCTTCTAAACGACATAAATCCTCACTTGATCAACTTTTTTACTTGGGCTTCCAAGGGGTTGCTGGTTGAAATTCAAATGGAGAACAACAAGTCGCTGTATTATGGGCATCGCGCGCGGTTTAACGAACTCGCCGGGAAAGGTTTTGGCATGACGAAAGAGGCTGCGGAATTATTCTATTACCTTAACCGAACGGGGTACAACGGGTTGTGCCGGTTCAATCAAAAAGGTGGGTTTAATGTGCCTTTCGGCAGGTACAAGACGATAAACTACTTAAAGGATTTTTCCGGTTATGAAAGACTGCTGGGAAACTGGGATTTCATGTGCGCCGACTTTCAAAATGTCCCTATTCGTCCGGGTGATTTTGTCTACGCCGATCCGCCTTACGACGTGGAATTTACGCAGTATGCCAAGGAAAGGTTTGCGTGGGAGGACCAAGTCAGGTTGGCTGAGTGGCTTGCGGGGCATCCCGGGCCCGTGCTCCTCTCGAACCAGGCGACGGGGCGTATCATCAGACTTTACGAGCGGTTGAGGTTTTCCATACAATTTTTTGATGCCCCCAGGCTGATCAACTGCACGGGGGATCGCACCCGGGCAAGGGAGGTTCTGGCAGTCAAAGGAATGTAGCCGCCAATCGGGATATTCCGGGCAGACTCTTGACCTTGTGCGGGCCCGGCAGTTGACCCGAAAGGTGCCCGGCGTCAAGGGTTTTGGCTGCCGGTGCAGAAGAAAGCAAAGCAGTGGGAAGCGACGCGGGAAGACGAATGGACGAATCAAGAGGTGCGGGAAATGGGTACGTGTATCTACTGCGGAAAACCGGCGGGGTTTATGCGAAAAGAACACAAGGAATGTGCTCAAAAGCACGAGCGGGGTTGGCAAGAGATGGTGTCAACGTCCAAAGACGCGATTTTGCGCGGTTCATATTCGGGACTCGAAGCGGAACTTGCGGCAGTTGCCTCCCAAAGTTTTGTACGTCCGGAGCAAATCAAAGACGCTTTGTTGGCCGGTTGGGACGGTGCTGTGGAGCATTTCTTGAGCGATGGGTCTCTCGACATCGAAGAAGAAAAGCGGTTGGTCGCTTTTGCAGAACGGCACGGCTTTGACCAGACGGATCTGGATAGGAAGGGCACTTACACCCGGTTTGTCCAGGGTGCTGTTTTGCGCGAACTACTGGAAGGCAAGACTACTCGGCGATTCCACATGAAGTGCGACATATCATTTAACTTTCAGAAGTCGGAATCAGTTGTGTGGGGGTTTAGTAACGTCAAGTACTTTGAGGACAAAACTCGCACGCAGTATGTTGGCGGCAGCCACGGGATGAGTTTTCGCATCGCCAAGGGGGTTTACTATAGGGTAGGAGGGTTCAAAGGGCGCCCGGTGGAATCCACTGAACGGGCCCACGTGGATACTGGCGTGCTGGTGATTACCACCAAACATATCTATTTTGGAGGTGGCAAAAAGAGTTTTCGCATAAGGCTGGACAAAATTGTTTCGTTCACCCCGTTTTCAAACGGAATCGGAGTGCAGCGAGATGCAGCAAGCGCAAAACCGCAGGTGTTTCAAACCGGCGACGGTTGGTTTATCTATAACGTCCTGACTAATTTAGCGGGCAGTCTGTCTTGAACCAGTTCATCCTATCAAACCCGTTAAACCCGTTGGCGACCACCGAGATGTCCTTGTAGCTCTTCAGGCCCGATCCGGCACCGGTTACTGAAGCTGTCCGGCACCTCACCCGGCTGAGGTGGCCCGAAAAATTGGCGGACCATAGGGCGGGTTGCCCACTCGGCCGCGGCTATCAGTTTTTTCGAAACAACTCCAAATATTTGCCATACCCCTCTTTTTCCAGATCTTCCACGGGGATGAATCTTAGAGCAGCCGAGTTGATGCAGTATCGCAAATTCGTCGGTTTTGGCCCGTCGGGGAAAACGTGGCCCAAGTGGGAATCGGCGTTTTTGCTGCGCACTTCCGTTCTAATCCTGCCGGCGCTTGTATCTTCCCTCTCAACTAGGATGTTGTCGCTCACGGGCCTCGTGAAACTGGGCCAACCGGTTCCCGAGTCAAATTTGTCAACAGAACTGAACAGAGGTTCGCCGGATACAACATCGACATATAACCCAGGTGCTTTGTGATCCCAAAATTCGTTGTGGAAAGGCGGTTCGGTGCCGTCTTCCTGAGTCACTCTGTACTGCTCGTGCGTCAGTTTTCTCTTGCGCAAATAAGCGTCGCGGCCCGACCCGGCTCTGTATTGACGATAGTGAGCGGAGTTTTTCTCGTAAAAGTCCTGATGATATTCCTCCGCCGGGTAAAATGTGGACGCAGGCAGAATTCGAGTTGCCACGCGGCCGTCCAGGTTCCCGGTTTGTTCAAGGGCTCGCTTGGATTCCTCGGCTGTCAGTTGTTGGTGTTCGTCGTGGTAGAAGACTGCCGTTTTGTACTGGGGCCCCTTGTCCATAAATTGACCTGAGGGATCTGTGGGGTCGATCTGGTCCCAGAAAGTGTCGAGCAACTTATCGTAGGAGACGATGCCGGGGTCGTAGTGGACTTGGACAGCTTCATAATGGCCGGTCGTACCCGAGCAGACTTCTTTGTAAGTTGGGTTTTCTATGTGACCCCCTGTGTAACCGGACACTACCTCCGAAACCCCCTCTAGATTAGCAAAGGGCTGAACCATGCACCAAAAACACCCGCCCGCAAACGTTGCCAGTGCCGGTTCGCCATCACGTTTATCCACGGCCGAACCCTCCTTGCTTGTTTTGACTAGGCTGCCCAGGTTTGTGCGCTTATGCCCAGGCTCCTGGCCGAGCATTCCCCAATTGCCACACCTAATAGGATGTCCAACTAGGATGTCAAAATCGGGGCACCGCGGCAAGAATAACCGAAAAAGAGAGCCTGATCAATTGGACGGGGGTTCCAGGACCTGCCAAATTTTGTTAATATACCGGTGTGTAGGTGAATCCGCCGTGACCGGTCAACAAATGTCCGCGTATTGACATGGCTGGTCAGCGTAAGAGCGCGATGAACTGCGCAAGAAAGAAGGCATACGCACCGGCATACTCAGGGCGCCTTACGTATACACGCCGGCATACAGGAGGTGAGCGTTGCTGTACATACCGGAAACGCTTCTGGGCTTGCTCTATCAGGATACCAAACTGAATTGCGACGCCATATCGCTTTTTCTCCACGTGAAATACCTGGGCCCTCTTAGTTTGACGGATCTTGCCTCCCAAGCAGGGATTGGGTACAGAAAAGTGCTGAGCCTGTGCAGGCAGTTGACAGAATCCGGATGGCTTCGCCGGGTGAGTGCGGGCCGCAAAATTAGGCCAGTCTGTTGGGTCCCAAAAGCGTATCAGGAACACCTCATCAGGCAGATGGAACAAGATTATGCCCTGGCTCCCTTTGCCGGTGAGTTCTTGTTCGGACGTATCCTGGAGTTTTTGGTGGACGTCCCACGGTTTGTCCAGAATGTCAGGCCAGATTTTCTGAGACACCCAGTGACCAAGGAATCTTTGGAGCTGGACTTTTTTGCCCCGGGAGTGCTGGGGGGTGAGTTCAACGGATTGCAACATTACGCACAAACCCAGAAGTACTCAAAAAAGGAGGTGGAGGAAATCCAAGCAAGGGATCTTGTGAAAGCGGCATTGTGTGAAAGGCACGGACTGCCTTTGATCGTCGTCAAATCTGAGAATCTGAGCATCAGGTCAGTGATGGCGTTGCTGCCTGAGGAAATTCCAAGGCATGAGGTTGATCTCGGGGAGCCCTACCCCACAAAACTGGATCGTCTTTGTACGTTGTACCGCCGGAAGGTCCCTCGATTACACCAAGCAGATTCGTATCCCTAGGGGCCGACCGGTTGGCTCGGTCCACCTACCCCTTGAAAATCCACATTGTGTCACCAGGGCATAATAGGAGCCTTGCATGTTGCCCCCAGGACCTAATAGGACTTGCATATTATGCTGCCAGAGCATAATAGCCGGGTTTGTGGGGCGTATTGTGTCACCAGGGCATAATAGGAGCCTTGCATGTTGTCCCCAGGACCTAATAGGACTTGCCTATTATGCCGCCAGAACATAATAGCCGGGTTTGTGGGGCGTATTGTGTCACCAGGGCATAATAGGAGCCTTGTATGTTGCCCACTGGACCTAATAGGACCTGCTTATTATGCTGCCAGAGCATAATAGCCGGGTTTGTGGGGCGTATTGTGCCACCACGGCATAATACAGATATTGTGGCCAAGGGTTCGAGGGGGCCGCGGGCCAAAGCCCCGGGGTATTTTCCCACCACTTGTGATCACGCCACAATCAACTTCATTTCTCCGCACGATGCAACCTTGTCTGTTGTCTGATAATTATTAAATGTAGGTGTGGCTCTGACAAAATCTGATCCCGAGGATTTGGAGCGCAGACCTTCCACACACGTAAGGGAATTCTTCATCGACAGGAGGTCTTGTTATTGGACCTGCGGATAGAGGATCATCCGATTCTCACTTTTCCCCGAAAGAAGAAAGTGCGGTTTTACTGGCAAGGGCAAGAGATGGTTGGGTATGAAGGTGAGCCAATCGCCAGTGCCCTTCACGCGGCAGGAATAAAAGTATTGCACAAAAGTCTGGTGCATGAAAAACCCAGAGGGTTTTTCTGCGCCATCGGGAACTGCTCGTCCTGCCTTGTAGTGGTGGACGGGGTGCCCAACATCCGTGCCTGCACTGAAAAGCTGCAAGAAGGCGTGCACGTGGAGCGGCAGGACGGCCCAGGGCCTGCCCCCAAACCTTAGGAGGTGAAGCGGGTGAAAGAGACGGAACTTGCTGTTGTCGGAGCGGGACCGGCCGGGATAAGTGGAGCGCTGGAAGCCGCTTCACACGGGGTGAAAGTCACGGTCATCGACCGGGGCGACGTCATCGGCGGCCAATTGATTAAGCAGACACATAAATTCTTCGGTTGGCACAAGGTTTCTGCGGGTACACGGGGCATCATCATCGCCGAGAACATGGCAAAACAGATGGCTGGCAACCCGAACATTGCGTTTCTTTCCGACACAGAAGTCCTCGGTTACTATTCCGGCGGCGTGCTGCTTCTGGAGACTCCCGACGGCATTAAGCGCTTGAAGTGTGACAGAACCCTGGTTGCAACGGGCGCTATCGAAAAAACACTTCTGTTTCCCAACAACGACCTGCCCGGTGTGTACGGCGCCGGGGCGGTTCAGACTTTGATGAACGTTCACGGCGTGCGGCCTGGACAAAGTGTGCTCATGATCGGATCCGGCAACATCGGGCTCATCGTCAGTTACCAGCTCACTCAAGCCGGGGTAAACGTCGCGGCCGTTGTGGAGGCGGCTCCCGTTATCGGCGGGTACGCAGTACACGCATCAAAGATTCGGAGGCTTGGCATTCCCATCCTCACCTCACACAGCGTGAAAGAGGTCCATGGGGAGGAGCAGGTTGAAAGGGTGACCATCTGGCAACTGGATTCCGCCTGGCAAGGAGTTTCCGGAACGGAGGGGGATCTCGAGGTCGATGTAGTGTGCATTGCCACGGGTCTTACCCCACTTGCAGAGCTTTTGTGGCAGGCCGGGGCGGAAATGGCTTACGTCGGAGAATTGGGCGGATTCGTGCCCCTTTACGACGAAAACCTCGAGACTACGGCCAAAGGCGTATTTGTCGCCGGGGATGTGGCCGGAATCGAGGAAGCCTCCACAGCCATGGCTGGAGGGAAACTGGCGGGACTCTGCGTGGCTGCCAGTCTTGGTAAAATTAAAGGGGAATCGTTTACGGCTAAGCGCGACGAGATTAGGGACGAGCTCCGGGGTCTGCGTTCCGGGCCCACAAGTGTCAAAGTGTTGGCCGGACAGGAGCAAGTCAAAAAGTTACTGGAAAAGAGGGTGAGTTCTTGAGCGACACAACTCTCATTTCTACGGGCGTGCCTTCGGCGTCTGATCTGGCGAAAGTGACTCCCCCCAAAGAACTCAGGGAAAAAGGACCTGTCGTCATGGTCGAGTGTTTTCAAGAGATACCGTGCGACCCATGCGCTTACGCCTGTCATTTTGATGCCATAAAAGAGTTTGCCGATATCAACGACATTCCGGAAACTGATTGGGAAAAGTGTACAGGCTGCGGGCTTTGTGTGGCCGCATGTCCCGGACTTGCCATTTTTCTGGTGGACGAGAGCCCGAAAGACGGCACTTGCCGGATTCTCATGCCTTACGAACAAGTTCCGCTGCCCGTGAAAGGCGAGGAAGTAGATCTTCTTGACAGGAGCGGTGCAGTCGTGGGGAAGGGAACGGTCGAGCGGGTCATCGCGGGCAGGAAGCCCCAAGGTACTCCAGTGGTGTGGGTCAGGGCTCCGAAGGAACTTTCCCTCGTTGCCAGGAACCTGCGCACGGTGCGGGGAGGCTAGCTGACCATGAAAGAAGAAGACATCATCGTCTGCCGGTGTGAAGATGTCACGTTGGGTGACATCCGCAAAGCCATCCGGGAAGGCGCCACTACCATGGATGAGATTCGCAGGATTACCAGAGCCGGAATGGGCCCCTGTCAGGGTCGCACGTGCCGGCTTCTCATTGCGGCCGAACTGGCCAGGTCTTTGGGCAAGCCCATAAATCAGATCTCGCCTTCCACTTTTAGGCCGCCTACGAAAGCCGTGAAAATGGGCGATTTGGCAGCGGCAGCCCAGGCAATGAAGAAGGAGGGGGAATAGCCTTGAGACCTACAGCCGACGTTGTAGTTGTTGGAGGGGGCGTCGTGGGAGGGGCCGTGGCGTACAACCTCCTCAAAGCCGGCTTCAAGAACGTGGTGCTTTGCGAAAAGGCCACATTTTCCGATGGTTCTACCGGACGTTGTGGCGCCGGTGTCAGAGAACAGTGGGGTTCCGAGGGCAATTGCCTTTTGGCCAAAGCCTCTTTGGACATTTTGGAGGGGCTTCAGGAGGAACTGGAATACGAACACTCTCTTGAGTTCAAACAAAACGGTTACCTCATAATGGCTCACACCGAAAAAGAGTGGGAGCAGTTTAAGGAGAACGTTGAACTGCAACACAGGCTGGGCATCATGTCGCAGTTGCTGACACCTCAAGAGGCCAACAAGATAGTCCCTCAGCTCAATACCGAAGGAATGTTCGGCGCTACTTTCAACCCCAGGGACGGCCACGCCAATCCGTTTCACACCACCAGGGCGTACTTGCAGGCAGCCGAAAGGCTCGGGGGGGACATCAACTACTTCACGGAAGTAACTGACATCAAAGTCGAAGGCGGCAAAGTCAAGTCCGTTGTGACCGAGAAGGGAGAAATAGCCACGCCGATCGTGGTCAATGCCGCAGGCCCCTGGGCCAAGCACGTGGGCCAAATGGTTGGGGTAGACCTGCCGCTGTACACTGAGAGGCATCAAATACTGGCAACCGAGGCCGTCGGCTTTTTGATCGGACCTATGCTCATGTCATTTTCCATCGGCATTTACTGCCAGCAGACCCCTCACGGTTCATTGGTGATGGGCATAGGTGACCCCAACGAACCCAAAGGTTTCGATATCGGGCATTCATGGGAATTTGCCTACAGAATGTCCGAAATTATGTCCAGGCTGTTGCCCCCCCTGAAAAACGTCCGGGTTGTCCGTCAGTGGTCGGGGCTGTATACCATAAGCCCCGATGCTCACCCGATTCTGGGCGTTGTGCCCGGGCTGGAAGGTTACTATCATGCGGTGGGCTTCAGCGGCCACGGATTCATGTTGGCGCCCGTGGTAGGTGAGCTGCTGACCTCCATGATAGGCGGGCAGAAAACGTCCATCGACATAAACAATTTGGACCTTGGAAGGTTTGAACGAGGCGATTTTCGGGTGGAACCGTCCGTGGTGTAGGGTCTGGTGAGGCCCGGAGCCCGGGGCCAGGCCGGCTCCGCCACCGGCGTGCTGGGTTCAATAATATAGTGGGTTTGGGGCTTCCAAAAAGCTGGGAAGGATTCTTGAACTCCCCGGCGAAGTCTATTTTCAGACTATTCGCTGGAGGAAGTGCTTTTGGGAGCCCAGTCTCTTGTGGAGGATCTTGCAGATCTTATCAGGCGCCCCATCACTTTGGAGGATTCCACGGGGCGTCTTGTAGCCTATTCGGTTCACGATGTGCCCGTGGACTCGGTTCGTTTGGAAACTCTTCTTCGCAAAGGCGCTTCCCTGGCCACTATTGAGACTCTCAAAAACCGGGGCGTGTACGATCTCATCGATTCCACAGCAGGCATTGCCCTTGTGCCGGGCATCCCGGAGATCGGATTTGAACCTCGAGTGGCGGTGGCAGTCAGGGAAGGAACTGAAGTGCTGGGCTACCTGTGGGTGCTTTACGGGTATTTGCCTGTTTCCGAAGCGGCTCGGGTGGCAATTCTGAGATCCGCCCGAATGTTGGGGGAACATCTCGGAACATTGCTCAAAGAAGAAACGGTGAAACCGGACGAAAGGGTTGAGCTGGTTAAGGACCTGGTCGGTGGAGTCTTGGATGACGACACGGCCATTGGATCCCGGGCCCGGGGGGCCGAATGGCGGGCCAAGCCTCAGTTTCAGGCCGTTGTCGTGCGCCCTCAAAAAGCAGCCGGCGTGTCTGCCGTTTGGTGCCTCAGGGAGGTGCAGGCCGCCGTACCAATCGATGCCAGGTTTTGTTTGGCCGGGGTGGTGGGTGAGGACGGGGTGTTAATCCTGTCTGGCCGAGATCCGGATCCTTTGCCGGAACTGAGACAAAGAATCTCAAGTCGGTTTTCCGATGACCGCCGCTTTTTGGGCACCGTGGGCGCCGGGGGCCTCTGTGAAAGCGCCGTAGATATTCAAAAAAGCTATCGTCAAGCCGTCAGGGCCGCAATCCTGGGGCCCAAGATTGACCCGGGCTCGGTAGTCTTCGAATACCGGTCCCTCGCCGCCTATGACCTGTTGTCCTGCATGGCCGGATGCTCCATGTGCGGCTCTTACGGCCGGCAACAAATAGAAAAGCTCAAGGCGTATGACAAAATGCACGGCCACAACCTTCTGCCCACACTGGAAGCGTATCTGGACTGGTACGGCAGCAGAAAAAGGGCGGCATTGCGGCTTAATGTTCACCCCAACACCATGGACTACAGAATACGCAAGATCAGCGAGCTAATCGATGTGGATTTGGACTGCCCCAGTGTGAGGTTGGCTTTGCACGTGTGGATCAAAGCGCTGGCCGTTGTTGGCCAGGAGTTGTGAGCCGCGATGTCGCATCGTCTCCGCGATTACCATGAATTCTTCTGAAAAATTGGCCCTGCAGTACGGCTTTTGATTCTTTTTTGCATGTTCTTCGGGAATTGCCAACAACCTGTCAACCAGCTGATTTCGGTCTACCGCCGGTGGATGCAGAAATTTCACCTGAAGCACCCTGAGCCCGGCGTCCCAGAACCAGCCCAATGCTTCGTCGGGGGAGGCCGTGGGCCCCCACGAAGGTCTTGGCAGGGTCCGAGGTTCTCCGTTCAAAAGCAGGGGCAATATCCTTTCGGCGGACCAGGAATTTCGCACGATGGCTATTAGGCGCGAGTTGCCGGACATAAGCGTCCTTGCTTGCCTCAGGAGCCTCCTGGGATTCGGGGACGATTCCAGGCACCAGGGCGCATAAATAAGATCGTAACCATCGCCGCAATTGGCGGCAGCCCCTTTTACGGTTTTTGTGGCAGAGCAGCCGGGATATACAGACAAGTGTGTTGTAGCGATTTTCAGCAGGCCCCGGTCCGGCTGTATTCCCACTGCTTGCGATGCCCCCTGGGACAACGCTTCCAGGAGCGTTGCTCCGGCCCCGGCATTAAGGTCAAGCACCCGTTTTCCTTGCGGGCTTTCGATGTCAAAAAACTCCCAACGCGCAACGGTAAAATCGGGGCTGTCCGCACCCCATTTTGAGCAAAACTTTCTGGCGTTCGAGTCTTGCAAACCGGTGGCAAAGCAGCACTGCCTGAAATCTTCTTCCCACGCTCTTGAGCCGGGAGGCATGTCGCCGGAAACCCGGACATTGTCTAGCGAATACACCTTCCGACCCAACAAAGCGGCCTTAAGACAAAGATCACAGTCTTGGTATTTTCCCGGGTACAAAGCATCGTCGAAGCCCCTTGCCGCCTTGAACAGCCCTTTTTCCACCAGCATTGGCCCCCGGCCCAGGCTCACTCTGGGAAACCATTTTCCCCGCCTGCGGGTTTCAGTTCTGTTGGAAAAGCCCGCGCCCGGCAACGGCCCAACAGTACCTGCGCCGGTATTTTCTGCACACGCCAGCATTCTGCCGACCCATCCAGGTTCAACCGGGGTTCCGCAAGCCACAAAAACCAGGTGTTCCCCATCAGCTACGACGGCTGCAAGATTTTTGGCTTTTGAAAAGCCTTTGGGGGAGTCTTCTCCAATTGAGATCCATCTCAATGTTTGGTTTTTTGGCAAATGGCCCGTCGCCGCTTCGCTTTCTGCGCCCACGACCAGGAACTCGTGTTGTTCCCCTGCAAACTTGGCTAGGTTTTGCAGGTAGGAATGGGTTCTATCCCCGTTTTGGGATGATGTCACTATAATGCTTACCAATCAAGGCCACCTCACGCCAACATCCTATGAGCCGGAGCCCGCAAGGGCTACCCGAAGCCATAGAAGCCGCCGAGGCCTCGCAGCCACAGGCACTGTCTACCTGCGATTTGCACGACGCCCCCAAAGCAGTGCAAATCCGGGGCACCTGCCCGTCACCCAGGCTAAGCGCCCGCGAATCTCAACAAGTGACCTTGCGACGCTTAACTTTCGCTTGCCCAAGTGATATATTGTGTCAAAGTCCATGATGGGGACGGTAGACGTTTCCGGGGTTTCAGAGAGTCGCCGGCAGGTGAAAGGCGGCATCCCCGTCGTCGTTAGCACCCTTGAGACTCGCATAGGAAATGGCTTGAACCTTGGTTGGGCATTCTGAAACCGGAGGGTGCAGGTCGAAGCCGGTATGATGCGACGGGTTGCCCCGTTACAGGCACAGAGGCGGTTTTTGAATCGCGCATCAAGGTGGCACCACGGGAGCAGGTCGATCTCGTCCTTGGAGAAGGCCTGCTCTTTTTGATCACCTGACAGCAGGAGGGATGATGTGCCGTGTTTGACGTGGAAATCATCAAAAAGGACCGGCCGCTTGTGGAGGCGATGCTCAAAAAACGAGGACAGGAAGCCCCCCTTGACGAAATTCTGGCCCTGGAGGAAAAGCGGGTATCTCTGGTTCGAAACATCAATTCTTTGAGGGAAAGACGAAATTCTCTTTCTGCTCAGGTCAAACTCGCCAAAGATCCTCAGCAAAGAGAGCGGCTTGTGGAGTTTAGCCGGGAGGTGCGGTCTTCCGTGGCCAAAGCCGAGACCGATCTTGCAAACATCGCGGCGGAACTCAGAAAGTTGGTCGTTTGGCTTCCTAATATGCTTGCCTCCGATGTGCCCTATGGCCCTGACGAATCAGGAAACATCGAGGTCAGGCGCTGGGGCGAACCAAAGGCAACCGGGTTTGCCCCAAAAGACCATGTGGAGCTGGGCGAAAAACACGATATTCTTAGCATGGCCATGGGCGCCAAAACTTGGGGGACGCGAACCTATTTTCTTAAAGATGACGCCGTCTACCTGGAATTTGCTTTGGTCAGGTATGCTTTGGATATTCTTGGCACTGAGGGTTTCCGGCCCGTGATTCCCCCTGTTATGGCCCGATCGGATGTTTTGGAGGGTTCCAGGCACTATCCCTTTTTCAAAGACCAGATCTACCGCATAGAGGGTCAGGATTTAGGGCTTGTGGGCACCTCGGAAATCCCCTTGGCTGCAATGCACCTGGGAGATCTGCTGGACGAATCGGAGTTACCTTTGAAATATGCCGGCTTTTCACCCTGCTACAGGACAGAGTTGGGTTCGGGGGGGCGGGACATCCGGGGACTCATCCGGACTCACCATTTTGATAAAGTGGAAATGTTTGTGTTCTGCAGGCCGGAAGATTCTGACGAGATGCTCGAGTACATGGTTAATTTGGAGGAACGCATCTACCAGGGGCTGGGGATTTCGTACCGGGTCATGAAGATGTGTTCCGGAGACATCGGGCCGGTGGCTTACAAAAAGTACGATCTGGAGTTTTGGAAGCCGGCCGACGGCGTCTACCGGGAAATCACCTCTTGCAGCAATTGCACGGATTTTCAGTCACGGGGACTCAACGTTCGCTACCGGCCCCAAGACGGGGGTAGGCCCCGGTATGTCCACACACTGAACGGCACGGCTGTAGCTGTAGGGCGGACCCTTGCAGCTGTCTTGGAAAACTTCCAGGAAGAAGACGGTTCGGTGACGGTTCCAGAGGCGCTCAGACAGCACATGCCGGGCGGAAAAGCGCGAATCGGATAGGTTTTGGATTCGGCGAGAGTTTTGTGTGCCGGATGTTCAAAACCTGAACAAAGCGTACTTTGCGATAAAAGGTCCGAACAGACTTGCCGTAAGGCACATTACGGTGATGAGAGTGTTTAAGGAAGGTCCGGCAGTGTCTTTGAAAGGGTCGCCCACAGTGTCCCCTACGACGGCGGCTTTGTGGGCCTCGGAACCCTGGCCGCCGTAGGCGCCATCTTCAATGTATTTTTTGGCGTTGTCCCACAAACCTCCGGCGTTGGCCATAAATAAGGCGAAAATTGTGCCTGTTACGATTGAACCCGCCAGAAAGCCTCCCAAGGCGTTCTTCCCAAGAAGAAACCCCACGGCAAGAGGAGTGAAAAGGCTTAAGGCCCCCGGGAGTACCAGTTCTTTAAGGGCGCCTCTTGTGGCGATGTCTACGCACCGGTCGCTGTCCGGGAAAGCCGTGCCTTCCATCAGGCCGGGTATTTCCCTGAACTGCCGCCTTATCTCTTCCACCATCACAAAAGCGTTGCGGCCCACCGAGAGTATGGTGAGGGCCGAGAAAAAAGGAGGCATCATGGCCCCCAAAAGCACTCCTACCACCACGGCGGGGCTTCGAAGGTCCAGGGTTTGGATTCCCACGGTTTCGGAATAAGCAGCGAACAGCGCCAGCACTGTCAAAGCCGCTGCCCCCACTGCAAACCCTTTTGTTATGGCCTTTGCGGTGTTTCCCGCCGCATCAAGTTTGTCGCACACCCTTACGGTTTCTGCGCTTTCGTGACCGGCTTCGGCACAACCTTTTGCGTTATCCACAATGGGTCCGTAAGCGTCGGCCGAGACTATCATCCCTGTTATGGACAGCATTCCCACTGCCGCTACCGACACGCCGTAAGTTCCGGCGACCCCGAAATGTACGGACAGCACCCACGCCGCGACCATGGCTGCGGAAATTCCCAGCATTGAGGGGACTACGCTTAGGAGGCCGTAGGAGAAACCCTGGAGTATCAGGATGGCAGGGCCTGTCTTTGCGCTGTTGGCGGTGTTTTGGACCGATTTTCGATCGATGCCCGTGAAGTAGTCAGAAGTGAACCCGATGATGATTCCCGCAAACAAGCCTGCAGCAGCGGGCAAGAAAACTCCCCAAGGGTTTCCAATTCCCGAAACAAAGGAGACTCCCAGAGCCATTACTGCGAAAATGAGGGTGGTGGCTATGGTGCCTCTGTTTAGGGCTTTCCCCGGATCTTCGCTCTTGCCCGTGCGGACGAAAGCGAAGCCTATCAAAGAAGACAGTATGCCGGCGGCTCCCAGCAAAAGGGGGTATACTACATATTCTTTTGAGTAAAGCGCGGAACCCAAAAGCATTACCGCCACCACGCTTGCAACGTATGAGTCGAATATGTCGGCGCTCACCCCGGCCACATCGCCTACGTTGTCGCCCACGTTGTCGGCTATCACTGCGGGGTTTCTCGGATCGTCTTCCGCCAGGTTGAATTCGACCTTCCCCACAAGATCAGCCCCGATATCGGCCGTTTTTGTGTAAATACCGCCGCCGGCCTTGGCGAGAAGCGCAACTGAACTGGCGCCGAAACTAAAACTCAAGATTACTTGGGCCTCTTGGAAGGCCAGGTACAGGGCCGTCATGCCGATCGCGGCGAGGCCCACTACAGACAGACCCATGACGCCCCCGGCGTAGAACCCTACGGGGAACGAGGCCCTAACCCCGGAACGGGCCGCCCAAGCCACTTTGGCGTTAGCCCTGGTGGCCACATACATGCCCGAGTAAGCGGCCAGGGCCGAACATGCCGCTCCCAAAACGTAGGCAAAAGCGCTTTGCCAGCCCAAAAAGATGAATATGATTGCGGCCAGAGTGGCAGCCAACAGACTTAGAGTCCGAAACAACCGCTTCAGGTAGGCAGAAGCACCCTTTTGAATGGCGCCTGAAAACCTTTCCATAGCATCGTTATCGTTTGGTTGCCGCATTACCCACACATAAAGGAAGACGGCGACGGCTATGGATAAACCACCGGAGACTAGAACCGCGACTTCCCAGAACATGCTGGCCTCCCGATAATCTGTTGCTGTCGGATGGTGGCGCAACCGGCTTTCCGGCCCAATGCATCTTTGAGGTTTCAGGCCGTATATTGGGGTGCGCCGACATGAAGAATTATACCACACCGGCCGCAAGACCCCGTACGACAAAATGTGAAGCAAAGGCCCTGGAGGATAGGAAACCCAAGTTGCAGAATGACACCGGTAATCTGCCGGCAAAACCCGACACCGGCTCGAGTTTGCCAAAACAAAGCACGCGGGGAGGAAACATGATGGAAAACATAGCTGAGCAAATAGAGGAGCTGAAACACCAACAGGCAAGTATGGCCCACATGTTTGCGGTGCTGGCCAAAGCCATCGATGACATTCAGTGGTTCAACGTGATGAGGGGAAAGGCAAGGGTAGACAAAGTCTTGTTCACCGGGCCTCCTCCGGCAAACCCCTTTGCCCAGGCTCCTCAGGACAAAGGCAACCCCCTCAAAATTCATGCGTACACTTTTGTCCCCGAGGGGGTCGAGGCCACCCAAAGATATCCGCTGTTGGTATTCGTGCACGGCGGTGTTCACTCCAATTTCAGCACGGGCTCGGCCCACATCGTTTCAGAGCTTATCGCCCAAGGCTACATCGTGGTTGCTCCCGATTATCGCGGAAGTACCGGGTACGGTGAGCAATTCTACCGGTTTATCGACTACGGCGGCCTTGAAACCGAAGACGCCCTGGCCGCCAGGGATTACATGTTGGAAAATGTACCTTTGACGGATCCGGAACGGGTGGGCATCATGGGTTGGAGCCACGGAGGGCTCATCACCCTTATGAATCTGTTCCGTTACCCTGACGCGTACAAAGCCGGCTACGCGGGTGTCCCTGTAAGCGATTTGGTGGCGCGAATGGGGTACAAAGGGCCTCACTACCAGACCTTGTTTTCGGCCCCTTATCACATCGGAAAGACTGCCGCCGAAGATCCCCGGGAATACCGCAGGCGTTCTCCGGCTTGGCAGGTCGAAAACCTGCGCACCCCGCTTCTGGTGCACACCAACACCAACGACGAGGATGTAAACGTTTTGGAAGTGGAACACCTGATAAAAGCCCTCAAAGCCACGGGCAAGAATTTTGAATACAAGATCTATCAGGACGAACCCGGCGGACACGCCTTTAACCGGCTCGACACCGGGGCTGCCAAAGAATCCAGAAGGGAGATTTACGCTTTTCTGGCCCGTTATTTGAACCCGCCGAATCCCCTTAATTAGCGGACAGAGTTTTTGTGAACAGGCCAGGGCCCTTTTGCAGGGCCCTGGTTCCCGGGGACCGTCACCGGGGCATAACCGTGGTCCTGAGCACGGGTTTTCCGGCAATCCCTTACTTTACCGAGGGTTGCTGCAATTTGCCGCCATTGCCGCCCCTGTGATATACTGACTCTGTGGGTTTTTGGGGAATTTTCCATCGAGGGGCTCTGTCGGAGTGGGTTTCTAGCCGAACCCACTTTTTGTATGTTGTTGGGGTGATGTAGATGCGGCAACGAGGACTTGACGAGGGGCTGTTTGCCGACTTTGAACGACTGGTTGAGTCTACGGGCGGCGGCCTGGAGCTTTTGGATGTGGAGATTCTTTTCGAGAACAAGCGGCGCATTCTGAGGATCACGATATACAAAAAGACCGGCGTGACTCTGGATGATTGTGTCCTGGTTCAAAATGCCCTGGGTCGATGGCTTGACGAACACGATCCGATCCCTGAATCCTACAATTTGGAGGTTTCGTCACCCGGGTTGGAAAGAACCCTTAAGCGGGACAAAGAATTTGTTC
>CAZYEC010000028.1:0-20346 GCA_964646385.1 uncultured Eubacteriales bacterium | reverse complement strand
GATTGAAACGGCGGCTCCGGGTACCACCCCAGGGCTTTTGCCCCCAGGTACACGGCGCTTTGATCGTTTGCAGCCCCTGTTACCAAATCCCTTATCAGTTCCATCTGCTGCTTCTCTTTGGCCATGGAGCCTTGGTTCGTGAGTTCAAGAGCCAGAAGCGTACACGTCTGCCTCAGACTCTCCTCCATATGGGGCTGCACGGAAGGACTGTCGTCGACCACCCACAAGTACCCCAATACACGGGCCCCTCCGCGGATTGCCGCGCACACCCTTGACGTAAAACCGATTTCCGGCATGGCAGGGACCCGCGTTATTCCCGGCGACGAATTGATGTTCCGGTATACGCCTCTTTTTTTGAGCGTCTCAATGGTCCTGGAAGAAGCCCCTTTCCGCAAGAGAGTCTCCAACCGTATTTGGTCGACCGGTTCCTCGTGAACCGAATACGCTATTAGGCGGCCATCTGAGTCCTCCACTGTTATGGGCTTTTTGATAACTTGCGCCAATTCGTCAACTATATTTTGAACGGCCACGATCTTCCCTCCCCAGCAAGTGGACACCTCAAATGATCAGATGTCTGATAGTATGACTTCGATACAAGTACATGAGTATCCTGCTTACAAGGAGCAAAACTACAACGGCTTGGTTGCGGTGGGATTTCATCTTTGTTGAGATCATGGCGGGAAAGCTTTTAAGAAGGTAATCCCCATTCAAATGTCAAATAGCCGGTCATAAGCGGTTTTCCGCCGAAAACACATTTCGCGCCGATAGAAAGGTGATGCCATTGCTCATACTTAATCAAAATGACCTTGAGAAAGTGCTGTCCCCCAACGAAGTAATGGACTCTATTGAGAGGGCCTACGAATTGTACGAAACCGGCAATATGTTCATGCCCCCCCGCATCCACGTCGATTGTGATGGAAAGACTCTGCTTTATATGCCCTGTTTCGCAGAAGGTTTTTTTGGCACAAAATCCTTAACCGTGTTCCCGGAAAACGCTGCCAAAGGGCTCCCTGTCATAGACGGGCTTATGGTTCTAAACGATTATGAGACGGGCAAACCCCTTGCAGCACTTGAGGGAAAAACCTTGACTGCCTTGAGGACCGGGGCAGTAGGCGGTGTTGCCATCAGGCACACTACCCCGGAATCGGCCTTTTCCGTAGGCATAATTGGGGCCGGAACACAAGGCTACTACCAAGCGCTTTTCGCGTGCAAAGCCCGGGGCATAAGAAAGATACTGGTGTTCGACAAGCGTTCGGAAGCCACTACCTCTTTGGTGGGGCGCCTTTCAGACGACCTTTCCGGTGTAAAGGTGGAAGAGGTGCGCTCGGTGGAACGGCTTTTGGCTTCGGCCCAGATCGTCATAACCGCCACCACATCAGAACAACCGGTGTTGCCCGATGAGCCTTCGTTGTTGGCGGGAAAACATTTTGTGGGCATTGGGTCTTACAAGCCGTCCATGAGGGAATACCCGCAGTCGCTTTTCGGGCTATTAGCCAAGGTATATGTGGATACGGAACATGCCGTCAAAGAAACCGGGGACCTTGTCTATCCCTTAACCCGGGGGCTGTTGCGCCGTGACCAAGTGGAGACTTTCGGCAACTATCTGGCCACAGAAACAGACAAAGCCGCCGTAAGCGCCGGGACCACCTTTGTGAAATCGGTGGGAATGGCCCTTTTTGATCTGGTAGTATCCAGGCTGGCTTACGACAAAGCGGTTGCCGCAGGGTACGGCACAAAAGCAGATTTGTAGCTACCTTGCGAGGCTCGGGGAAAGGAAGGAGGATACCCATGATGACCTTTGAAAGGATCATTACTTGCATTGACTCCCATACCGGAGGCGAGCCGACCCGGATTATCACGTCGGGGTTCCCCCCCATTCCGGGGAAAACCATCCTGGAAAAACGAGAATACGTCCTACAGCACTATGACGATCTCAGGAAAATGCTGATGTTCGAACCGCGAGGACATGCCGGCATGTACGGTTGCATAATCGTGCCGCCGGTAACGACTGACGGCGATATCGGGGTGCTTTTTACCCATAATGAGGGACTCAGCACCATGTGCGGGCATGCCACCATCGGCATCACCACGGTAGTCTTCGAAACGGGCATGATGAACGGAAAAGAGGGCGAAAATGTCCTGAAAATTGACGCACCCGCAGGACGAATAACCGCCTTCGCTCGGATCAAAGACAAAAAAGTCCAACAAGTTCGTTTCGCCAATGTCCCGTCCTTTGTGTTGAAACAAAACGTGGCCGTGGACCTGGACGGCTTGGGGGATGTGACGTGCGATGTGGCTTTTTGCGGAGCCTTCTACGCCTACGTGGACGCAGCCAAAATCGGGGTTGAATTAACCGCGCCTAACGCGGAAGCCCTTGTGAAAAAGGGCATGGAAATCAAGCACAAGGTTATGGAGACTACCGAAGTTGTCCATCCCCTTGAACCCGGCCTGAACGGCATTTACGGTACGATCATCATGGATCCCCTTACAAGGGAAGGCAACAACCTCAAAAGTAAAAATATATGCATCTTTGCGGAAGGCCAGATAGACAGGTCACCAACGGGAACAGGAACCGGCGGAAGAGTGGCACTCCATCACAGAAAAGGGGTTATGAGAAACAACGATCTGTTGCAAAACGTGTCGATTATCGATACGTCCATGACAGGCAGGATATTAGAATATACTGAGGTTCAGGGAATTCCCGCCATAGTGCCTGAAGTATCGGGAAGGGCTTTCATCACGGGGTTCAACCAGCTGGTTCTGGATCCCGAAGACCCTCTGCCGACAGGTTTCCGGTTGATCGGAGGTTAGAAAACCCTGCCCTTTTGCCCAATAATCCTTCCGGAGAATTGTTCTACACTTCGAAGATTGTGTGACATTCGTCTTGCAGCTCTTTGTACACAATGGTAGATTGTCCTTGGGACCGCAATTAGAACGCGACAAGACGGGGGGTACAAATGTTGTTGGAGAAGCTTTTTAAGCTGAAAGAGAACAAAACGGACGTGCGGACTGAGGTTTTGGCCGGCTTGACGACTTTTATGACCATGGCTTACATCATTTTCGTAAACCCGGATATTCTGAGCGCCGCCGGAATGCCTTTTGGTCCTGTCATGACGGCCACGGTCCTGGCAGCGGGGTTCACTACAATTCTTGCGGGATTTCTGGCCAACTACCCTTACGCTTTGGCAAGCGGCATGGGCCTGAACGCGTTTTTTGCCTTCACCGTGGCGGCGAAAGCGGGCTGGCAGGCAGCCCTGGGGGTCGTGTTTCTAGAAGGCATCATTTTCGTCCTTTTGTCTGTCACGGGCGCGATTAACGTTATCGACGCTGCAATTCCACAAAGTCTCAAACGCGCTGTGGGAGTGGGAATAGGCCTTTTCATCGCATTCATCGGCTTCACCAACGCCAAACTTGTGGGGCCGGATCAAGCCACCTTGATTACCAGGGGCAACTTCGCTGATAAAGGGCCGGCTTTGGCGATTGTGGGGCTCATCGTCATAGCCGTCCTTATGGCCCTAAAAGTAAGAGGTTCCATCCTCATAGGGATCCTCATCACGACTATTATCGGCATCCCAATGGGTGTTACAAAAATCACGGGCAACATCATCGGCCATCCTGAGTCTCTTGCCCCCATCTTCTTGAAGATGGATATTCGAGGGGCTTTGGGCCTGGGTTTCATGACCATTTTCAGTTTCTTTTTCGTTGATGTGTTTGATACCATAGGCACCCTTATGGGCACGGCCTCACGGGCCAACATGCTCGACGAAAAAGGGCAGCTCCCAAGGATTCGCCCAATGATGACCGCCGATGCCGTCGGCACTTGTCTCGGGGCTGCTTTGGGGACCAGCACGGTGACTACATACGTGGAATCGAGTGCCGGCATAGCCGAAGGCGGACGCACCGGACTCACGGCAGTGGTCACCGGCCTTCTGTTCCTGGTTTCCCTGGTGTTTGCACCCCTTGCGGGGATGATCCCTTCGGAAGCGACGGCGCCTGCCCTTGTCATCGTTGGCGTGCTCATGATTCTGCCTGTAAAAGACATCAATTGGGCCGATTTTAGCGAGGCTTTCCCGGCGTTTCTCACCATCGCTTTCATGCCTTTCACCTATTCAATTTCTGACGGCATCGCGGCAGGCTTCATTTCTTATGCCGTAATCAAGGCAGCTTCTGGCCGCGGAAAAGAAGTGCACTGGCTGGTATATGTTCTCGGTCTGTTCTCCCTGGTGCACTTGGCACCGGGCCTGTTCTCGTGGCTTGGAGTATAGCATCGTCGTAACCAAAGCAAAGAAACGCCGGTTTTGGACCGGCGATATCAGGAGGGGCGGACGAATGAAGCATAGCGTGTATTTCGACGGCAAGGTTCAGAGTTTGGGGGTCAACACGGAACAGGGTTACGCTACTGTAGGGGTCATGGAGCCCGGCAAGTATACTTTCTCCACGTCTTCGGAAGAACACATGAACATTGTGGTCGGTTCCATGAAAGTCAGGCTCCCCGGACAAGATAATTGGCAGGTTTACTCGGCAGGACAAAAATTTGTGGTGCCACCGGGCCAGTCTTTTGACCTTGACCTGGAAAAGGACGCAGTCTACCTTTGCTATTATAAGCAGGCTGAAAGTTAAAGTTTCGGAAGTATGCGTCATATGGCGCACGGGGATGCGCGGTGAGCGAGGTTTGGGCGCTCACCGCGCATCCAAAACGCGGAGGCGGCCGGCAATCACCCGCACACGTTGGAAAATCTGGCATCCATGACGAAACCGCAAACGGGGTCCATGACCGCGAAAATGCGGGACAGCAAACCAAAAACCTCTTCTTGGCTGCCCTGAATTACTGTGGACATCATGCCCGTCCGGTATTGCACCCCGGACTCGGCTATAAGCCGCAAGGCTGTTTTTATATGGGCGGTGTAGTCCTTGTTTCCTATGGGAATGAACGAAACCTGGCAACTTATAGTTTTTGCCACAGAGCACATAAGAAACCGCCCCTTTCTACGCGGGACAACTCATTTTCCAGTTCCAAGGATAAACGTTCTTCTTGAGTATCTGGGGGAACAAACAGGCATTGCCTCAAATCCACGGGGCTCTCCTTCCCCATCTTGCGAAGGTTTTCCGGTGTCACAAAAGAAGCGTGCTTGTAAACACTGTCGTCCGCAAATTTCCTGTCAGAATACAACTTGCCCCATTTGCTGTTACCGTTAATGGTTCCTATCAAGACGCCGCCACCTTTTTTAGCAACACGCAGCATCTCGCCCAGAGCCTTTCTTGGCGCTCGAAGGAACTCCACCGCCGCCATGGACAAAACTGCGTCGAAACACTCGTCGGGAAAATCCAGCCTGTGGGCGTCCATAACCAAGTAATTAATCGCTTCTCCGAACTCCACAGACTGTGCTTTCGCCATTTCCACCATTTTGGGGGATATGTCTATTCCGGTCACAAGGCATCCTTTAAGGGCAAGTTTGCGGCTGAAATTACCTGTACCGCAACCGGCATCCAATACCCTGTGCCCTCTTTGAACCGGAAGCATTTCAAAAGCCAGTTTTGTCTCCACCATATCCACAAAACTACCCAGCCTGCTGCGGTACCAAGCATCGTAATTCGCGGCTTCGGCATCAAAAACCGCAAGACTGCCGTTGCTTTTCCTCACAATGAACCACGCACCTCTAAATCTCCAACACCCTTAGTGCCCGGCACCGTATCACGAAAAGCACAACCCAACCCCTCTTCAAAGCTAGAATGACCGTCGCGTCCTAAAACCTCTGGTGCTCCGTCCTGGAGATAATCTCGTCTTGGAGAGCCTTGGTTATGTCGCAAAAGTAATCCGAATACCCGGCCACCCTTACGATGAGATCCCTGTATTTTTCCGGGTGCGCCTGGGCGTCCCTAAGAGTATCGGCGCTCACAACGTTGAACTGAATGTGGTGCCCTCCCAGTTTGAAATAAGCCCTTATGAGGTGTACCAGACTTTCCAGCCCCCGGGGGCCTTCCAGCAACTTCGGGGTGAATTTCTGGTTCAACAGAGTACCGCCGGTCCTGGTATGGTCCATTTTTGAAGCAGATTTGAGAACGGCCGTTGGCCCCAACCGGTCTCTTCCCTGAACCGGAGAAATGCCCTCAGACAAAGGCTCGCCGGCGCGGCGTCCATCTGGCATTGCGCCCATGACGGCCCCAAAGTACACGTGGCAAGTGGTGGGCAGCATATCGATCCTGTAGGTTCCTCCGGTGGGGGTCTTCCTGCCCGTCACAATGCTGTGGAAAGCATCAAATACTACCTTCATGATACCGTCTGCGTAATCGTCGTCGTTGCCGTATTTTGGCGCTTTGTTGATGAGGGACTGGCGAACCGTCTCGTGGCCCTCAAAATCTGCAGTCAGAACCCGAAGCAGTCTTTCCATGCTTAAGGCTTTGGTGTCGAAAACAAAATGCTTTACCGCCGCCAGGCTGTCTGTGATGGAACCGATCCCCACACCTTGGATGTAGCGGCTGTGATACCTTGCCCCCCCGGCGTTGTAGTCTTTTCCGTTTTGAATACAATCGCTGATTATGACAGACAAGAAAGGGCAGGGCATGTGGAGGGCGTAAAGCTTTTCAATGATGTTGTTGCCCCTGATTTTAATGTCCACAAAATGCTTGAGCTGCTTTTTGAATGCTCCCACAAGCTCGTCGAAAGAAGAAAACTCTGCAGGATCACCGGTTTCGATTCCGATCCTTTTTCCCGTTCTGGGATCTTTCCCATTGTGCAGAGTTATTTCCAAAATCTTTGGTAAATTAAGATACCCGGTGAGGATATAGCTTTCCTTGCCGAACGCGCCCGTTTCCACGCAGCCGCTGGTGCCCCCGTCCCTGGCATCTTCCACCGATTTCCCGGCCAAAAGCATCTCTTCTATAACCGTGTCGGCATTAAACACGGACGGCTGACCCCAGCCTTTGCGGATAATCTCGCAAGCCTTCCTCACAAACTTGTCGGGGTTCTTCTTGCTCACCTGGATATTGGAACTGGGCTGCAAAATCCTCATTTCGTCGATTACCTCGAGCACCAGGTAAGTAACGTCATTTACTCCACAAGACCCGTCTGACTTCAAACCGCCGCTATTGATATTGGCAAAATCGGTGTAAGTGCCGCTTTCTTGTAGGGTGATGCCCACTTTTGGGGGGGCTGGCTGATTATTGAATTTAACCCACAAACACTGAAGCAATTCCCGGGCATCTTCTCTTGAAAGGATGCCTTCGTCGGTGTCTCTTTTGTAAAAAGGATACAAGTGCTGGTCGAGCCTTCCCGGGTTGAAAGAATCCCAGGTGTTGAGCTCCGATATCACGCCTATATGGACAAACCAGTACATCTGAATCGCTTCCATGAAATTCCTGGGAGCGTTTGCGGGCACATGGCTACATACCCTAGCTATTTCCAAAAGTTCTTCTTTCCTGAAATGATCCTTTGTATTCTTTGCCAGCTGAAGAGCCTTTTCGGCATGGCGCTGCCCATAGCGGATGATGCCGTCGCAACATATGGCCATGGCCTTAAGCTGCTCTCGCTTTTCAAAAGCTTCGGGATCCAGATGAAAATCCAGGGAGTCCAAAGCCTCCTGAATGTCTCGCTTAAAATCCAGGAACCCTTTTTCGTACATTTTGCCGTCCGCAACAGTGTGCCCCGGGGCGCGCTGCTCCATGAACTCGGTGAACATGCCTGCCTCGTAGCAATCGAGCCATTCCGGAGTCATGAGATCGAAGAGCCTTTTTCTTACGGCCCTGTTCTCCCAAAACGGAATTATATCTCGGCCTTGTATATCCTTGGCTTCGTCGTTGACTTTGAAAAAGGTCTTCTCTCGTTTATCTATGACATCGAAATCTTCAACTGTGTGGCAACACAATTCCGGGTAGGTGGGCGTTGCCCTTGGGCAGGGGCCGCGTTCTCCAACTATGAGCTCGTCTTCGCCGATGTATATCGTTTTGTACTCCATAAGGTGCGCAAAAGCCAGGGCTCGCAGCACCGGGGTTGACACGGTCCCCTCATACATTCTGTAGGCCTCAGTCATAAGCCGGGCACGTTCAACTGACAGCGCCGGCACCGTTTCCAAACTCTGGTTCCGCAATCTTTCCACTCTGTCTCTCACGGTTTTTTCACCCTCCTGTCTTAACGTTTAGCCCGTAGGAAGACAAGACTTTGCTCACCCTTTTCATTGCATCGTCTGTGGGGGGCTTCAGATCTTTCAACCTGTAATCCTCCTGCAACCTGCGATACTTGTCTTCACCCATACTGTGATAAGGCAAAATGTTCACATCCCTGAGGCCAATTTCCGCAAGAAACTCCCCGGTTTGCACGAGATTTTGATGATCGTCGTTTATGCCGGGGATGATAGGAATCCTTGCCCAAATCTCGCCTTCTGTGGCCGCAAGTTTCCTCAGATTATCAAGAATCAACCGGTTGGATGCCCCGGTGTATTGCCTGTGTTTTTCATCATCCATCATTTTTACATCGTACAAAAAGAGATCTGTAAGAGGAATTATCCTTTCAAACACCGACCAAGGGGCAAAACCGCAGGTATCCAGCGCCGTATGCAATTCTTCTTCTTTGCATTTCAGAAGCAGCTGTTCCAAGAATTCTGGTTGCATAAGAGGCTCCCCGCCGGAAAAAGTGACCCCTCCTCCCGATTGTTCGTAAAACACGCTGTCTTTCATGACCTCCGCCATGACTTGTGCCACCGTGAGCTCTTCCCCCACCACTTCTTTAGCACCGGCACCGCAGACTTCCGCACATTTGCCGCACAAATTGCACTTTTCCCTGTCGATTATGGCCACGCCTTCCACCATGGTTATGGCGCCGGTAGGACAGACATCCGCACAAGAACCGCAACCCATACAGCGCGACGGCCATGACATTATCTCCCGTCCAAGCCGGCGGCTTTCTGGGTTGTGGCACCACCAGCAGTCTAGGGGACACCCTTTCAAAAACACGGTGGTTCGAATGCCCGGCCCGTCATGAAGAGAGTACTTCTGAATGTTGAATACGCATCCTGTAACCAACGGCCATCTCTCCCAGGTTTGTGGAACGTTACTCTAATGTTAGTCTATGGTAGCCTAATATTTGACACGGAGGAACCGGAATCCTTCAAAAAGAGAAAGCTCCCCGGCGCCGTTGAACCCCGGAGCGCTTTTGGTTTGTCGCTGCTGGGTTGGTAAATCAGCGGACCACGATGCTGTAGATCCTGTCCGTAATATAAATCTCTTTTATCAATTCCTTCCCTTCCAAATGGGGAACCAGGCTCTGCTCATCCATGACCACGGATTTGGCTTCTTCCAAAGTCGCCCCTTGGGGAACTTTGATCACGGCCCGCAGTCTTCCGTTGACTTGGACGGCAACTTCCACCATGTCTTCCAGGGTTTTCTCTTCGTCCCATTCGGGCCACTGCTTTTTGTGCAGCATGCCGCCAAACCCTAGATTTTCCCACATTTCCCCGGTGATGTGGGGCGCAACCGGATGCAGGAGCAACAGCAGAGTGCGCAGTTCACCCCTAGTTATTCTGCCTTCTGACAAGAATCGATTGACTAGGGTCATCATGGCCGAGACCGCTGTGTTGAACTTCATACGTTCGTAATCCAGGGTAACTTTTTTGACTGTGCGGTGCATGGGCACTTCAAACTCCGGTGAATACCCCGGGTTCTTAACGGTAATGTCTTGCAGCCTCCACACCCTGTCCAGGAATCTACGGCACCCTTTCACCCCTTGTTGAGACCAAGGGATAGCTTGGTCAAATGCACCTATGAACATCTCGTAAACTCTGAAAGTGTCTGCGCCAAACTCGTTCACTATGTCGTCGGGATTGATCACATTGCCCCTGGATTTGGACATCTTCTCCCCATTTTCCCCCAAAATCATTCCGTGGGAAGTCCTTTTGGCGTAAGGCTCCGGGGTCGGTACGCAGCCCAAGTCGTACAAGAATTTGTGCCAAAACCTTGAGTACAGGAGGTGAAGATTGGTGTGCTCCATGCCCCCATTGTACCAGTTCACGGGCAACCAGTAGCGCAAATCATCCAGGGAAGCCGGTTCCTTTGAATTGTCGGGATCCACGTAACGCAAAAAATACCAGGAAGAACCCGCCCAGTTGGGCATAGTGTCGGTTTCCCGCCTGGCCGAACCGCCACAGCGGGGGCAGGAGGTGTTCACCCAATCCGTAATGTTGGCAAGGGGAGACTCACCCTCTTCGTTGGGCACATAGTCTTCAACATCGGGCAGCATGACGGGAAGTTCTGGCTCGGGAACCGGCACCCACCCGCATTGCTCGCAATAGACCATTGGTATGGGTTCACCCCAGTAACGCTGGCGGGAGAACACCCAGTCCCGAAGCCTGTAATTGACCTTTCGTTCTCCCAAACCCTTTTCTTCGAGCCAAGAAATCATGGCCTCTATCCCGTCGGATACCGGCAGACCATCAAGAAACCCCGAGTTCACCAAGGTGCCCGAGTCTATATCCTCAAAGGCTTCTTTTTCGATGTCCCCGCCTTTTACGACTTCCACTATTGGGAGGTTAAATGTTTTTGCAAACTCCCAGTCCCGTGAATCGTGCCCGGGCACCGCCATGATAGCCCCGGTGCCGTAGGACATCAGTACGTAATCGGATATCCACACGGGAATCTCTTTTCCAGTGGCGGGATTTACAGCATAAAAGCCCTCAAGGGGGACGCCTGTCTTATCTTTGGCAACCTCGGTACGTTCAAAATCAGACTTTTTGGCGGCATCTTCCCTGTAGGCCACCACATCATCCCAGTTTTGAATCAGGGGTTTCATCTTGGTTACCAGCGGGTGTTCGGGGGACAGAACCATGTAGGTAGCGCCAAATAACGTATCCGGCCTGGTGGTAAACACTTTGATGACGTCCCCGGTGCCGGCCAAAGCGAAATCCACTTGGGCCCCCACTGAACGTCCGATCCAGTTCCGTTGCTGAATTTTGATTTTTTCCGCGTAGTCCACCGTATCCAAATCGTCCAACAATCGTTGCGCATACCGGGTTATTCTGAGCATCCACTGGCTTTTGACTTTTCTCACCACAGTCCCACCGCAACGCTCACAAACGCCCCCCACCACTTCTTCGTTTGCCAATCCGATCCTGCATGAGGTACACCAATTTATGGGAATTTCGGCCTTGTAGGCAAGGCCGTTTTCGAATAGCTTAAGGAATATCCACTGGGTCCATTTGTAATAATCGGGGTCTGTAGTGTTAATTTCTCTGGACCAGTCGAAAGAAAAGCCCAGGGATTTTAACTGCCGCCGGTACCGGCCAACGTTTCTTTCCGTCACCCTTCGAGGGTGGATTCTGTGTTTTATGGCGTAGTTTTCAGTGGGCAGTCCAAAAGCGTCGTAACCTATGGGGTACAGGACGTTGTACCCTTCCATGCGCCTTTTTCTGGCGATTATGTCAAGGGCGATGTAGCCACGGGGGTTTCCTACGTGTAACCCTTCCCCGGAAGGGTACGGAAACTCGATCAAAGCGTAATACTTGGGCCTTGTATTGTCACGATCCGCCCGAAAAGCCCCTTCTTTTTCCCAGATACTCTGCCATTTCTTTTCGATCGCTGCCGCGTTGTAATCCCCGCAAGCCATACCGGGGCCCCCTTTCAATAGCTCCGCCAGTTAAATGCTATAGTACCACGAAGCAGAGGAAACAAGGAATCTCTCATTTCTTAGGGAGTCTTCGTATGCGCCAGGGTGAGGGTGCGAGTGAATTGACGAATGCTAGGGCTTTTTCCCCTTTGCAACCTTGCCCAAAACCAGTGCAAGGCCCGCTAAGACAAAGAACCAAGGGAATGCGGCCCTCACCTTGTGGACGAAAGTCCCGGGTTCAAGCGCCGCCAAAATGCGCAGGTTCTTGGAGGGCAGTTCCGGGAAATGAGCCACAAACGCATCCCCCTTTTGCACGAATCCCTCCAGGGACGTTTCCACGCCAATGCCCCGGGGTGCGTTGATGGTCACGGTCAAGCCGGCAAAGTCTTTCCAGTAACGGGCCGGTTCCAGGAAATAATAAAACTCTGCAGTGGGGTTTACATATGAGTAACCTTTGCGGTTCTTTATGATAGCGGCATTCTCTTTGTAAACCACTTGAAGGGTGCGAGCCCCTTTGGCCGGGAAGTCAAGTTCAAAGAGGGATACTTCAAAATCGTAACCTGCATCGGTGTCCCCGGTACGCTGCCCCGTATTTATGAACTGCAAGATTTCCTCAAAGGTGGGTTCCCAAACGCCGTACTCGGTCCAGGAACCAGTGTTGGACCAACTCCGTGCCAACAGATCATCTGCATAAACGGCCTGACCCGTCACGTTCCAGAGGACTGTCTCGGTCCGAATCAGTCCAACCCGCTTGCCGTCCACAGAAACCTCCGGCACAGTCGCCGGGTTGTTGGCGACAAAAGCAACGAGGATGCAAAGGTCTTCCCCGGAGGTGTTTAGCATTTGGTAAACTGCAACAACTTGGGCGGAAACCTCTTCCCGTCCCACAATCTCGATATCGTAAGTAAGGTTTTCCGATGTTATTTCCAAAGACCCGTGCTTTGCGGGCAGCAAGAAAACAGCATCACCGTCAGTCAAGGACACGGGAGGACCTGCATTGGCATGAACCGTTGCAGCACAGAAACCCCAAAACACGAGGAATCCTGTTATGCACACGGTTCTTACAAATCTGCTCGCTCTCCAAAACACCTCGTGAACCCCCATAAGACTGCCTGTCAGATCTTAATTCTCCCCACCTGTTGGCAAACCCGCGCAATACATGTTCAGTGCCGGCCTCTATGCCCGCCTGGAGAGCCTTTTATGCCACACCATTATTGGGACTACAGTAAAGTAACCTTTGTTCCCCAAGGGGCTAATCGCACCGGTTAGGCGACAGCCCTCGCCCGAAAGGTCTGCGACAAATAACGACCGGTTTGTTACGAACACATTATATGAATTCGGGGATCATGTTTCCGTGGGCTTGGAACAAATCGTCGCAAAGACTTATGATATCGTCTACAGACAATTCCGACGCGGTGTGGGGATCAAGCATGGCGGCCTGATACACACAGTCTTTCCTCCTGGTTATGGCAGCTTCAATAGTGAGCAACTGCACGTTAATGTTCGTTATGTTCAATGCCGCAAGCTGCAGTGGCAAAGCACCAACGTGGCAAGGCGAGACACCGCCGGCGTCTACCAAACAAGGAACCTCCACACAGGCTTCTTTGGGCAAATTGTCTATCAAACCGGAATTGAGAACGTTTCCGCCTATCTTATAGGGGTTGTCGGATTCCATTGCCTCCATAATGTAGGAAGCGTACTCGGTAGTCCGGGCATGGGTTAGTTCGACGTTATCCACTAGCCCTTCTTTCATGGTCTCCCAACGCTTGATTTGTTCCACGCAACGTCTGGGGTATTCGTCAAGGGGAATATTGAACTTCTCAATTAAGTCGGGGTAGCGACTTTTGATAAAATAGGGCATGTACTCGGCGTTGTGCTCGCTTGATTCCGTTACATAGTAACCAAACCGTTTCATGATTTCGTATCTGACCATGTCCCGATGGGGCCCGGGACGCATCAACGCTCGGCGCTTAATCTCGGGGTAAAGGTCCTTCCCGTCCCTGGTAATCTCAAGCAGCCACGCCATATGGTTTATCCCCGCGATTTTCCAACAGACATTGCACGAATCCATCCCCAGCCCTTTCAACAGCTCCCAGGCGCAAACCTGAACACTGTGACACAATCCGACCGTCTTTACCCCCGTATACCTCAGCATGGCACCGGTTAGAATGGCCATGGGGTTGGTGTAATTGATGAAAAGGGCATCGGGACAGACTTTTTCCATGTCCCGGGCAAAATCCATCATTACCGGAATGGTTCTCAACCCCCGAAAGATACCCCCGATGCCCAAGGTGTCCCCTATCGTCTGACGCAGCCCGTATTTTTTGGGCACGTCAAAATCTATCACCGTGCCGGGTTCATAACCGCCCACCTGAACCGCGTTTATCACATATTTGGCACCTTTCAAGGCAGCTTTACGATCTGTGTAGGCCACAATTTCGACACACCCGCCAAGATTGCGGTTAATGTTTTGAAGCATGGCAAAAGACTCCTTAAGGCGTCCCAAATCGATATCGAAAAGAGCAAGTTCTGCTCCTTTCAAGACCGGGGTTAGCATGCAATCCCCAAGGACATTCTTGGCAAAAACTGTGCTCCCGGCTCCCAACATACATATTTTAGGCATACGGTTCACCCCCGGGTTCTTCCCTGCAGCGGCTTTTGGACCGCAACCCCTGCGCTTGATTAGTCCGTGCAGGATACTATTTTGTGTCCGGATTCCCCACTACTGTCTTCGACTCCAACTGCCGCACCCCTTTCCCGGTACACCAACTGATTCCCCTTCTTCTTCTGTCATCTGCCCATCAGCAACAACAACACCCGGCAGGGCCTATAAGGACCCCAAAATGTGGCTATGCTGGGGTTTTGCTAGACAAGAGCAACTCCTGTAAGCAAAGGCATAAACTAAAATGGAAGCGGGGCAACTGCAACAGAAAAAAGAGGGGGAAGGACAATGAACTCCGGCAGTGAGTTTCGAACTTTTCGAGGTTACACTTTGGCGGAAGAACAACAGGAACTGACTCCAAGCATGGAGGACTACCTGGAGATGATCTACCGGTTGACCCTTGAGAGAAAATACCTTCGCCTTACGGACCTTGCCATTGCTTTGAATGTTCAACCTCCTTCAGCCACCAAAATGGTTCAACGTTTGTCTGAAGGGGGATATGTCGTTTACGAGAAATATGGGGTTTTGCAGCTTACCGAACCGGGAATTAAGACGGGAGAATACCTGATGTCCAGACACAGACTTTTGGAAACGTTCATGAGATATTTTGGAGTGAGGCAGAATATCCTAAAAGACACTGAACGAATCGAACACATTGTCAGTGACGAGTTCATGGACAGGATCGAAAGGTTCGTTGAATTTGCCCGAAAGAACCCCGCCTGGCTGGCAAAGTTCCTATCCGAATGCCCGCCTGAGGAAAGCGAAGCCGGCTGACACCCACCGTCTGTTGCAAGCAAGATGAACCTTGCAATTTGCGTCGCTTTCCACCGCACATATATGGATTACACGGGACTTAATGTAGTCTCGGCCCACCTTTGTTGGAACGACATCATCGCTGCGCAACAGATTCTATGATCTCATGCTCGAAGAATGTTGGACAATGGGCTAAACTCAGATGAAGGGTCGAACGGGTTGCACGGCAACCGGCAGGGCATGACAAATTGTTGTGAAATTGTAGCCAATAGTAGCCAACAGGAGGAGACAAGATGTCCCCTTTGGGCAAACCGGCTGTTGCGTGCCTAGTAGTATTGATGTTCGTTGGCTCGCTTTCTGCGTGTGAGGACCCTGGAATACTCCCCGATTCCTTGGGGAAATGGAGACCGTCGTTCTTTCACGCACAGTCGGGGCAGAAACCAAGCAGCGGTGAGGAATCAGATTCCCTGACCCCGGTAGATTTGAATGAAGACGAGTCCACCGACGCGGACAACGGAACAACAGAACCCGGCGCGGAAGTGGACCCCGATGAGCCTTCCGAACCGGTCAGCGAGAATACGTACCTGGTGAAAGTGGATGTATCTCAACAAAAAGTCCGCATCCTAAAGGATATGGAAGTCATAAAAGACTTCATTTGTTCCACCGGGGTCGAAGGCAACGAGACCCCTTTAGGCGAGTTTCAAATTCAGAATCGGGGTACTTGGTTTTTCAGCGACAAGTACAAGCAGGGTGCTATGTATTGGGTGTCCTTCAAAGACTGGGGAGTCTACCTTTTTCACTCTGTAGCCATGGACAAAAATCGGGAGATTATCCCCGAAGAAGAAGCCAAATTAGGGACCCCGGCATCACACGGTTGTGTGCGACTTCCCGTGGAAGACGCCAAGTGGATATACGATAACATTCCCGCCAGAACAAAGGTACTCGTGCACGAGTAAGCCTTAGCAAACCTGCCGTTTCGGCCCCGACCCTTACAGAATTCAAACAAACTAAAAGGCCCCGGCGAAGTCAGGGGCCTCAGTTTGTCAGATCAAGCGTTTGAGCAAATCTTCTTTGTTGCCGGGAAGCAAATGGACTGGAGGTATTTCAGGCAGAGTGTAAGCCCCCGGGGCAAGACGAGTGGATGCCCTGGCGGCTGCCACCATGATCTGCGCAGTTAATGAGGGGTTGTTGATCCTGAGTGTGAGCCCCATATCCTGGTTTTCGGCAGAACCCGAACCACCATGTCTTTCAAGAAGAACACCGTGTCCTGTCGTTTGCAGCTCAGCAACGCTCGGAACTGCAGTGACTCTAGTTTCATCATTTACAAAATAAGGATCGTTCAGTATGGCGCCGGTCACTTTTTGAAGACTGACACCTTCGTCCAGTTCCAAATAGACATCCCGCCTGTGGGAACCCGCTCCTAAAGGCACAGTCATTGACAATGCGGCTTTAACGCCCGAGACTGCTTTGGCGGCTACCGTGTGTCCCATGCTCATCCCGGGCCCGTAGTTGGTACAAGTGATCCCTCGAGGAGCCATGGCCTGAAAAAGCATGCGTATCACGGAATTAGTTCCGGGATCCCACCCGGACGACAGCACCGCAACTGCGCCGCAGCCGGTTGCCACTTGTCCCAAGGCCCGCCGAAGATCCAACACTGCCTGGCCGTGAACATCGAAACAATCCACAGTGTTGATTCCCTTAGCCAAATAAAGAGGTGCCACCGACCCAACCGAACGCGAAGGTACGGCCAAGACTGCCACATCCACTTTGCCCAACGCACCCAATTCCTCAACTCCGGCGACAACCGGGCAACCCGCATCAAAGGGAATCTTCTGAATTTCAACAACCCCTGCCAGTTCCATATCGGGGGATTGACGGATGCACACGGCCGTTTCTTTCCCGACGTTTCCGTAACCGACCACACAAATCCTCAACCTGCCCATAATGCTTATCCACCTCGTCTTCGAACGCAGAATGCAGTCACCAAGTCCACGGCAGGCCTGTGGAGCCCCGGGTCAGGGAGGGAAACTCAAGCCTGCCCTCCCAAATCTTTAAGAAGGTCCAGCAAATGCTGCCTTATGGCCAATCCCTGGGGACAGGCATCCTCGCATTGTCCGCACTGGACGCAAGATCCGGGATCCCCAAATTCAGATTTCATATTGTCCATGCCACGGACAAGACTCGCAATGCTTTCAAACATGCTGGCCTTATTGTACGCCTCAAACCATTTTGGGATAACAATGCCTTGAGGGCAAGGCAAACAGTATTCGCACCCGGTGCAGTCAACCCTCATCTTGCGGGCATAAATCTCTTTGACCCTCTCATAAAGCCCCAGTTCTTCTTGGGTGAGAGAATTAGGAAAGCTGGTATCCGCAGTCTTCAAATTCTCTTTGACTTGGGCCAGCGTGCCCATGCCGCTCAGTGCCAGGCTGACTTCCGGGTGATTCCACACCCAGCGCAAACCCCAATCGGCCGCGCTTCGGACAGTCTTTGCATTTCCCCACACTTTGCCGATTTCCGGGTGGTCATCGTTTACCAGAGTTCCGCCCCGCAGAGGCTCCATAACTATGACGGCAAGACCCTTTTTGCTGGCGTACATCAGCCCCTCAGTACCCGCCTGAAACTCTTCATCCATGTAGTTGTACTGAATCTGACAATGGTCCCAATCAAAAGCGTCAACTATTGTTTTGAAGGTGGAAATGTCATCGTGGAAAGAAAAACCCACAAAACGTATTTTGCCGTCGGATTTGGCCCTGTCCAAAAACCGGAATACACCGGTTTCCACAAGCTTCTTCCACCTGTGTTTGTCCAGACTGTGAAGCAAATACATGTCGATCCGCTCGGTCTGAAGTTTTCTCAGCTGCAGGTCCAAATACTTGTCGTAGTCTCCATGGGACTCAATGAGCCAAGAGGGACATTTTGTGGCAATATTGACCCGCTCCCGGTAGCCTCCTTTGAGGACTTCTCCCACCACGATCTCGCTTTGCTCCCGGTGGTAGCCGAAAGCCGTATCCAGATAGTTCAGGCCCCGGTCAACGGCGTAGTGAACCATCTCTTTTGTCTTTCCCACATCGATTCTGGATGAGTCGCCCCCTGTCACAGGAAGCCGCATCATCCCGAAACCCAGAGCCGACACCGACAAATCGTGTCTGCCAAACTTCCTGTATTGCACTATTTCACTCTCCCATTCTCATAACCCGTCCGCCATTTTTGGCTCAAGCGGGTCTGGCTCTTGCGGTAATCTCGGCCGTAAGGCCGCGCCCTCGCAACCGAGGGCGCCCCTTAACTTTAATTACCCTGTATAACAGACCAAGACTACCCCATCAACTCCGCAACAAGAGTCTTTACCGTCTGGGCGGCGTCACCAAGCACAAGCCGGACATGTTCCATTTCGTACAAAGGATTGTCCACCCCCGAATATCCGGGTTTGGTGTCCAAATTACATACGATAACATGCTTGCACTCTTCCACCTTGAGAACCGGCATCCCATAAATAGGAGTACCTTCCGCAGTGTTTGCCGCGGGGTTTACTACGTCGCACGCACCCACTACGATCCCCACATCGGTGTCCTCAAACTCGGGGTTGATGTCATCCATCTGGCACATAAGCTCGTAAGGGACATCGACTTCAGCTAAAAGGACGTTCATGTGCCCGGGCATCCTCCCTGCCACCGGATGAACGGCAAACTTCACCTGAGTCCCGTGTTCCATGAGCGCATCCATGAGGGACTTGACCGCCCCTTGGGCCTGGGCAATGGCCATACCGTAACCGGGGACAATGACCGCTTTCTTAGCCTCTTTCAGGATCTCTTTCAAGGGCTTACGCCCTGCCGCCAGTCCGGCTTCCTGCACCTCCGAAGGTGCTGTCTCCCCACAGGCCGTTGTCAGCTCGTCGAGTGTTTCCCCGGCCACAGCCTTCTTCAGATCTTCCAGCATACCTTTTACTGTCTGAGCTGCATCCCCGAGCACAAGCCGAACATGTTCCATTTCGTACAAAGGATTGTCCACCCCCGAATACCCGGGTTTGGTGTCCAAATTGCACACGATAACATGTTTGCACTCTTCCACCGTGAGAACCGGCATTCCATAAATAGGAGTGTCTTCCGCGGTGTTTGCCGCAGGGTTTACCACGTCGCACGCGCCCACCACGATCCCCAAATCGGTATTCCTGAACTCGGGATTAATGGTGTCCATTTCCCACATAAGATCGTAGGGAACATCCACTTCCGCAAGCAGAACGTTCATGTGCCCGGGCATCCTTCCTGCCACTGGGTGAACGGCAAACCTAACTTGAGCGCCGTTGATCACAAAGAAGTCCATGAGAGCCTTCACCTGGGATTGAGCCTGAGCCAAGGCCATGCCGTAACCTGGAACGATGACAACTGATCGGGCTTCGGCGAGAATCTGTCCCAAAGGCCGTTGGGCGCCCGCTTCCGCCGGCTCTTGCAGTTCGGCCCCATGAGCCTCAAAGACGGGTTCCGGCACAACCCCGTGGTCTGTACCGCCCACATGAGTCACCGTTTTTTTCTTGGTCACCCCGCCGCTCAGTACGTCTCCCAAAGACCTGTTCATGGCCCTGCACATGATCTGGGTAAGAATGAGTCCCGAAGCGCCCACAATGGCCCCCACCGCTATCAGCAGGGGTTCTTTGATGGTAAACCCACATATGGCCCCAGCCACCCCGGAAAACGAATTCAGAAGTGAAATGGCCACGGGCATGTCGGCGCCCCCGACCCTTATGGCGAAAAAGGTGCCATAAGCCAAGCCTAACACCAAAATGGCGATCGTTATACCGATTAACCCGGAACCCTCCACAAAAATGCACGCAACCAGACCCGCGGCCAAGACGAGCAAGCTGCCGTTGGATTGGGCGCCATGATAAGGTAGCACAATGGGCTTTTGAGGCAAACGCCTGTCCAGTTTTCCAGCCGCAATAAGGCTGCCGCTCAACGTAACGGTTCCCACAATCAAGGCAAGTTCACCGGTGAATTTGCTGAATAATTCGATGGTGTCCGGCTTCCCCAAGATTTCCACGAGGGCTACCAAAGCCGAAGCCCCGCCGCCCAGACCGTTCAGAAGCGCCACCATTTGCGGCATCTGTATCATGGCAGCCCTTTGTGCCATAACGACGCCTATCCCTGAACCCAGAAGCACCGCCGCCCACAACAAAGGCACGGTGAGAATGTGATTGTACCAAAGAACAAGCACGATAGACGCAAACATGCCGAAAGCACCCAACCGGTTCCCAAGCACGGCTGTTTTGGGGGAACTCATGAGCTTGATTCCCCCAAGGACCGTGGCAGCTAATACAATAGAGACTACGCTGTAAGTGTCCACGACT
>CAZYEC010000027.1:0-20775 GCA_964646385.1 uncultured Eubacteriales bacterium | reverse complement strand
TGAAGATTGTGGGGGAACTGATTCAGCCCATAGCTATGGAGGAAGGGCTTAGGTTCGCCATTCGTGAGGGCGGGCGGACAGTGGCGTCGGGTGTGGTAGTCACGATTGTCCAGTGAAATAGCATAGAATTTGGGAAACAAATGGATTTGTCCTGATTGACACGGTATATGGCCTGTGTTAGACTCTGTAAGTGATTTTCCGGGATGGGAGGGTGCAGGGATGGCAAAGGGCACAGTCGAAACTATTACCCTTGCTTGCCAGGAGTGTAAGCAACGCAACTATACAACGTCCAAGAACAGGAGAGCCCATTCCGGGCGGCTGGAGCTCAAGAAATATTGCAGGTTCTGCCGCACTCACACCGTCCACAGGGAAACCAGGTAAAGCAACTTTGTTATTACGCAGGCCCGTAGCTCCAATAGGTAGAGCGGCGGACTCCAAATCCGAAGGATGGGGGTTCAAATCCCTCCGGGCCTGCCACAATATAGGCGGTTGGTGAGATAAGGTCATGAAAATCCTTAAAGGAATTCAGCGTTTTGGAAAGCGCCTTGCGTCTTTCTTCAAAGAAACCCGCGCCGAGCTGAAAAGGGTTGTGTGGCCTTCTTGGGCACAAGTGCGTGTCTTCACTCTGGTCACGCTTGCTATGATCGTGAGCACCGGCGCGGTTTTGTGGGGAACAGACGGTCTTATGACGCTCCTGGTTGGACTGGTAATTAGGAAATAGGGTAAGGGGAGAGAAACCGGGACCCGGGAGGGGCATTAGGGGGTCCTTATTTAATGAGCACACGGCTAGAATCCACGGACTCAACTCCCAGATGGTTTGTCGTGCACACTTATTCAGGTTATGAGAACAAAGTCAAGGCTAACCTGGAAAAGCGCATCGACAATATGAACATGAAAGATAAGATATTCAAAGTCATTGTTCCAGAAGAAGAGGAAGTTGAGTACAAGGAAGGCAAGAAAAAGATAGTCAAAAAGAAAGTGTTTCCCGGGTACGTTGTTGTCAACATGATTATGGGAGACGATTCTTGGTATGTTGTGCGGAACACCCCGGGCGTGACCGGTTTCGTAGGTGCGGGGTCCAAACCCATACCTTTGGAAGCCGAGGAGATCGAGACAATCCTTAAGCGGGCAAGCGGCGAAGGCCAGCCCAGGGTTAGGGTTCACTTTGCGCCGGGGCAAACGCTAAGGGTAAAATCGGGTCCCTTCCAGGGTATGATGGGCTTGGTGCAAGATGTGATGATTGACAGGGGAAAGCTGCGCATGCTTTTGTCGATTTTTGGCAGGGAGACTCCCGTTGAGCTGGATTTCAACCAGGTAGAGGAAGTGTGATCGAAACGCCATGGCAAAAAGGATTAGAGCTATAGTCAAGATTCAGTTGCAGGGCGGCAAGGCTACGCCCGCGCCGCCGGTAGGACCGGCGCTCGCACCTCATCAAGTGAACATGCCCATGTTCGTAAAGCAGTTCAACGACAGGACATCTAACCTGTTGGGCACGGTGGTACCCGTTGTCGTCACCATTTACCAGGATCGGACTTTCAGTTTCATTATCAAGACGTCCCCTGCTTCAATTTTGCTCAAAAAGGCTGCCGGGATTGAAACGGCTTCCGGGGAACCCAACAAAAAGAAGGTTGGAAGGGTTACCCGGGACCAGGTAAGAGAGATTGCCGAAACCAAGAGGAAGGATTTGAACGCTACCTCCATCGATGCGGCAATGCGGATGATAGAGGGCACTGCCCGGAGCATGGGAATCGAGATAAAAGGGTAACCGGCCTTTCAGGGCGTTGCCCGCATGTATTTTCAATTTGTGGGAGGGCTTGGGCCCGTCAGCACCACGAGGGGGTCACGAAATTGGCCATAAAAGGGAAGAAGCATAAGGAAGCCGCAAAAAAGGTGGAAGCAGGCAGGTTGTATGAACCCGACGAAGCCCTTGACCTGCTTTGCAGCATTTCTTTCGCCAATTTTGACGAAACAGTTGAAGTGGCAATCAAACTTGGGGTGGACCCGCGCCACGCCGATCAGATGGTTCGCGGTGCAGTGGTGCTCCCCAACGGCACCGGTCGGGAGGCCAGAGTGCTTGTATTTGCCAGGGGAGACAAAGTGAAAGAAGCCAAAGATGCAGGAGCGGATTTCGTCGGTGCCGAAGACTTGGCGGAAAAGATACAAGGCGGGTGGCTAGACTTTGACAAAGCGGTCGCCACTCCGGACATGATGGCCGTGGTCGGCAGGTTGGGACGCATTCTGGGGCCCAGGGGGTTGATGCCCAACCCCAGGACAGGCACAGTCACGAACGATGTGGCCGACTCAATTCGAGAGATCAAACAAGGGAAAGTAGAGTTTCGTACCGAAAGAGCGGGTGTGATCCACGGACGTTTGGGGAAAGTCTCTTTCGGCGGCGAAAAACTTCTGGAAAATTTGCACACCTTTATGGATGCCATTGTAAGGGCCAAACCGTCGGGCGCCAAAGGGCAGTACATCAGAAGCGTTACGCTTTCCACGACAATGAGTCCGGGAGTCCCCGTGAACATGTCGGGGAGCCGGCGGCCCTCGGCCTAGCATTTCCATAATTGAGTGATATTTCGACCTAAGACAGCAGGTGTCGGTAGACATAAAGGTTCCGCAGCGGAACCGCCCGCCGAGGTTCAGCCCGTTGACTGTTGTTAAGGGCCTTCCTGGCGGGGGCCCTTTTTCGATGTCTGCGCAGAGATTGGAAAGAGAGACTGGAAAGGAGGGATAACCTTGGAAAGGAAACAGAGGTTAGAAAAGGCCAAAATACAGGCGGCCCTGAGGGATGAGATGGCCGGTGCCAAAAGCGTGGTTTTTGTCAGTTTTCGCGGCCTCACCGTGGCTGACGATATGAAGCTTCGGGGTATGTGTCGCGCCACCGGGGTGACGTACAAGGTAGTCAAAAACTCTCTTACAAAAAGGGCCGCTGAGGAACTCGGATGGCAAGGGTTGGATGATGTGTTCAAAGGGACCACCGGCATGGCAGTCTCTTCAGAAGATCCGGTTCTGCCGGCGAGAGTGATGAGTGCCTTTGCAAGAGAAGTGCCCGCCGTATCTCTCAAGGGCGGTGTTATGGACGGGGAACCGTTATCTGCGAAAAGAGTGTCGTTTCTTGCGACCCTGCCCACCAGGCCCGAGCTGTTGGCACAAGTGGGGGGCAGTTTTAAGAGCCCAATGACAGCCATGGCCAGCGTGCTGAACGCCACTTTGAGCAGTTTTGCCAGGGTTGTGGATGCCTTGAGGGTTAAGAAAATCGAGTCGGGAGTTTCAGCGTGATTGCAGTATCCTAAAAACGGAGGTTGTGAAAAGTGGCCAAAGTAGAAGAAGTTCTGGAACTGGTTAAAGGCATGACGGTTATTGAATTGGCGGAATTGGTAAAGAAATTCGAGGAAGAGTTCGGCGTCTCTGCCGCCGCCTCTGTGGTGGCAGCCCCCGCGTCCGCTCCCGAAGCTCAGAAACCGGCCGAGGAAGAACAGACCGAGTTCGATGTAATCCTTACAGGGGCGGGCACCAGCAGGGTTGCTGTAATCAAGACAGTACGGGAGATCACGGGGTTGGGCTTGAAAGAAGCCAAAGAATTGGTGGAGGCCGCGCCCAAGGCTATCAAAGAAAACGTATCCAAGGATGAAGCAGCCAGGACCAAAGAATTGCTTGAAAAGGCCGGGGCCACTGTGGAAGTCAAATAGTGCCGCCAGGCTATCCGCCCGTGTCTGGTTTATAGGCGACGGTGGCTTACCGGGCCCGTATTGGGAGCAGGCGGTGAACGCCTGCTTTTCTTTAACAATCGGACCCCTACGGAACATATATTGAGGTGTCGGGGATGCCGATGCACAAGAGCAGCGTCTGTAGTACCATAGGGGGAGGAGTTGAACGGTTTTGCCCAAAGTAGCGATTGTTGGAGCAGGAGGTTTGGTTGGAACCAAACTTATATCATACCTTGACAGGTCAGGGATGCCTGAACTGGATCTTCTGCTCACAGGTGGGGGAAAATCTGTGGGCACAGAGATTTCTTATCGGGGCAAGAGTCTCAGAATCCAAAAAAACGCGATCCCAAGGCTTCGCTCGTCAGACATAGTCGTACTGTGTACCCCCACGGGAGTGTCGAAACAGCTAGTTTGTGAATTAAGGGGGGGGCCCGTTGTCGTGGACACTTCCAGCGCATTTCGGATGGATAGCGAAGTGCCCTTGATCGTTCCCGAAGTGAACGGGCATGCCCTCAAAACCCATAAAGGTTTGATTGCGGGCCCCAACTGCTCTACAATCCAGCTAGTCATGGTACTGAAACCGATTTTGGATGCTTTCGGCCTCAAAAGGGTGCATGTTGCCACTTACCAATCGGTTTCGGGCTTGGGTTATCAAGCCGTCTGCCAGCTGGAAGAAGAATCTGTGCACAAGCTTTGCCCCGAGAAACCTGGCTATGCTTCGGAGCCGCAGTTTCCTCACGAAATCGCTTTCAACGTCATCCCTCAAGTGGATTCGTTCATGCCGGACGGGTACACCAAAGAAGAAATGAAAATGGTGAACGAAAGCCGCAAGATCTTGGGGGTGCCCGATCTTTTGATATCTTGTACTTGCGTTAGGGTCCCTGTGTTTGTAGGGCATTGCGAAGAGTGTCTCGTAGACACAGTAGAAGAAGCCGACCCGGCTCAAGTGAGAACCTTGCTGAGTAGCTTTCCAGGAATAATCGTGATGGATGAGTTCGAAAAGCTGCAATATCCCATGCCATGCATTGCCCAAGATAAAGATGAGGTGTATGTGGGCAGGATACGCAAGGATTTGTCCTCCGGGTCGGGCCAACCGGGACTTCTTTTGTGGATTGTTGCCGACAACTTGCTTCGTGGGGCTGCCACAAATGCCGGCAACATCATAGAGTTGCTGTTGGACTAGTGTGAGTTTTTCAGTATTGGTTTTTGCGTTTGGTGCAAGGGTTTGGGGAGAGTCAAGCCGGCGGAGGTGTTGGGGTTGGTGGTAGTTCAGAAATTTGGGGGCACTTGTCTGGAGACCTCCCACAAGCGCGCCATGGCCTGCGATCGCGTCAAGGAGACGCTGGAAAGCGGCAAAAAGGTTCTTGCTGTGGTCTCTGCCATCGGGCGTAATGGAGAGCCGTACGCTACAGATACCCTGATTAATCTCGCCAAAAACGTTCACAAAAACGTCGCTCCCAGGGAAATGGACTTGTTGTTGTCGTGCGGCGAGATAATATCCGCCGTTCTGATGGTCCAAGAACTTCAGGTCCGAGGCGTTCCTGCCATGGCTTTGTCCGGGGGGCAGGCAGGCATCATTACCGACACCAATTTTGGTGCGGCGGGCATAACGTCCGTGGACACCGGACATGTGCGGCGGCACATGGATGAAGGTAAAGTGGTCGTAGTGGCCGGGTTTCAAGGCAAGGCTCCGTCGGGGGACATAACCACCCTGGGGCGAGGCGGGAGCGACACGACTGCCACTGCTTTGGGGGCCGCACTTGATGCTGCTTACGTTGAGATATACTCTGACGTCGAAGGGATAATGACGGCCGATCCCAGGGTAGTAAAAAACGCCAAAACTATCCCCCTTGCAACCTACGATGAAGTGACGCAGATGGCATGGGAAGGAGCAAAGGTGGTGCACCCCAGGGCTGTGGAGATCGCCCAAAGGGCGAAAATTCCGGTGTGGGTTCGCTCTTTGGAAAAAGAAAGCAAGAAAACTCTTCTGACCAGCGGTGAAAAACAAAACGATCCTTGGCTTTACTGGGCCAACAGCAGGCCCGTTACCGGCATCACGTACAGAACCGATTTAGTCCAGATCTTGTTGCACCTTCCTCCCGGCGAGGAAATGGAGACTGTATCCAAGGCGTTTTCACTCATCAAGGAAGTGTCTTTGGATCTCATAAACGTATTCCCCGACAGGCTGTCCGTTGTGGTTTCTGACGATGTGGCTGAGGAAGCCGTGCGGCTGGTTGAGGGCTTGGGGATGTCCGCGGTAACCCGCAAAAATATGGCCAAAGTGACGGCAGTGGGGTACGGAATGCACGGGCGACCCGGAGTCATGGAGAAGGTTATTGGGGCTCTTTGGGCTGAGAAAATACACGTGCACGCCTCCTCGGATTCCAACATTACTTTGGCGTGCCTCATAGACGGAGATAACCTGTTTAGGGCCGTAAATGCTATACACGACGCCTTTAATTTGTAGTTGTTTGAATTGGAGGTATCAGGAGTGAAGAAATCTCCTTTGGGAAGGGTAATCGTCGCTCAGGTTACGCCTTTTTACCCGGACGGCAGCGTGAATTACGAAGCTGCGGTCAGTTTGTCCAGGAAACTGGCCGGAGAGGGAGTCGACGGGATTTTGGTTTCTGGCACCACTGGGGAATCGCCAACACTGACCGTCGAAGAAAAGTTGAAACTGGTGACTCTCGTAAGAGAGTCTTTGGATCCCGGTATACTCGTCTGGGCCGGGACAAGCGGAAACAACACCGGTGACAGCGTCACGTTGACGCGGCTGGCTGAAAGAGCCGGGGCCGACGGCATACTGGCTGTGACGCCCTATTACAACAGGCCCAGTCAAGAAGGCTTGTACTTGCATATGAAGGCTATAGCCGAATCAACTTCTTTGCCCGTCATGCTGTACAATGTGCCCTCTCGAACGGGTGCCAATCTCCTCCCCGAAACTGTTCTGCGGTTGGCCGAAATCAAAAACATTGCGGCAGTGAAAGAAGCATCGGGGAGTATCGATCAATCTTCCTACATCCTGGCTCATTGCCCCGAAGAATTCTGCGTGTTTTCCGGTGATGACAGCCTCACATTGCCTATTCTGTCTGTAGGGGGCTCCGGCGTGGTTTCTGTGGCGGCTCATTTGGTGGCCAAAGAATTGAAGGATATGATAAACTCGTACTGCGCGGGCGAGACCGTGGCGGCAGTGAAGTTGCACCTCAAGCTGTTCAGCCTTTTCCGGGTGCTTTTTATCACCACAAACCCGGTGCCGGTGAAAACTGCCCTTGAAATGGCCGGGATTCCAGTGGGAGGGTTCAGGCTTCCCCTGTGCCAGCCAACAGAACCGGAAAGGAACGAGATATATAGGGTGCTTACCCGATTGGGGCTTGTGGCTACCCCGAATTCGGCCTAGATTTTTCGGTTTTGGCGCGAAAAATCCTCTTACGCCTGTTGACTGTCATCGGCAGGCGTGTTAGCATTGTATTTTGCATCCATGTTTTTTCTACCGTACTGGAATCAGTTTACAGAACTTCGGGTAGAATAAGGAAGTGATGGTAGTCCCGCTGTCTTCACGCACAAGCGGACAATTACCCCCTAAGGAGTGAAATCCATGGCCTATCCTATGAAGGTAGGCAAACGTGAAAGACTGAACTACGGACGAATTCAAGAAATCCTCGACATTCCCTACATGATAGCGGTGCAACGGGAATCTTATGAATGGTTTTTGGAGGAGGGACTTCGAGAAGTATTCAGAGATATTTCACCCATCAAAGATTTCACCGAAAACCTGGTCCTCGAGTTCATGGACTACCACTTGGGAGAGGCCAAATACTCGGTCAAAGAGTGTAAAGACAGAGACGTTACTTACAGCGCCCCGTTGAAAGTAAAGGTCAGGTTGGTGAACCAGCAGACAGGCGAAGTTAAAGAACAAGAGGTCTTCATGGGGGATTTTCCTCTTATGACCCTGGCGGGGACTTTCATAATTAACGGGGCTGAAAGGGTTATCGTCAGTCAGCTGGTGAGATCCCCCGGGGCCTACTATTCTTACGAAATAGACCCTAACGGGGAGAAATTGTTTTCTGCAACCCTCATACCGAACAGGGGCGCTTGGTTGGAAATGGAGTCGGATTCCAATGATATTTGTTGGGTCAGGGTGGACCGCACCAGAAAACTGCCCTTGACGGTGCTTTTGAGGGCGTTGGGGTTAGAGACGGATGCTTCCATTTTCGAGGCCATGGGTGACAGCGTGCCGGTTCAAAACACCTTGGACAAAGATACCACCAAAACCAGGGACGAAGCTCTTGTGGAGATCTACAAACGTTTGAGGCCCGGCGAACCTCCGACCGTGGAAAGCGCCCGCAACCTGTTTGAATCTTTATATTTCCAACCAAGGCGTTACGACCTTGCCACAGTAGGCAGGTACCGGTTGAACAAGAAGTTCACACTGCGTCGAAGGATCGTGAACACCACTGCCACTTTGGACGTGCTCCACCCTGAGACCAACCTACTGATCCTGAAAGCGGGAACGTTTATTGACAGGGACACAGCCAGGGAACTCGTGGAAGAATACAAGATTAACGCCATCGATGTGACCACTTCCGATGGTCAAGTGGTTCACGTGATGGGTAACGGCCAGTTCGAGACCTCACAAGACTTGATGGCGAGGGAGAAAACCCTGACTCGGGACGACGTGTTCGCCGCAGCAAACTACTTCTTTGGCTTGTTCAAAGGGGTAGGCAACGTGGACGATATAGACCATTTGGGGAACAGGCGCGTGCGCTGCGTAGGGGAGTTGCTCCAAAACCAGTTCAGAGTCGGGCTCACCAGGATGGAACGGGTGGTCCGGGAAAGAATGACCATTCAGGATATAGACATAATTACCCCTCAGGCTCTCATTAACGTGCGGCCTGTGGTGGGTGCCATAAAAGAGTTTTTCGGGTCGAGCCAGTTATCTCAGTTTATGGAACAAACGAACCCTCTCACCGAACTTACGGCCAAAAGGCGGTTGTCAGCTTTGGGGCCCGGCGGGCTTACCAGGGATAGGGCAGGTTTTGAAGTTCGGGACGTTCACCACTCCCATTACGGACGGATGTGCCCTATCGAAACCCCGGAAGGGCCCAATATAGGGCTTACAGGTTCGCTGACTTGTTTTGCCAGGGTCAACCGTTTAGGTTTTGTGGAGACCCCCTACAGGAAAGTGGACAAAAAACTAAAACGTGTCACCAACGAAGTGGACTATCTTACGGCCGACGAAGAGGACGATACCGTGGTGGCGCAGGCCAACGCCAGGATAGGCGAAGATGGTTCATTCCTGGATTCGAGAGTTCTTTGCAGATACAGAGATGATGTCGTAGAAGTGTCTCCGGACAAGATCGACTATATGGACGTGTCGCCTAAGCAGGTGTTTTCGGTGGCAACTTCCCTCATACCTTTTTTGGAGCACGATGAAGGAAGCCGGGCGCTCATGGGTTCGAACATGCAGCGGCAGGCTGTGCCGGTAATTCGAACAGAGGCGCCGCTTATCGGTACGGGGCTGGAGTACAGGACCGCCCTTGACTCGGGGGCGATTCTGGTGGCCAAAAGGGCAGGTCAGGTCAAGCGGGTTTCTGCAGCAGAAATCGTGATTGAGACCGAAAACGGGCAAGAAGACACTTACGCGTTGAGCAAATTTGTCCGGTCCAACCACGGCACTTGTTTCAACCAGAAGCCGTTGGTCGGCAAAGGGCAGGTCGTGGATGAGAGCGAAGTCATAGCCGATGGCCCATCAACGTCAGGCGGCGAGCTGGCTCTGGGCCGAAACGTTTTGGTCGCCTACATGCCGTGGCAGGGTTACAACTACGAAGACGCCATTCTCATTTCAAGGGAATTGGTGGAAGATGATGTTTACACGTCGATCCATATCGAAGAACACGAGGCCGATGCAAGGGACACCCGGCTTGGCCCGGAGGAAATTACCAAAGACATACCCAACGTAAGCGAGGACCAGTTGAAAGACTTGGACGATCGCGGTGTCATCCGCATAGGGGCAGAGGTGAGGTCTGGCGACATTTTGGTGGGCAAAGTCACCCCGAAAGGCGAAACCGAGCTCACCGCTGAAGAACGGTTGCTCAGGGCCATCTTCGGAGAGAAGGCCAGGGAGGTCCGGGACAATTCCTTGAAGATGCCCCACGGTGAAAGCGGCATTGTGGTCGATGTCAGAGTTTTCACCCGGGACGCCGGAGACGAGTTGCCTCCCGGGGTAAACCAGCTGGTGCGAGTCTATGTTGCCCAGAAAAGGAAAATTTCCGAAGGTGACAAAATGGCCGGGCGTCACGGCAACAAAGGTGTTGTGGCGAAAATTATGCCCGCCGAGGATATGCCTTTTCTTCCCGACGGCACCCCTGTTCAGATAGTTTTGACGCCGCTTGGTGTGCCTTCCAGGCTGAATTTGGGCCAAGTTTTCGAATGCCACCTCGGCTGGGCTGCCAGGGCGCTGGGGCTGCATTTTGCTACCCCCGTGTTCGACGGGATCGGCGAGGATGAAATCAAAGAACTGCTTCAAAAAGCGGGCTTACCCACAGACGGCAAGATCTGGCTTCGTGACGGGCGCACCGGAGAATATTCTGACAACCCCGTGACTGTAGGCGTGGTCTACATGCTTAAACTGCTGCACTTGGTCGACGACAAAGTGCACGCCAGGTCGACCGGCCCTTATTCTCTCGTTACTCAGCAGCCCCTAGGGGGAAAAGCGCAGATGGGTGGCCAGAGGTTCGGGGAGATGGAAGTATGGGCATTAGAGGCCTACGGAGCTGCCTACACGCTTCAGGAAATGCTTACGGTTAAGTCTGACGACGTCACCGGCAGGGTGAGGACTTACGAGGCCATTGTGAAAGGGCAAAACGTCCCCGAACCGGGGGTTCCCGAATCTTTCAAAGTATTGTTGAAAGAGCTCCAAAGCCTGTCCCTGGATGTGAGGGTGCTTGACGAGGAGGGCGCCGAAATCGAAATCAGAGAACTGGACGAAGAAACTCAAGAGCCCTCCGGAGAATTTGATCTTGTGTCAGATGGCGACTCAAGAGTGTTTCCCAGATACTCCAGAAGACGGGAAACCCTCCCCAAACGCCCCTTCGATGAAGACGGCGATGACGAAGACGAGGCCGAAAGGGTTGTGGGTTTCCAAGAACTGTTTCCGGGGCCCCGAGATAGAGAAGCTGCCGAGGATGAATCACGGGAAGACGAAGTCCTGGAAGAGCCCGCGGTTACGTCGGAACCCGCGGAAGCTCCCGGGAAAGAACCGGCCGCTAGTCGAGAAGATGTGGAACCGGCCGCCGGGGACGGGGCTAGCGGCAGGCTAAGCTTGGAGGAGCTGTTCAGGGATATTGCCGTTCCCCAGGAAACGCCCGTCGCAGAAGAGGAAGATGTGGTTGTAAAGAAGAGAAGGCGAGCCCCTTCCCCGACGCGGGCCAGGGCCAGACGAAGGCCGCGAACGCCGGAAGATGATTTTGGCCGCTTTGACAGGGTAAGGTCCATCCGGGACCTGGAAGACGAGTTTGCAGCCCCCTCAGGGGGTCAACTCGACGACGAGGATGAACCCGAAAGATAAGCTCCCGAGGGGGATGTAAAGAGTTGGACGTCAACAACTTTTCATCTATTCGCATTTCTTTGGCATCGCCCGAAAAGGTACGAGAATGGTCTCACGGTGAGGTCAAAAAGCCCGAGACTCTTAACTACAGGACTCTAAAGCCAGAAAGAGACGGTCTTTTTTGCGAGAGGATATTCGGCCCCACCAAGGACTGGGAATGTTACTGCGGAAAGTATAAAAGGATCCGGTACAAAGGTGTCGTCTGCGACAAATGCGGCGTTGAAGTGACCAAAAACAAGGTTCGCCGCGAGCGCATGGGGCATATCGAGCTTGCATGCCCCGTGTCCCATATCTGGTATTTCAAAGGCGTGCCTTCCAGGATGGGTCTTCTTCTTGATATGTCGCCGAGGGTTCTGGAAAGAGTCCTTTATTTCGCCGCCTATGTGGTGACGGATCCCGCCGATTGCGACGGGCTTGCGTACAAACAGGTGTTGACAGAAACTGAGTACAGAGAGTCTAGGGAAAAGTACGGAAACAGGTTTCGGGCGGGCATGGGCGCCGAAGCAGTAAAGCAACTTCTTGCGGACATCGATCTCGACAAACTCGGGGAAGAATTGCGGCAGGACACCAAAGCTGTCAGCCGGCAGAGGAGGAGCAGGGCTATCCGCCGGCTCGATGTAGTGGATGGGCTGAAAAAATCGGGAAACAAGCCGGAGTGGATGATCCTGGACGTAGTGCCGGTAATTCCACCTGATTTGCGGCCCATGGTCCAGTTGGACGGCGGTCGCTTTGCTACGTCGGATTTGAACGATCTATACAGGCGCGTCATAAACAGGAACAACCGCCTGAAAAGGCTTCTTGACCTTGGGGCTCCCGACATAATTGTCAGGAACGAAAAAAGGATGCTGCAAGAGGCGGTGGACGCACTGATCGACAATGGCAGGCGAGGGCGCCCGGTTACCGGGCCGGGGCAGAGGCCGCTCAAATCACTGTCCGACATGCTGAAAGGCAAACAAGGACGATTCAGACAGAACCTGCTGGGCAAACGAGTCGATTACTCGGGGCGTTCCGTGATCGTTGTGGGTCCAAACCTGAAATTCCACCAGTGCGGGTTGCCCAAAGAAATGGCACTGGAGCTGTTCAAGCCTTTCGTAATGAAAAGGTTGGTGGAGCAAGAAAAGGCCCATAACATTAAGAGTGCCCGACGGTTGGTGGAGCGGGCACGCCCGGAAGTTTGGGACGTCTTGGAAGAAGTTATTCAAGAGCATTTGGTCCTCTTGAACAGGGCCCCTACTTTGCACAGGCTTAGCATTCAGGCCTTTGAGCCGGTGTTGGTGGAGGGTCGTGCCATACAGATCCATCCTTTGGTTTGCCCGCCTTACAATGCTGACTTTGACGGCGACCAGATGCCTGTGCATGTGCCGTTATCAGCCGAGGCCCAAGCCGAAGCAAGGATTCTCATGGCTTCGAACCAAAACTTGCTTTTGCCCAAGGACGGCACTCCATCGATCACGCCCCAAAAAGACGTGGTTCTGGGAATCTACCATCTGACTCTCATGGAGGATGATGAACGTTCTGGAAAACCGCTGAAGGCTTATGAGTCTCGTGACGCCGCAGTGCTGGCCTACGATGCGGGGGCTATCAAGTTGCACCAAAAGATATTGGTGCGCTTAGACGGAGAAGGCGAAGAAGACAGCAAGGTGCGAGTTGAGACGACGGTTGGAAGATGCATTCTGAGCCAGGTGTTCCCCGAGAAAGGGCTGGAATTTATTAACTACGTTGTGGACCGCAAGCTGTTGGGCCAGCTTGTCACCAGGTGTATTAAACTTTATGGGATGGAGCGGACTGCCAAGATCCTGGACGGCCTCAAAGAGCTGGGCTTTCGTTATTCAACAAAGGCAGGGTCCACCATAAGCATCAATGATGTGGCGGTGCCCGACGAAAAACCTGTCCTGTTGCAAGAAGCCCAGGTCCTTGTGGATGAAATTGAATCTCAATACCAGATGGGTTTCCTTACGGCCGACGACAGATATGACAGGATTATCTCCATTTGGCGGGAGACTACCGACAAAGTGACCGAGGCCATGAAGGCGGCTTTTGACGAAAGAAACCCCGTATTTGCTATGGTGAAGTCGGGGGCAAGAGGCAATATGCAGCAAATATCCCAGTTGGGGGGTATGAGGGGAATTGTGGTTGACCCTTCCGGGAGGATGGTGGAGCTTCCGGTGCTTTCCAATTACCGGGAAGGACTCACGGTTTTGGAGTATTTCACTTCAACCCACGGGCAAAGAAAAGGTTTGGTGGACACCGCTCTTCGAACCGCCGACTCCGGTTATCTGACTAGGAGACTGGTGGACGTCGCTCAGGATGTAATAGTCAGGGAGAGCGACTGCGGCGCCGAAACAGGGATAATAGCAAGGGAAATCAGAGACGGGGACGAGCTTATCGAACCCCTGAAGGATAGGATTGTGGGCCGGTTTCCTGTGGCAGACGTCATACATCCTGGCACAGGTGAGGTTTTGTGCTCGTCCACTGAAGAGATAGACGAAGACAAGGCAGATGACATAATTGCCGCAGGTATACGAGAACTTGAGGTCCGGTCGGTTTTGAGCTGTGAGACCAGACACGGCGTTTGCATCAAATGTTACGGAAGAAACTTGGCTACGGGCGCCACGGTTGAAATCGGCGAGTCTGTGGGGATCATTGCCGCTCAATCCATCGGAGAACCGGGCACGCAGCTGACTCTTCGTACTTTCCATTTGGGTGGCATCGCAGGTGAGGACATCACGCAGGGCCTTCCCAGAGTGGAGGAGCTGTTCGAAGCCAGAAAGCCCAAGGGTCAGGCCGCTATCGCCGAGATAGACGGAATTGTGGAAACAACCGAGGACGACAAGAAACGCGAGATCAAGATCGTTTCTGAGGAAGGCGAAGAGAGCACCACTGTGGTGCCTTTCGGGGCGCTCATCAGGGTTGAATCTGGCCAGTACGTTGAAGCGGGCTACCCGCTTACGGAGGGCTCCATCAACCCCCACGACCTTATGAGAGTAAAAGGGGTTCGGGCCGTTGAGGAGTATCTCCTGGCCGAGGTGCAAAGGGTTTACAGGTTGCAGGGCATCGACATTTCCGACAAACACATTGAAACCATCGTGAGGCAAATGATTAGGAAGATTAGAGTGGACGAGTCGGGCGACACTGAACTTTTGCCCGGCGGTGTGGTGGGGGTCCACGAATTTGCCGACGCTAACGCCGTTGTGTTCGAAAAGGGTGGAGAACCGGCAACGGGCAAACCGGTTATTCTCGGTATAACCAAAGCGTCTCTTGCCACCGAATCCTTCCTGTCGGCTGCGTCTTTCCAAGAAACCACCAGGGTTCTGACCGATGCGGCCGTCAAGGGCCGCAACGACGAGCTTCTGGGGCTCAAGGAAAATGTCATAATTGGTAAGCTCATTCCCGCAGGAACAGGTATGGCAAAGTACAATCAAATGGATATCCTGCCCGCTGAAACGATGCCGAAAGCAGCCGGGGAAGCGGCAGTCTTGTACGGGTTGGAAGACGACTCGGACACCTAAAAAGTCAGCGAGTGTTCTTAAGTTCAGGCCTGCCGGCAGGATATCCGGCAGGCTGATCTGTATATACCACATTGTAAAGGAGGGGTTATTTTGCTGAACGAGTTGAGATGGCTTGGACACGCCGGTTTTCACATTGTTTCCCCCAAAGGATTGCGCACTGTGACAGACCCTTTTGGCGTCAGTGTTCCTTATCCGCCAGTGAGCCTGACATGCGACGTTGTGACGGTTTCTCACGAACACGACGATCATAATGATTTGACGGGTCTGGAAGGGGACCCGAAAGTGTTGCGGGGCCTGGATCCCGGAACCAAGCGGGCTTTAAGGCTCGATGTGATTCAAGAAGATGTTCGGTTTTTGACAGTCCCGTCGTTCCACGATGACGACGAAGGACGCAAGCGCGGCGAAAATGCCATTTTCATCCTTGATGTGGCGGGCACCAGGGTTGTTCATTTGGGTGATTTGGGCCACGAGTTGGGACCGGAGACTCTTAAGGAAATGGGGCGCTGCGATGTCTTGCTCGCGCCGGTGGGCGGGTTCTACACGATAGACGGGCAGACGGCCGCAAGAGTCGTTGCGGCTTTGGCCCCCAAAGTGGTGGTTCCCATGCATTACAAAACCCATCATATTGAAGATTGGCCGATAAGCGGCCCTGAGGCGTTTTTGGGTTATATGGGAACCGTGCGCAGACTGGGCAGGGACGGGTTTTCCCTTGATATTGACAGGCTCCCGGAGAAAACGGGAACGTGGGTGTGCAAAACGCCTTAACCTGCACCGTCGTTTTGTGATTCTTTGCAGGAAGTGGTATCATAGTTCCGGCCCTTTTCGGCTTTGGCACTGCTAAGGCTTGGGGGGCCGGTTTTTTGGTGCATAGCATTAAAAAAGGTGTTGACAGCGTGAGCAACCCGATTATAGGGGCAGGGGCCGTGGCGGTGCCTTTTTTGGGGGCTATCGCCGTTTCCTTGGCGGGGAGGATGCGGGAACAGGCCGTTCCTCATCTGGCCGTAGCGACAGGTTACCTGAACGCTTTCCTTGGAGTATCTTTGGTTTTGCGCAGGAGTTTTGCGGTTAGCATATTAGGTTGCTCTTACCTGTCGGTGGTTTCGGACGGATTAGGGTCTTTCGTTTCGGCCACGGGCGCGGTTTTGGGAGCGCTCATACTCACTTATTCATTGAAATACATCGGGCCGGAAGATAATCAGTCGAGGTACTACTCACTGGCCCTCAGTCTCATAGGCGCTATGTCGGGGCTTGCTTTGTCGGGAAACCTGCTTTCCGCTTTCGTGTTTTGGGAGATATGCCGGCACACCAGTTTCGCCTTGGTGAGTCTTGATGGGGGCAACGCAAAAGCCTTGCGGGCAGCAAAATTCGCCAAAAGAGTTACCGACGCGAGCAATTTTGGACTATTTGCCGCCCTGGTGAGTTTGTCTCTGTACACCGTGCCGCGCACTTTGGATATCTGGGCCATCGTCGAACAGGCAGGGTTAATGCCCGGGATTCCTCTGGCCATCGCCGGATTTGGCATTTTGGCGGCGGCGGCGGGCCTGTCCGCTCAGATTCCGTTCCACTCGTGGCTCCCCGGGGCCATGGAAGCCCCCACTTCCGCATCGGCCCTGGTCGATGCCGCCACAACCTTGAACGGGGGCGTCTACCTTGTGTTAAGGATGTATCCTGTTTTTCGATTTGTGCCCGGTTGGACCCGGGTTGTTACCTTTGTTGGCGCGATAACCATTGTATTTGCCGCGGTCATGGCATTAAAGGCCAAGGATTTAAAGGTTGTGCTGGCTTATTCGACCATGAGCCAGTTGGGTTACATGTTTTTGGGCGCCGGAGTTGGCGGTTTCCTGGCGGCAGAATTTCATATGGTTTCCCACGCTGTGTTCAAAACCTTGTTGTTTCTGGCAGCCGGTGCAGTGATCCACGATACCCACACCAGGGATCTGAGGGCTATGTCGGGGATGGGAAAAAAGATGCCCCTTACGGGCAGGTGTTTTTTGCTCGGGGCAATGGGGCTTTCGGGCGTGCCTTTGTTTGGAGGCTTCTTCTCAAAAGATATGATTTTTGCTGTCGCTCTTAAAGAAAAGCACTATTTGCCCCTTGCTTTTGGTGTGGCCGGCGCGGCGCTTACCTTCACGTACATCTGGCGAACTTACAGAAAAGTGTTCGGGGGAACACCGTCTTCCGCGGCGGAGGGTGCCCGCGACCCCGCCGGCGCGATGCTGTGGCCCTTGTGCGTCCTTGGTGCGCTCACGTTTACGTCCTGGCTTGTCATCGGGCTGCTGAGTCGCAGGCTTCACGAAACCCTGCCCTATGTGAAGCCCTTGTCGCCCTTACACCTGGTCCAAGAGACTTTTTCGAGCACAGCGTTCTTTCTTTCTCTGATGGCCTTGGTCGGGGGCGGAACAGCGGTTTGGGTGATCAAAGATCGTTGAAATGCGAGAGGTGCGTTCGATTGACACGCTATTCGTCGGGTGCTAAACTCATAAAGCGTGTTTTTTTGGGCTGACTCGGGAGGGATCGAGATCGTTGAAGTTCCAATTCGACCCCGCTTTAAGCCGCAGTCTCGGGAAGCGGTCCCGGGAAGGGCGTGTGGCGGGGGTTAAGGCTACCGGAAAAGCCCTGGCAGCCGGCCTGCTGGAAAAAGTTTATGTTGCAGGGAACGCGGAAAAACGGGTAATAAAGGGTCTTCTTAGCCTTTGTGAAGAGACAGGCACAGAAGTGGTGTATTTCCCCACCATGAAGGAACTCGGCGAATTTTGCTGCCTGCGGGTGGGTACGGCAGCGTGCGGCATCTTGAAGGCGCCTGCAAAGACAGAGTAGGCGCCAAGAAGATATTTTGTTCAATTGGGAAAGGGGGGTGAGAATTTGCCGACGATAAATCAGCTGGTCCGCCAAGGCAGACGAAAGGTAGTTGAAAGATCGAAGTCTCGCGCGCTTAGGGGAAACCCTTTTAAGCGAGGGGTGTGCACTGTCGTACGGACCACGCAACCCAAAAAGCCCAACTCGGCCTTGCGGAAGATCGCCCGTGTGCGCCTTGTGAATGGCATAGAAGTCTCTGCCTACATTCCGGGGATAGGACATAATTTGCAAGAGCACTCGGTTGTTTTGGTGCGCGGAGGACGTGTGCGAGATCTGCCCGGGGTCAGATACCATATTGTGAGAGGGACTTTGGATGCGGCCGGAGTTGCCGACAGAAGACAAGGAAGGTCTTTGTACGGCGCCAAGAAGCCTGGCAAGTAAACTTTTCGGGGGAATGATTTAATGCCCAGAAGAGCTGGTGCACCAGCAAGAAAGTGGACGCCGGACCCCAAGTACAACTCGGTTCTCGTGGCTCGGCTGACAAACAAGCTAATGCATGACGGGGAAAAAGCCATAGCCCGTAGGGTAATGTACCGCGCCATGGACATCGTCGGTGAGAAAACCGGCAAGGATCCTTTGGAAGTTGTGGATGCCGCCATTAAGAACACAATGCCGGTTCTTGAGGTTCGCCCTCGAAGAGTAGGCGGGGCGACTTATCAGGTGCCCATCGAAGTCAGAAACGAAAGACGTCTTTCCCTTGCCATTCGATGGATAGTGGATTTTGCCAGGGCCCGAAGCGAACGGGGCATGGAAAGCAGGTTGGCCGGGGAAATTCTGGACGCCGCCGGCAATGCGGGAAACAGCGTAAGAAAGAAAGAAGAAATGCACCGGATGGCCGAAGCCAACAGGGCTTTTGCTCATTACCGGTGGTAAAAAGTTTGTTCGTTTGCAGGCAAAATGATTTTTGAAAGGGGGGAATTCGATGCCGCGGACGTTTCCGCTTGAAAGAGTAAGGAATATCGGAATCATGGCCCATATTGATGCCGGGAAAACAACGACAACCGAACGGATCCTGTTTTACACCGGGAGAGTCCACCGGATGGGTGAAGTCGACCAAGGTTCGGCTACTATGGATTGGATGGTTCAGGAGCAGGAACGCGGGATTACCATCACTTCGGCAGCAACGACCTGTTACTGGAGAGATTGCCGGATAAACATTATAGACACTCCAGGACACGTTGACTTTACTGCCGAGGTTGAACGGAGTTTGAGGGTGCTTGACGGAGCGGTGGCAATTTTCTGTGCCAAGGGCGGCGTCGAACCCCAGTCGGAAACTGTGTGGCGCCAAGCCGACAAGTACAAGATTCCCAGAATTGCCTACGTCAACAAAATGGATGCGGTGGGGGCCGATTTTTACCGCGCCGTGGACATGGTTGAAACAAGACTGGGCGCAAACCCCGTGGTCATCGTTCTTCCTATAGGTTCTCAAGACGAGTTCTCGGGTTTGGTCGATGTCGTGTCCTTAAAATCCTTCTATTGGGGCGAGGATGAATTTGGCACCACCGTTGCGGAAGGGTCAATGCCGGAAGATATGAGGGACATTGTTGAAGAGTACAGAGAAAGGGTCATTTCGGCCGCTTCGGATTTCGATGATGCCATCCTGGAGGCTTACCTAGGCGGGGAAGAGGTTTCCCCTGAGGCTTTGACCCGTGCCTTGCGGAAAGGGACCCTCGCCAACGAAATCGTCCCTGTAATGTGCGGCTCGTCTTCAAAAAATAAGGGTGTGCAACGACTTCTTGATGCCATCGTTGACTATTTGCCTTCCCCTTTGGACATTCCGCCTGTAGAAGGCACAGGCGTCACGGGGACAGAGAAGGTTCTTCGCAAAGTATCTGACGACGAGCCTTTCAGTGCTTTGGCCTTCAAAGTCACGACAGATCCTTTTGTGGGAAGACTCACGTATTTTCGAGTTTATTCGGGAACTTTGGGCGTGCGGTCTTATGTGTATAACGCATCCAAAAAGAAAACCGAACGGATTCAAAGGATTCTCCTTATGCACGCGAACCACCGGGAAGACGTGGACGCGGTAGTAGCCGGAGATATAGCAGCGACGGTAGCACTGAAGTTTACTGGAACAGGGGATACTCTTTGCGATGAGCGTTACCCACTAATACTGGAAACGATTCAGTTTCCGGAGCCGGTCATTCGGCTTGCAATCGAGCCCGAGACCAGGGCCGATCAGGATAAGCTATCTGTTACCTTGGTAAAACTGGCCGAAGAGGACCCTACCTTCACTTACAGGATAGATGAAGAAACGGGCCAGACCATCATAGCAGGCATGGGCGAACTGCACCTGGAAATAATAGCCGACAGGCTTCTGCGGGAATTTTCTGTAAAAGCCAGAGTGGGCCGCCCCCAGGTAGCGTACAGGGAAAGCATATTGGACGCGGTTTCCGGGGAAGGCAAGTATGTTCGCCAGACCGGAGGCAGAGGGCAGTACGGCCACGTTAAAATTGCGGTCGAGCCCTTGGGAAGGGGCGAAGGTTTTTCGTTTGTCGATGCTGTAAAAGGGGGCGCGGTGCCTTCCGAATACATTCCCGCCGTTGAGTCCGGTATCAGAGAAGCCTTGCAAAGCGGCCCCGTTGCCGGAAACCCGGTGGTCGACGTTAAGGTCACCTTGTTGGACGGCTCCTATCATGAAGTGGATTCTTCCGAGCCGGCTTTCAAAGTGGCCGGATCCATGGCCTTGAAAGATGCGCTTTCCAGGGCCAAGTCCGCTCTTTTGGAACCTGTTATGAAGGTGGAAGTGGCCGCCCCCACCGATTATTTGGGGGACGTTCTGGCTGACTTGGGAAGCCGCAGGGGCCAGGTTCAAGGGGTGGAAAACAGAGGGACTTATGAGCTTGTAAAAGGTGAGGTACCGCTTTCGGCCATGTTCGGTTACGCTACCGATTTGAGGTCAAAAACCCAGGGCCGGGGCACTTACTCTATGCAGTTTTCCAGATATGAGGTGGTCCTACCCGCGGAAGCGGATAAAATAATCGCCCGGTACCTTGGGCGGGCATAAGCGGTCGGACTGACAAAGGAGGACAAGGCGAAAAAATGGCCAAGAAGAAGTTTGAAAGGACAAAACCCCACGTAAATGTCGGCACCATAG
>CAZYEC010000026.1:8276-21517 GCA_964646385.1 uncultured Eubacteriales bacterium | reverse complement strand
CCTGAATTTCCCCGGCGACCGCAATCCCACTGCCCGCCCCCTCTGCCACAACAATTATGCTGTGGACTTTTCCCCTTTCCAGACCGCGTCTCAACTTGCGACAAATGTCCTCTATTTTCACGCTGAATTCGGGAACAAGAATACATTCCGCCCCGCCCGCCACCCCCAAAGCCAGAGCAAGGTGTCCTGCCCGGCGCCCCATGGTTTCCACAACAAAAATCCGGTCATGGGAGGTTGCAGTATCCCGAAGGCGGTTCACCGCCTCCAGACCGGTGTTAAGGGCGGTGTCGAAACCGATGCTGTGATCGGTCATTGCAATGTCGTTATCTATTGTGCCCGGGACCCCGACAGACCTGATACCCCTTTTGCATAGCTCCTGCATTCCCCTGAAACTTCCTTCCCCGCCGATAACAACTACCCCGTCGATTCCGGCCCCCCTTAAGCGGGCCGCCGCCAGGTCTTGCCCTTCTGGCAACAAGTACCTATCGGAGCGTGCCGTATGAAGTACAGTTCCGCCTCGATGGATAATGTCGCCTACGGAGCTCACGTCCATGGGCCTCATATCCCCGTCCAAAATCCCGTCGTAACCGCGCCGGATCCCGTATACGGCGACCCCTTGCGAAATGCCCCGTCTGACTACGGCTCTAATCGCCGCATTCATGCCCGGAGCATCCCCTCCACTGGTCAAAACCCCGATTTTCACGCTGCCAAGCCCCCACATCAAACCTTCAAAACTCCTACCGCCTGCATGATGATGATTTGCGCCTCGTTGACCTCGACTTCAGGAACGAGCAATTCCACTTCTCTTGGTGTGCCACGACCCTGCGGACAAGAGGCCCTTAGCATAACGAGAAGCCCTTCTTCGGCAAGTTTGTCCTTTATTCGCTCCGCGTCTTCCCAGTCAGAAGCCACGTACACCACTGTCCACATAGGCTGGCCCGAGCGCCCCGTATCGAGGCCTGGGGCTTCTCTCCCTCTGAAAATTATTGTCTCTTCGCCGGTTGGGCCTGATTCAAGGCAAGTTCCGCGTCTTCGACCTCCCTTGCCAGTATTCGCCGAGTTTCTTCCTGCTCCTCTACGCTGCCCGAAATTAAGACAACTTTGTCCTTCGCGAGAAAACTTCTGGACTCCTGCCACAGATTGGGGAACACGATGACCTCTACTGTAGCGAAATTATCCTCTACGTCGATGAAGACCATCTCTTGCCCGGCCTTGGTTATCACCTTTTTCAAAGACGACACCCGCCCCCCTACCGTCACGTTCTGGCCCTCCCGTACCGGTTCGAGGTCCGGTATCGGCCGAGCCCGCTTTTGAAACAACTCCTTGTACTTTTCCAAGGGATGGCCGCTGAAGTACATCCCCAAAAGGTCTCTTTCCCAGGTAAGCCGAATATCAAGAGCTATGCGTTCGGGGGGTCTTTCCTGCCAGGGCCCGTGGGGCCAAGATGCCCCTAAATCGCCGCTCTGTCCGGCCCCGTCCCCGGGCTCCCTCATTGGCAAGGGTTCGGGAAAAAGAAGACGCGCGTCATCCATGCTCACGTGCCCGCGGCGGGGAGACTCCGGCTCTGCAAACAAGAACAACTGGTTTTCGGAATGAGAGACTCGGTGCTTTAATACCATGTCGAGCCTGTCCAAATTATCGTACCGGGTGCCCAAATCGTCGCAGGCGCCGCATCTGATCAAAGTCTCCAAAGCCTTTCTGGTAAGCAACCTTGTCTCTACTCTTGAAGCCAGGTCGTCCAGGGTAAGGTAAGGCCCGTTACCGGCACGTTCCGACACGATTTTTTCTGCAAGGCCCGAACCGATGTTTTTTATGCTGCCGAGACCGAAGCGAATCGCCCCGTCATTGACAGAAAAATCCGCTGCGCTGTGGTTCACCGACGGCCCCAGGACCCGTATTCCAAGCCTTTTGGCCTCGTCAAGATAAAGCCCGATTTTGTCCTGAACCCCCGCTACCGAAGACAGAAGCGCGGCCATGAACTCTTTAGGATAATTAGCTTTCAGGTAAGCGGTCTGGTACGCCACCAACGCGTAGGGAGCAGCATGATTTTTGTTGAAACCGTAATTGGCGAATTTGAGGATAAGGTCGTAGATGCCTTGGGCCATGTCCTGGGAAAGCCCTTTTGCAGCCGCCCCTTTCAGGAACTTTTCTTCCATTTGTTCAAGCAGATCCCGTTTTTTCTTGCCCACCGCCCGCCTCAGAACGTCTGCCTCGCCCAAGGTAAAACCGGCTACTGCCCTGGCCACTTTCAACAGCTGCTCCTGATACACCAAGACTCCGTGGGTTTCCTTCAGCACGGGTTCCATCAAGGGGTGCATGTAACGAGGCGTCCCTGACCTGGCCCTCAAGAATTCCGGTATTTGCTCCATAGGTCCCGGGCGGCAAAGCGCAACCGCCGCTATAAGATCAGTGAGTTCTTTGGGTTTCAGTTCTTTCAAAAAATCCCTCACCCAGGAAGATTCCATCTGAAATACGCCCAAAGACTCTCCCCTGGAAAGCATCTCGTAGGTCTGTTCATTTCCGGGCGGAATTGAAGACACGTTAAAATGTCCGCCGTGCAATTCGATTAGGTTTTGAGCTTTCTGGATCACCGTCAGAGTCCGAAGGGCCAAGAAATCGATCTTGAGCAGCCCCAAAGTCTCCAGATCTTCCATGGGGTATTGCGTGATAACCCCGCCGTCCTGGCCCCTGGCCAAAGGTACATAATCCCACAAAGGTCCCTTGCCGATGACGACGCCCGCCGCATGGGTCGAAGTATGTCTTGGCATACCTTCTAAGTGAAGTGCCGAATCCAACAGCTCCTTCACCTCATCTTTTGCCTGCAATTCGCTCAAAGCCGGCACCGATTCCAAAGCCCGTTCGATGGTCATCCCCAAACGGTAAGGGATGAGTTTGGCGATCCTGTCCACATCGCCGTAAGGCAGGCCCATAGCGCGCCCGACGTCCCTTACTGCCGCCCTGGCTGCCATGGTTCCAAAAGTCACGATCTGGGCCACCCGGTCCTCGCCATACTTGCGTTTGACGTAGGCTATCACCTCATCCCGGCGATTATCCTGGAAATCAATATCTATGTCCGGCATAGTCGCCCTTTCGGGGTTAAGAAACCTTTCGAACACCAGATCGTGTTCCAGGGGGTCAATGTCTGTAATCCCCAAAGAGTAAGCCACCAAACTTCCCGCAGCCGATCCCCTGCCCGGCCCCACGGCAATTCCCTGCCCCTTGGCAAACCTCACGAAGTCGCCTACCACCAGGAAATAGGAGGAGTAACCCATCCGTCTAATCATGGCAAGTTCGTATTCAAGCCTTTGCCTGGGGCCGGCGTGGCCTGAGCCGGGATAGCGGTTTCGAAACCCTTCTTCTGCCATTCTTTGCAAAGTCTCATCGGCTGTTTCGCCCTGCGGCAAAGGGAATTCCGGAAGGTGAATCTCGTCAACATCCAGGCGTGCACGGCACCGGTCAGCAATGACTTCCGTATTCCGCAAGGCTTGGGGCATATCCACAAAAATCTCACACATCTCTTGGCCCGAACGCAGGTAAAAACCATTTCCGCTGAAACGAAGGCGCTTGGGATCGTGCAAAGTCGTCCCCGTTTGTATTGCAAGCAGCACATCGTGGTATTTCGCGTCTTCTTGCTTCAAATAGTGGCAATCGTTGGTGGCCACCAAAGGAATCCCCGATTTGCGAGATAGATCTGCTATCTTTTGGTTGATGGCCTCCTGCCCCTGCACGCCGTTTCTCATGACTTCCAGATACACGTTGTCTTTTCCAAAAATGTCTGCATACCGTTGGAGGCTTTCCCGGGCTTTCCTGTCGTGCCCCTGAGACAAATGGTAGGGCACTTCGCCTTCAATACATGCGGTCAGGGCCAAAATTCCCCCGGAATTCTCCGACAAAACATCCAGATCAACCCTTGGCCTGTAGTAAAAGCCCTCCAAGAAACCCTTTGAAACGATTCGAAGCAAGTTTTTATATCCCCGGTCGTTTTCTGCCAGAAGCACCAAGTGATAGGGTTTGTCTTGGGTTCCCTCTGTTTTTGTCAGCCTGGAGGATCTGGCCACATAGACCTCGCAGCCAAAAATGGGGCGTATCCCGTTGGCCTCGCAAGCCTCTTGGAACGCCACAACCCCGTACATGGCTCCGTGATCCGTAATCGCCAGGGATGTCATACCCATGCCCCTGGCCATAGAGCACAAGTCTTTGATTCGGCACGCCCCGTCAAGGAGGCTGTATTCGGTATGTACGTGAAGATGGGAGAAATTCATGCCAATTTTTGCCTCCCCATATGTTTGTCGCCGGCATTTCGTGTAAGATAGGATCAATGAGTTTTACTCGGTTTAAGGTAGGTGAACCCCGTGCCTTGGAAATTTTGCCCGTCCTGTTTTGAGATCTCATACAGCGCCGCAACTCACTACGACAAATGGCCGTGCCCCCACTGCGGAAAAGAGCTAAAAGATGAACCCGAATACGACATTGATCAAGCCAGAGCCCTCCGCACCCAACGCTCACCAAAGACCCCAAAAGAACGGACCAAACCTGACCAAGAATAACCCACATACAAGTATTTTACCTGTTGCAGGCCATAGCAGATGCAAGCGACAGCTCTTTGACACCCCGAGCCGGTGGGGTTTCTAGTGGTCTGCACGGCCTGTAAAATTGAATTTTTCCAACAACATTGCCGGAGTCAACACTGCACGATCAATGCCCAACAAACGTCTCTCTTTGGAAAACTCCAAAACAGTCGCCAAACTGCTCACCACACTCTGGGTGAAACGAAGGTTCTTCACGGCGCAGGCGACCTTACCGTTGCGGATTAGGAATGTACCGTCCCTTGTCATGCCCGTGATGACTGTTTTTTGGCTGTGCACTGCCCTTACATAGTGAAACCTAGTAACAAGCAGGCCTTTGGACACCCTTCCCATCAATTCCGTTTTGCTGCGAGCGCCCGGTGCCACAAACAGGTTGGCAGGTGAAGGCCCGTACCCTCCGGCATGACCCGTGGATTCCTTCAGCCCCCCCCGAAACGCCGTGAAAGAGTCGTAGACCACACCCACCCCCCTGCCCTTTTCGATAAGGGGTACTTTGGATTTTGGCTGGCCCTCAGCGTCAAAAGGGAAAGGCGCTCCGGCGGGGTCCAATCCGTCGTCCCAGATGGTAACGGCAGGCGACATGACCTGCGCTCCCATGTTGCCCGACAAAAACGACTGCCCGTCCTGGTAGGATCTGGCGGAAAACCCCAGGTTAGCCAGAACTGACACCAGCTCCCCCGCAGCATAAGGTTCCAGCAGCACTGTGTACTCGCCGGGCTCAACGGATTCTTGGTCCTTGTTCAATGCACACCGCAAGATGGCCTCTTGAGCGACGGTTTGGGGGTCTATTTGCGTGACATCCCTATGAGAGGCTTCGGCGTATCCCGAACCCTCGTCGGAAAGGATGACGCAAGTGAGCCGGGCTCCGGTAGATTTGCCGTAAGCCCTTACCCCCAAGCTGTTGGCCACGCCGATTTCCTTGGTGGAAGTGCTGTGGAAGCCTGCGGCACGGAATCCTTCGTCCTTTGCCGCCCCTATGACGGCAAGCACGTTGTCTGCCCGAAGATCCGGATCCGCTAAAGCCGTGGATTCGAAATGACTATCCACCCGGGGGATCTCCCTGGGCCCCGGCAAAGACACAAACTCGGGATTTTCCGGGGACAACCGGGCGATGCTTAGGGCACGCCGGGCGGTTCTCGCAATGGATTCGGACGATAGGTCGTTGGTCCCGGCTTGGCCCATCCTCTTCCCTACATAGACTCTTAAAGACAGGCGTGCGGAGGCTTCTGAGACGTTTTGGTGTATTGTCGAATTGGCATACCTGGTCAGATAATTGTCGTGGGCAACTATCCTGGCTTCGGCCTGATCCCCGTGACAGGTCTTAAGCGCCCCCTCCAAAACCTCCAAGATTCTTTCTTTCCCTACCATTTCCCAACACCTACCCTCACGTTTCTGAACCTGGCGGGGGCGGCCCCGTGCCCCACTCTGATGGGCTGTCCCGGTTCACCTTTTCCACAGTTGGGAATACCCCACACCTTCCACTCGCTTTCCCCCGCCACAGCATCGCACGAATTCCAAAACTCCGGGGTATTGCCGGTGTAAGTGGGGTTCTTGACCACGCGAGTAACGGATCCATCCTCGATCTCATAACCCAGTTCGGTCCCAAACTGGAAGTTGAACCGCCTGTCATCGATGGAATAACTGCGGTTCAAATCCATGTAGATGCCCCGTTTGGTATCTTGGATTATCTCGTCCAAAGTGAAGTCGCCGGGGACAATGCTGATGTTCGTCATCCTGACCAAAGGGATCCTGTTCCAGCCGGTAGCCCGGTTGGTCCCGTTGGAAACGCCCCCCAGAGTTGCAGCGGTCTCTCTGGAAGTCAGATACTCTTCAAATATCCCTTCTTTGACTATGTCGAACCGGCCGCCGGGCACACCGTCGTCATCGTAACCGAAACTGCCGTTGGCCCCGGGAATAGTGGCGTCGGCAACGATGTTCACCGAAGGGGACCCGTATCGAAAAGCACCCTTCTTTTCCGGGGTCAAAAAGGATGTGCCCACCATGCCCGCTTCCATGCCCAAGACTCTGTCCAGTTCAATGGGGTGCCCACAAGACTCATGAATCTGCAAACCGAGCTGGGACCCTTCCAAAATCAAATCGTAACTTCCGCACGGGCATTGGGGGGCTTTGAGCAATTCCCACGCTTCTCTTGCCACCCTTTGTGCGTTGCCGCCGAAATCCAGATTCTCGATATGTTCCCAGCCGGCCAACGCAAAATCGCCGCCGAATTGAGCAGGGTAAGAACGGATTTGAAAGTCTTTTTCGTCTCGTGCCGCGGCCCCTATGACACCGCCGCTTTGAGTAAGGGTTTGGCGAACGTCGGAGCCTTCGCTTGACATGAAGTGCTTGTCCTCTTTGTAAAAGGCAAGAGAGCCGTGGGTGAAACTGACGGGGGCCGATTTTCTCATCAACTCCTCTGCCGTCAAAAGCGTTTCAACCTTGTCTTCAATTTTGACCTCAAAGGGGTCTATTTTGGGAACAGCGCTCCACCGGTCCACAACGGGTTCCACGGGAGAAAGAGACACCGGGGCCTCAAGGCTCCGAGCCGAGGCCTTGGCTATGAGTACGGCTTCTTGGGCGACCTTTGCGATTTCAGATTGCGCCTCGCTGCCCGACGAAGCGAAACCCCAAGCCCCTCCTGCCAGAACCCTCACTCCAAAACCCGAGTCGTCATCCAGGGCTATCGACTGCACGTGCCCGTTTCTGGTGACTATTCTTTGGGATTCTGATCGTATGTACCTGACATCGCAGTATTGGGCGCCTGCTTTTTTGGCGGTTCCCAATGCCAGTTGCATCAGGTCTTTCATGGCAAAACCTCCCTCCCCGGGGGAAAGATCTCCATTCTTGAATTCTTGATACTGGCGGAAAACCCTTCAGACACAAAGACCGTAAACTGGCCGCCATCCCGTTGCGAAAGCCCTAAGGTTCCGAACCAGATCAGGCCCCGGTCTCGCGCCGGCGCCTTTCCTCACACAAGCCCGAAAAAGGGCACGAGTGGCATTTGGGTTTTGCCGCCGAACACACTTGCCTTCCGTGTTCTATCAGCATGAGGTGAAGGGGCATTTTCAGATGTTCGGGGGTGACCTTTTCCAAAATGTGTTGGGCTTTGGCGGCAGGTGTCTTTAAGGGCACCATCCCCAAACGCCTGGCAATGCGAAGCACGTGAGTATCGACTGGAAACGCCGGTTTGCCCATTCCGAAAGCCAGGACACAAGCGGCGGTCTTGGGCCCAACCCCTTTGAGAGAAGTAAGGTATTTGAAGCACTCGTCGAAACTTCTGTCCAATAGCGGATCAAGGGTCACGCTGCCGAAATCTTCTTTGATTTTAGACAGCGCCGCTTTTATATAAGCAGTCTTCTCCCTGTGAAGCCCCCCAACTTGCAGCACATTTTCAACGAGGCCGGTGCTCCCTTCCAGAACCTCATCCCAGCCGGAAAAAGTCTCTTTCAAACTCTGGAACGCCTGGGAGCTCAGGTTATCGTTGGTTGCTTGCGACAATATTGTGGCCACCAAGGTGTCGACCGGGTTACCCCTGCTGGATTCCAGTAACCGCGACCGGACTCCCGGGTACAGCGGGGCCAGCATATCATGTACTTCCTCAGGACTTAATCCCACCGTTCTCATCTCAACTTTCCCACGATTTGTTTGAATACCCGGCCCCTCACCTCAAAGTTGGCAAACATGTCGTAACTGGCGCAAGCGGGAGACAAGGCCACGGACCAGCCGGGACCTGCCACCGACGCAGCCGCTTCCACGGCCTCCTCCAAACCCGAAACCCTGATGATGCGCGGGATCTCGTGAACCCGGGTTTCGGCCTCCTTTATTTCCGCCGCTTTCTTTATGGCATCTTCGATAAGCGAGGCGGTTTTCCCTAAAGTGATTACTGTCACGTCGCTGCGTTCCGCGATTTTCCCGCCAAGCCCGTCAAAAGGAAGCCCTTTGTCGTACCCGCCTAAAATGAGTGCCAGGGGACCCGGAACCGCCTCCATGAAAGCTTCTGTTCTATCCGGGGAAGTGGCTATGGAGTCATTGTAATATTTGACCCCCCTTACTTCGCGCACGAATTCGATCCTGTGTTCCACCCCAGGGAAAGAGCGAATCGCCTTCCTGATCCCTGCAGCGTTTCCTCCCAACAAAAGAGACATCAGGCTTGCCGCCAAAGCATTTGAAACGTTGTGCTTCCCGGGTACCAGAAAGTCCCGGAGTGAAGCGACAGTCACTGTTTCAGCCAAAGCCCCGGCAGTTTGGCCTGGGCCACCGGAACCGGGGTCTAAAATCCGCACTTTGAGGTCTTCTTTTTCAAGCCAGGCATACGTCCCGTTCCCTGTCTTACGGCCGGGCGAACTTTCTACCGAAAACCGGCCAACATTTCCCGGACATATAGTCTCAAACCCGGCAGTTGTCGGATCATCGGCGTTTAGAAAACACCAGTCTCCCGGATTTTGAGACTGAAAGATTCTTTGTTTCGCCTCCACATAATCTTCGAAAGAATCGTGAACATCCAAGTGGTTGGGGCGAAGGTTCAATAGAGCGGCCACAGATGGACTCTTGTGCATCAGCTCCAGTTGAAAACTGGACAGTTCCAACACCACCAGTGCCTCCTTAGGAATCGCGTCAACCTGCCCGATGAGGACTGAACCGATGTTGCCCCCCACGTACACCTGCGCTCCCGGCAGACTCTCTTTCAACATGAGGCCGGTCAAAGTCGATGTCGTAGTCTTGCCTGCGCTGCCCGTTATGCCGCAGATTTTGCCCCTGCACCTGTCCATGAACAACGCTATTTCCCCGGAAATTTCGGCCCCGCCCTGCTTTGCTGCGGTTATCTCAGGCAGGTTTTTCTTCATGCCCGGGGTAAGAAACAACCATCTATACTTTGATGAAGGTAAAGGCGCGAGGTAGTTTTTCCCGAGGCTGAAAGAAGCCCCCATGGAATGCAGTTCCAAATAGGCTTCGCCCAATTCCGATTCCGTTTTTCGGTCAAAACAAGTCAGCGCGGCGCCTTCTCTTAGCAAATAGCGGGATAGAGCCCTGTTGGATTTGCCCAACCCCACAACCGCAACATTGAGGCCGCCAAAACTGTCCGGCATCGAAGGCATGGCTCACATCTCCAATCTTGCGGCAGTTCTTCAACCTTGGGACCGTCCCGGTAGCGATCGGCCGTGAAACTCATTACAACTCTATCGCAAATCTGCGCCCGTGGCACAAGGGAAAATTAGTGGCAAAATACAGCGGGGCGCTCGCAAAGGCCCCTACGAAGGATTCCCGGGGCCCTGCGGTGAATGGACGTAAGAACCTCGTTGTGAACCTCTTGGGCGGGTGAAACATGAGAAGAAGACACGCAGGCACGCTCTTTGGGCTGGGCTTTTCCATGATAGCCATCACATTGGCCGGGTTGTACCTGGGGGTGTTCCTGGACCGCCGCAGCGGGAAGACCTTTTTCGCCCCTATTGGGTTGCTCTTGGGTTTATCTGCGGGGATTCACAGGGCATGGACGACGATCAGCGCCTTGTTGAAGAAAGACCGGTAGCAGCCGGTCTGCGATGAACTGATGAACTATGGCAAGGCCGGGCCGCGAGGTTCAGGCCGGGTGTGGGATTCATCCGCCGCGGTCTATTCCTGACCGCAGCTATCAGAATAGATTTGCGGGGGAGTGAACTTTGTGAGAAATCGCAGCCCTGGGCGCCTCCCTTTGATTTTCTTGTGGACCGCTTTACTGGTACTGATATTGACCGTTCCCGCCCGGGCAAATCACAAACAACCGAGCCCCCCGGCTTTTCCCGATGTCCAAAATTTCCGTAGTCTGGCGAATTTCGACTTTGACCCGGAAGCTTACCCCCATAGGCTGACGGGTTCCCCCGAGAGCAACCACTTCCTCTGGCACGTGAACAATCTGCTCCAGGATTACGGATGGTTCCCGGAGATTCAAGGATATGCCGCACTGGCGCAAACCTACTCAAAAGAAACCAATCGGACCACCTTTTTGAGGGCCCAAGGGGAAAACCTGTTGGCGTTCAACAAAGAGGAACCCGGGCGCATCATCGAGCTCCTGGTCGTGGCCCCTTATGATGTGTTGTGGGTCGAAAATCAATTGTCTGAAAACCGTTCCTTCACCGCAAAATCCTGCGCCGTCCTGATGGAGTTTTGCCGCCGGCTGAACATCGACGTCTTCTCAGGCGAGCCTGTCGGGTCCAGCATCGTGCCGGCAAACGTTTCCCGCGAAATGACCGCCGGGCTTTCGGCAGTGGCCACACAGCCCGGTGCCGAACCCAAGGAACCAACCGTGGCGGTCGCTTTCGTTTCAGGGCATCACCAGTTGGGCGTTGGAATGCAAGCACTTGTTGAAAACCTGACAGAAAATGACTACAGAGTCGGCGGCGTCGTTGTTTTGGGCGACCTCTTTTCACACGAACCGTTGCCCGTTGTTCCCCATCCCTCTGCCCCCGTTATTGCGGTGGAAAACATTCTGGCTGCCTTGAAGCCAGATTTCCCCGACGCGTTTTTGGCGGGAGGACGCAACCGGGCGGCCTGGCTTCAGGCGGCCACAAAGGGCCCCGAGCCGGGCGCGGCAGAGATTTCTTTGGACGACGGCACTTTCTTGGGTGAAGGCGCCATAATTGGGGCAATCGCACCCACCGTTACTTTGGGACTTCCCACCGCCAACCATTTTAGGGCAGGCAGCTCCGGCCAAAGCGCAGTTTCCGAGGCTTCCGTGCCGGAAACACGCGCCGGGAAGCTGGTGGATGCCCTCCTGACTATCGCCCGGGGGACCGGTTTCACCTCACTTGAAGAAAGTGACGCAAACGCAATGGGAGAACAGGGCTTGGGCCTCTCGGACGGACCCCACTCGCCCGCCTACGGCCAAACCACCGCCACGGTTTTGCGGGGCAAGACATACTTAGTGGAATCAAAGTTTTTGGCCTATATTGGAGTGGGTGCGGGTATCGCCGCAGCATTGGCCGTCTCTTTGAATTCGGCGCTGTTGGAAGACAAAAGCGCTTTGGGGTGGGTGGCGGGAGCCCTGGTTGCATCCCTGCTTGCCCAATCTATTCGCTTCTTGTGTTTTCGAAGTCCTTTGGCGAAGTATGTTCCTTGGGTGCGCCACAAAACACCGGCCCTCACTTTCTTCCTCATGTTTTTCTTGATTATAACAGCGGCTTTCCTCCGAATTTGGGCCGTCCGTTCCCGCATAGCAAATCTTAAGGTCCGGGCCGGGGCCATGATGGCCGGAAGCAAAGCTGCTGCCTCCACTTCGGGCGGAATTTGGGGCTTGGCTATCATGGGAGGTTTATGCGCCGGAATGGGTTTTGCGGGATCCCCCATGCTGTTTGCATCCGCAATTGCCACTGCAGGACTTCTGCTGGCAGTTCTGTTAGAACGGTTCTGCATTTCCCAAACCAGAAAAGACCTGCCCTTACCTGCAATCGTTTCGTGGCTCATGGGGGGGCTTTACCTTACGCCTCTCATTCCTGGATTGTTGTGGATCGGGGCAAGTTGGTCGGAAATCACGCTTGAAAGCATCGCTGCCCCTCTTTGCATTGGGGTTGCAGCCGGCTGCTTTTTTTCTGCAAACGAATTCCCGGGGCCCGTGATTCCAAGGAAAATCCAGTTTCTGAACATAGGTTCTTTGGCGGCGCTTGCACTTGTATTGGTTGTGGGGTTCATCATGGGAAACCGTGCGGTCCTTTTGTACCCGGTCAGCATTGTAGAAGAGTTTGGAACCGGAACAAACGTGACCATTCTGTCCACTAAACCTTTGGGCAACGTGTTGCTTGGCCAAGAGCCCTGTTCCCCGGTGGAAACCGACAAAATTCCCTCTAATCTGATTGACAGGAGCGGGCGCGTCCGGATTTCTTTCCCGGATGTGAATGCCCCACCCTGGGCCACAATTGACGGCCACGCCGAGCGAGACCAGTCTGGGCAGGCAACCAAAGACACCCGGGACCGCACGGAGTTACCTTTTATAACCGAAGCCTGTTTCTCCAAACAACCTACCTTTTTCAGCATAGAAGCCAAAGATATCCCTATCACCACCCGGGACTACAAGCCGTTGGAACTCATGCAGTCTGGCAACATGCTCAATTCCCTGCTGGAGTCTTTAGAAAAAGCCACCGGAGCCGGTTCAGAAGGGGTGCCTGTTGCCAGATTCCGCAACGAACCCGCAATTAGTTACAGCAAAGGCCACCGGATAAGAATAATTCTGTGGTATCCGCCGGAAGACAAATTGGAAACAACGCTTTGGTTGGCGGCGTACGGAGTGAATCAAATCGAATTTGTAACCCATGCCGTGTACCTGGATGACTCCTACATAGGAGTTACGCTTGAGGACCCGCCTGAACAGATAATCCGTTACGTGAAGATTGCCGGGCCTAAGCTGCAGAAATAAAAACCCTGGTCCAACCATCTTTTCCCTTCCTCACGCGCGCTCCTTCTCATACAGGACCACCCCTTTGGGCAGAGCGTCCCTAACAAAGGGCCGCTCTTGCATGATCTCCCATTCCTCAGGTGTGTACGCCAGAATATCACAAGCCACCCTGGGGGCCAATTCAGCGTAAAGCCATGCAGTACGTTCAACAAAAGGAAGGGAGGTTTGAATGACCACGAACAGAATTATCTTGCAAGCCCCCAAGGATCGAAGTCTCTTCACAAACCTGCTCA
>CAZYEC010000026.1:0-8176 GCA_964646385.1 uncultured Eubacteriales bacterium | reverse complement strand
AACAGAATTATCTTGCAAGCCCCCAAGGATCGAAGTCTCTTCACAAACCTGCTCAGCTCTGTTTCCAGAAGTTTCGCATACCTCTCTTGCTGTGTGCACCGAGTCCCGCTTTTTGTGGGCACCTCCATACGCTCCCGACAATGTGATTACCCAAATCATACCATAACCAATACTTCCTCATGCCAAACCCGGGGTGCCGGGGCACAGCAAGCAGGACTCCCTTCACACTTGTAAGGTATTCTTAAGAAGAATGTAGAGATTTTCGTAAACACCGTCCCTTAAGGTTGGGGCAGGCTCGAAGGGTTTAGTAGGGTTGTAGACCGAAGCACACGGGTTACTGGGGTTATTTGGGTTACCGGTGCAGGGAGGAAAGCAGGTGAAGGAAGTGCAGGGCAAAGTGGTACGGGACCGGGAAGTCCCGTTCGCGGCACAGGCAAGGGGATCAATGATACAGCGGCATGAACGAAGGGCTGAACAAGAAGCTGAAATCAACAAACAGAAGACAACGCAAACGGCCGGACTGCACCAAGCGCATAGAAATTCCCACGACCGTTCAAAGAAGTACCGGGTGCTCGTTGTGGACGATGACAGAGAGATAGTAAACGCCATCGCCATCAACCTGGAAAAGGCAGGCTACTGCCCATTGAAGGCTTACGACGGCCTGCAAGCCCTGGACATCGTGGCCACAACTGAGGTGCACTTAATCCTGCTGGACATAATGATGCCAAAACTGGATGGCCTGTCTGCCATGCTCAAAATTCGCGATGAACGGAACATCCCCATCATCATCCTGTCCGCCAAATCCGAGGATTCCGACAAGATTCTGGGCCTTTCCATGGGTGCCGACGACTACGTCACCAAACCTTTCAACGGGGCCGAACTCGTGGCAAGAGTCAGATCCCAGTTGCGACGTTACATGACCCTGGGCGACGTCAATTCCGGCAGACCCGGCTTGCTCAGGTCCGGGGGCCTGGTGTTTGATGCCGACAGCAAAATTCTCTCGGTGGATGGCGAACCCGTGAGGCTCACGGCTACCGAGACCAAGATCGTGGAACTGCTCATCCGTACACCTGGGCGCGTTTTTCCCGCCGAAGAGATTTACGAACGCGTGTGGGAGCAACCGGCGTATCGAGCCGAAAACACAGTCATGGTCCACATCCGCCGCATCAGGGAGAAAATCGAGATAAACCCAAGCGAGCCAAAATACCTCAAGGTGGTATGGGGCATTGGATACAAGATTGAGAAAATGTAAGCCTTTTTTGGCCTGGCTCAGCTTCCTGGTGGGCCTGACCTTGTTGGGTTCCTGTGTGTGGGCCACTTGGGTTGGACTTGTCTACACCGGCGGTGAATGGCGCAACCTAAGAGCCCTTGTCGCCGACTATAAGTCGAGCCGCCCTTTTAGAGAACAAACTGCGCTGTATTTCGGGCTGCTCATGGCCACTACTCAGTCGCCTGAAGACGATTCGGGGGATCCTTACTTGTATTTCGACGGCCGCCTGCAAGGACTTGGAATCATGGTGCCTTTTGGGCGGGTCATACAATCCCCGGCGCCCACCCGGGACATTTCACTTCAGGACTACACAAACATTCTTCTGGACACCGAAGGCGACAACATTAGGTATTATGCCGCCAACGAGGCCGGCGACTTAATCATGGAAAACATGTTCGGGAACCTGGCTGAGGATGCCCAGGGAGGCAGTCCGGAAACGCTTACAAACGGCGGGCAGGACGGAATTACGGCTCATGACGGCCTGCCGGAACTACCTCCAGGTTACGACTATTACTGGTATTTTGACGGCAAAGAGGTCAGCGTATTTGACAGGGGAGCGTTCGTCGACACTGCCCGGCTCGACAGCGGTTACCGGGGGCTGATTCCCACGGACCCCAAGCTGCCCGGTGAACCCTCCCTCCAGGACGAGGAAGGGTCTTTGGAAACATCTCGTGTTTTTCTTGCTGTAAAAGATGTCTTGGTGCCAAATCCCTATGCCGATTCACCCTATTATTTGGAAGCACGCAGGCTTCATATAGGGGGGCTTGTTTTTGCAGGCGTTTGCACCCTGGGGCTCGCCCTTTTCTCGGTGGGCCTGGTTTTTCGCCGGGACCGGCAGGCTTTTAGCAAGCAAATTGCGGCAAAACTCCGGACAGTGAGGCTTGAAGCCAAAGCCATAGTTGGTCTGTTGGTGCTGATTCTGGTCGGCGGTTTGAGTTACACGGTTTCTCTCACTGTAGGTCGAACAAGCTGGCTTGTTGACATTCCCTCGGCGGCAGTGGCCTTTGCGGTCCTGACAATCACCGCGTTCTGGGGATATATCACCCTCTTGGATTTACGACACAACAGGATGCATTTCTTCACGCACAACCTGTACAGTTTCGCGGTCGATCGCTACAGGGATTACGAAAGAAAACACCCTTGGCAGAAGAAGATGCTTTTGAGGTCGTACATTTTGGCAGGACTGGTCGTGTTTGTTTTGGGTTTGTCGATCCTAGCCCAGTTCTCTTTGAGGATAGGTTACGGCCGCCGAAGAAGCGCCTTTTTCGGTTTGGTGATATTCACGCTTTTGGGCATCACCCTTTATTCTTTGTACCGCTACCTGAGGGTTTACAGAATGACGGTGGGGGACATTGGCGCCATGGTCGACCACATCGGAGCCGTAAAAGGCGGTGATATAGAAACCCGCCTGATCCTGCCGCAGGACTCTGACATGCATGAGGCTGCCCTCAATCTGAACTCGATTCAAGAAGGCATGAGCCTGGCAGTGAACGAAAGGGTAAAATCTGAACGCATGAAGGTAGACCTTGTCACCAACGTGTCCCACGATCTGAAGACACCCCTCACTTCCATGGTAAGTTATGTGGAGCTGCTGGCCAAAGAAGAAGGGCTGCCCCCGCACGTGGGCGATTACGTGTCTGTCCTTGCCCAGAAGACAAAACGGCTTCAAAACCTTATTCAAGACCTGTTCGAACTCGCCAAAGCCACCAGCGATACCATCGTTTTGGACATGGAGCGACTCGATTTGAAACGACTCGTCCAACAGGCCCTGGCCGACATGGATGAAAGGATTCAGGCTTCCGGCCTCGGCTTTAGGGTCAGCCTGGCCGACAGGTCGATCAGCATCGTGAGCGACGGCAAGAAACTGCACCGTGTATTGCAAAACCTCATCTCAAATGCCTTGAAATACTCCCTTCCAGGATCGCGCGTGTTCGTTGAGCTTGCGGTGCGCGATCCCGAAGCCGCCCTTTCGGAAGCAGTCCTCACAATCAAGAACACGGCCAACTATGAAATGAACTTTGACCAAGACGAAGTGCTGCAGCGTTTTTCCAGGGGTGATCGCTCCCGAAGCACTGAAGGTTCGGGCCTGGGGCTGTCCATAGCCAAGGGTTTTACAGAAGTCTGCGGTGGCCGTTTTCGCATCATGATCGATGGCGACCAGTTCAAGGTGGAACTCCGCTTCCAGATGCAGACTGACGGCCAAGAACCCGGGCAGATTTCTTTGTCGGATACTTCTGCAAGATGACTAACTGACCATGGACGGTGCCTGTGCGCCGCCAACCTGGAGATGGGCGTAGTGTGTTAAATTGACTGACCATGGACAGGGCCCATTTTGGGCCCTCTTCACCATGGACGGTGCCTGTTGGCGAAAAACCTGACCATGGGCAGGGCCCTTCAAGTTAACTGACCATGGGCAGGGCCTATTTTGAGCTCTCCTCACCATGGACGGTGCCTGTTGGCGAAAAACCTGACCATGGGCGATGCCCTTCAAGTTACCTGACCATGGACGGGGCCCATTTTGGGCCCTTTCCACCATGGACGGTGCCTGTTGGCGAAAAACCTTACCATGGGCGATGCCCTTCAAGTTACCTGACCATGGACGGGGCCCATTTTGGGCCCTCTCCACCATGGACAGGACCTATTAGCGAAAAACCTTACCATGGGCGATGCCCTTCAAGTTAACTGACCATGGACGGGGCCCATTTTGGGCCCTCTCCACCACCTATACTGCCATCTGTCACCCAGGCCAACCACCTATGCCGTCTTCACGGGTGCCCCTGTGAACTGCTTTTCGTACAAGGACCTGTACAACCCGTCTTTGGCGATGAGTTCTTCGTGAGAACCCACTTCTTTGATGACCCCCAAGTCGATAACATAGATCCGGTCGGCGTTTCTGATGGTCGACAGTCTGTGGGCTATGACGATGGAAGTCCTGCCCTGGAACAGCTGCTCCAGAGCCTTTTGGATCTGGAGTTCCGTGTAGGCGTCAACGGACGACGTTGCTTCGTCCAAAATGAGTATCCGGGGGTTCGCCAAAAGTGCCCTGGCAAAGGACAACAGCTGTCGCTGCCCCACTGACAGACGGCTTCCCCGTTCCCGAACTTCCGTTTCGTACTTGTCGGGCAGCCTCATTATGAATTCGTGGGCGCCTACAATCTTGGCCGCTCCTTCCACTTCTTCATCGGTAGCCTTAAGACGCCCATAACGGATGTTGTCCCTTATAGTGCCGGAGAAGATCACCGTATCCTGAAGGACAATGCCCAAATTGGAGCGCAGGGAATGCAGAGTGACATCCTTGACGTTTTTGCCGTCCACGAGTATTTCCCCGCCCTGCACATCGTAGAACCGGCTGAGCAAGTTTATCATGGACGACTTACCCGCCCCCGTGGCGCCGACAAAAGCGATCGTCTCGTCGGGTTTGGCCTCGACGTTCACCGAATGCAGAACCGGAAGATCCGAATCGTAGCCAAAAGTCACATCCTTGAACTCAACGTGGCCCTCAAGATGTTCCAAATCCACCGCGTCGGGTTTGTCGCTCACGTTGGGTTCTGTGTCCATGATCTCGAAAACTCGTTCTGCCGAAACGGCAGCCTGTAGAACCTGATTCCAAATGTCCACCAGGTTTCTGATGGGCCAGAAGAACCGGTTCACGTAGTTGACGAACATGGTGACGGTGCCGACCGTGACCAAAGTGTCCCCCCAAGACATTCGAAGGCCCCCGTAATAGTAGACCAGGGCTATTCCCAAAGAACCTATGATGTCCACTATGGGGAAAAACACAGCCTGCAGTTTTGCTGCGTCCATCTGGGCCTGAAAGTTTTCCTGGTTCGTGCTTTCGAACCTGTCGGCGTTAACGTTTTCCCGGGAAAAAGCCTGGGTAATCCGCATGCCAGATATGGACTCCTGAAGATTGGCTGTGATATCGGCCAACCTGCGCCGCATCTGGTGGTAAGCCCGGGTCATCCTGAGACGCAGGAAAAACACGGTGACAAACAGCAGCGGCACTGTGATGAACGTCACCATAGCCAGACGAACGTTCCTTTGAATCATGTAGTAGACGATGCCGAAAATCGTGACCAAGTCTGAAATCAGGCTCAAAGAGCCGCCTGCCAAAAGATAGTTGATGGACTCCACGTCGTTGGTGACCCTAGACATGACGCGCCCGGCCTCGAGGCTGTCGTAAAAGTCCAACCCCAAATCCTGCAAATGGCCGAACAACGTTTTCCTTATGTTGTACAGCATTTGCTGGCCCGTCCAGGACATCAGATACGTCTGGGAGTAACGAAGCGCCGTCAGCACCACCTGAATTCCGAAGTACAGGCCCACCAAAGTGTACAATCCGTTCCAGTCACCTGTAGGAATAATGTCCAAAACCTTGCCTATGATGATTGGTCCCTGAAGCCCCAAAAACGCGATGGCCCCCACCAAAAGCATGGCAAGACCCAACTGCTTAATAAACGGCAGCAAGAATTCCTTAGTTCTTTTCAAGTGTGAAAAGTTGAGGTCTTTAAAATCAATTGATCCTATATCCAATCCGCGTCCGCGCATACCCATCAGTGACCACCGCCTTCAGCCAAAGCAACTTCCCGCACAAATTCATCTCTCTCTTGTCCCCTAAACTGCAAATCGTAAATGGCAGTATAGATACCGCCCTTTTCCAAAAGTTCCTCGTGGGTACCTATTTCCCCAATCTTACCTTTATCCAAAACGATAATCCTGTCGGCGTCTCTTATGGTGGACAATCTCTGGGCGATAATAAAAGAAGTTCTATCTTTCAAAAGCCTACTGAATGCCTCCTGAATGCGCATTTCGGTATCTACGTCAACGCTAGACGTGGATTCGTCCAAAAGCAGGATTCTGGCATCCATCAGAAGTGCCCTGGCAATGGCCACTCTTTGCTTCTGTCCACCCGACAAACCGACCCCGCGTTCGCCGATTATGGTGTCGTACCCGTTGGGTAAGGTGTCGATAAAATCGCTTATATGAGCGGCTTTTGCGGCTGCGGCAATTTCCGCGTCAGTGGCCGAAGGATGTCCGTAGGCGATATTGTCCCTCAAAGAGGCCGAGAACAAAAACGTCTCCTGAGTAACAACACCTATCTGGCGCCTCAGACTCTCCAAAGTCGCATCCCTGATATCCCGGCCGTCCACGAGTATCCTTCCTTTGGTCACGTCATAGAACCTGGGGATGAGGTTAATCAGAGTGGTTTTGCCCGAACCGGTCCCCCCCAGGACCGCAATGGTCTCGCCGGGCCTTACGTCCAAGTTGATGTCTTCGATAACAAGGTTCTCGCCATCGTAGGCAAATCCGGTTCCTTCGAAAGTCACCTGGCCTTTGATCTGGCCTATGGGTTGTGCGCCGGGCTTATCTTTGACGTCGGCCTCGGTGTCTAGAATCTCGTAAATCCTTTCCCCGGAGGCTATTGTGCGCTGAGCTCCGCTGACCCACATCCCAAGCATCCTGACTTGCTGCAAAGTTTGAAGCATCAAAGTGTTGAAAGCTATGAGGGTCCCCACCGATAGCTCCCCTCTGATAGCCTGGCGACCGCCCCAAAATAGAATTAGGCCGAGACATGTTTCGGTAAGTAACGTCATGACGGATTGGTTGAGGGCCGACGCCCGCACAGTCTCGACGTTCTTCTCGAGATATGCCATATTATCTCTTTCGAACTTTTCCATCTCGTGTTCTTTTCTGGAAAACGACTTTACCACGCGCTGACCCGTGATATTTTCTTGCAAAGTTGCCGTCATCACGCCCAACAACTGCTGAATGGCCCAAAACCGGGGCCTGATGACCGTGGAATAAACCTGCGCCCGCCACACCAAAAGTGGAACGGGAATCATGGCCACCAAGGTTAACTGCCAGTTGAGGCTCAACATGAGGGCGAAGGCAGACAAAAACCTCACAGCCGCCGATACGATCGAGATTAGCTGCATGGACAGGAACCGCCGGGTCTGCTCCACGTCGGCCGTTACCCGGGACATGAGCTGCCCTGTTTGGGCTTGATCGTAGAAGCTGAAAGACAACTGCTGGAGATGCTCGTAAAGGCGGTTACGGATATCGTAGATGATTTTCTGGCCAGCCCACGCCATTCCGTAGCGTTGCACGTAACCCAAAGCGGCCCCAAGTATCGCTATGCCCGCGATTCCCAAGGCACCCCAAATCAATAGATTCCACTGACCGGTGGCATAAACCTGGTCCACTATCCACCGGGTGAGCATGGGCTGCAACAACCCAAACCCGGTCATCATAAATACAATCATCAAAATCCCGACATAGACTTTCCAGTACGGCTTAGCAAAACCCGTAAGCCTTCTTAAAATAGCCAAATTCCCGATGCCCTCCCTACCTGACCTTGGTTGACGATTTCTTCAACGAGTCCGTCGAGCCTGTCGAGTCTATGGAGTCTATGGAGCCTATCGACTCCTTCGACTCCTTCGATTCTTCCACAATCCTGCCCAGCCGCTCTATGGTTTCCGAAAGCATCCTCGTGACCTGGGTCGCTTTGATGATTACCAACCCACCGCCCCGGTGACCCAAAAACACCATGACTTTGTCGCCGATCTCAAGTCCGTACTCTTTTCTGGCTTCCGCCGGGATTACTATCTGGCCCCTTTCCCCAACCGTAGCAGCGCCGCAAAACTTCTCTCTGAGTATGTGACTCAACGAATCCCCCCTCCGATCTGTAGTTGGAATAATTTTGATTCCCGTATCATGGGAAGTATGAGAAATCATACTTACATGCTATTAACGTATAATACCACAAAGTATTTCGCAACACAAGTATATAGTGTGACGAAATGTTATTGTGGGCGATTTCCACGGCCGGGGCGAACCTACGCGAAGTCGGGCTATTGTGTCGTGGCGGCACAATGGGCGGCCAAAGTCGGGCTATTGTGCTCTGGC
>CAZYEC010000025.1:0-21586 GCA_964646385.1 uncultured Eubacteriales bacterium | reverse complement strand
CGACGGGTTGTATTGGGCGGGGAAGATAGCCGTTTCCCAGGGTAAGATCGCGGAAGCATCTTCCTATTTCCAAAAAGCCCTAGTTACCCGGTCGCCAAAAGATAAATCCCGACGAGTGCCCTACAAAGATGTTATAGGGTCACTTGCCCACGTCCGGATGCTCATGGCCCCGATGCAAAGACTGCCCGGCGCGGAAACGGTCGAAGATGAGCAGGGCAAATGAGCGGCTGCGCGTGAGATTTGCGTGACCGTATCTGCGCCTCACCGGGTAAGTATGTACCGCAAGTTGACGGCTGCGGATTCCGTGACCACCAAGACTATTTCTTCCGAAACAGAATCCGTTCCGTCTTTTCCCACGAAAATGACTGGGTACGGCCCTACCGGCGTGGTCACCGGTATCTTGATGCTGCCCTGCCACTGGCCCATACCGTCTTTTGCAAGTGACGCTGACTCGCCCAAAAGGGTGACTTCCACGGATGTGATTCCATCGGAGGCCCCGGAAGACAGACCAAGCGGTTGTCCGGCCCCGCAAGGGTTAGGTGACAACGACGGCGTGATCCACAGGTTTTTTATGTGGGTAAATGATATGGTTTGTTGCCGAATGGCCTTGGGAAATTGGGCGGTTACGATCACTTCCTGAAAACCCGGGGGCAGGAAAGGGCCCGCAATTAAGGTAAGTCTCCACCGTGTGTTCCCTTGGATGGGTATTAGGTTTCGGGTGACGCCGTCGGCAAAAACGGCTTTCACCAGTGTAGCTTCGGGACTCGTAGATACGTTTAGAGTCAGAGTGTCGCCGTCGTGACAGACAATAGGGCTGATCTTTGCACTTAGGGAATGCCTTATGATCTTTAGGGGCTTTTTGATCGAAAAGAACTGGTTGTTATTTCTGTCCAGAACCCATGCCTGATAAGAATACGAGCCTTCCGGCACGGCGTACCCCCTTGAATCGTGCCCATCCCAGACCAGCTCGGTTGGGGGATATCCGGGCGCGGAAGACGGGTTAAACCGGTAAACTTCTTTGTCAGCCGAATCCCTAATCACCATTTGCCATTCTTTTATGCCTCTGTTTCGCAAGTAGCCCAGACGAAACAGCACTGTGTCATCCACGCCATCGCCATCCGGGGAAAACTCGTCGGGGATAGCATCGACCCTTATCAGACACGAGCGATACACCACCGCCGCAGCCTCGCCTCGCAACATGGAGTTTGTGGGGCGGATAGTCCAATCCGTGTAACCGTCTATTATGCCGAATTTGATGGCGCAGGCCATGGAATGTCTTCTGTTCGGAGAGACTTCGTTATAGTCCCGAAAAGTTTTCAGCAATGACAGCACTTCTGCCTCAGACATGGATTGGGCCAGTTCTTCAAGATCCAAAGAGCGAATCAACAATTCCACCGCATCTTCCCTGGTTATGGCATTGCTCGGGAAAAATGGTTGCCCTTTGGGCACAAAAGCAATTCCCCCCAAAAGCGCGCCTTCTATCCAGGCATACCCGGGTTTCCCCAGGAATTTGTAGTTTGTGGGCACATCGGGGTAAGAAGGCAAAGCGGGGGACACCGGAGGCAGGGAAAAAGTCTTGCAAAGGAGGACCACAAGCTGAGCTCTGGTGCAGACCGAATCGGGGTAGTACCATGCCACAGGGTCATCAGTGTAGTAGTAAAGCTGTCCGTCGCAGACCTTTTCAAGCCACAACACGTGCACATAAGGCCGGGCCCAGTGAGTGGACAGGTCTTGATACCACGGGTCTCCTTGGCACAACCCGACTTTGGCCCAAAAGTGAACCGCCAAGAAAGCGACTGCGGCACAGGTTGCCGGCAGGAGCATTCGAAACGCCGCCGGGGCCCGTCTATTCGACCGAATTTTCATTTGTTCTTTCTCCTAACCCACCGGCGCCCCCAGTATAGCATGGTTGGACAAAGTATGCACTAATATTTTACAAATGTGGGGACACCTGTTGACAAATCTCGGGACCCATTGTAGGATTTTGCCACTGGTAGTATTTACCAGGGGCCGTGCCCGGTGATTCTGGCCGTCTCTGCGCCAGGCAAGGGGGTGGATCAGACCCGGGCGGGAGGGGCGGTCGGGCATTTCCCAAAGCACGCCACCGGCGCCCTTCGCAGCTTTCCACCGCCGGGCACGGTCCGGAAAAACGAGGTGACTGCAATGTTGAAAGGGGCTTTGCGCAGACATAAGTCTTTGGTGGGGGCGGCAGTTTTAGGTGTCTCAGCCTTCCTTTTGTCCTACCGCCTTCTTACCGGTTTCTTGCGGACGAGTCCCGTGGTTGTGGCGGCCAAGGATGTGGACATGTACCAAAAGGTGGTTTTTTCGGATGTGCGAGTAGTGGAACTGCCGGTCCGCGCCGTGCCATCCCAAAGTTTCGCGTCCCTTTCTGAAGTAGTGGGCACTTACTGCCGCACAAGCCTCTGCTCAGGGCAGGTAGTTCTGAAAGGCCACGTATCCAACAAAGGCGAGGAAGTGGGTTTGTCAGTTGATCTTCCAAGTCAAACCAGAGGGATGTTCATACCCGCTGCCGGCTCCAGGGGTTTGGGAGGGTTGCTCAAGCGGGGCGAAAGGGTGGACGTGATCTGCGCCCCCAGGGGCGCGCCGCACGGGCAGGTGTTGGTTTTTCCCGGCGTGCCTGTAGTCGAAGTGCTCAGGGACCAGTCTTCCAACGAGTTTTACGGCGCTCTTGTCATGATGAACCCTCAAGAATGCGAGCTTTTGGCAAGCAGCATGGAAACAGGCACTTTATACCTTACCTTGGTTCCCAGAGCGGATTGGGTGGGCTGGAACGAACGCTATCTTGAAGCGGGAGGTTCGGGACAGTGAACGAGCGCCCCTCTTTGATAATTGCGGGAAGCGCCGCATCGGAGGAAGTAGCCCTCCAGAATTGGCCGGGAGCAAGGGTAATCGGCTCCTTCAGGGATCTTGCTTTGGTCGAATTCATGCTAACAAGTATGCACGTTGATATTGTGGCAGTAGAACAAGGACTTGCCACCAAAGGCGAGAGTTTTCAGGCCTGGGTAGCCCGGTTCAAAGCCGCTTTCCCTTCGGTGTCCTTGATGCTTCTTGATGAAACCGAGTTTTCCGAAGTCAGAGGCGCGCTGGGCTCAGGGCCTGTGTCGCACTCCCCCAGTGTCCTCACTTCCCAGACCGTCGTCGTCTGGAGTCCAAAAGGGGGAGTGGGGAAAACTTTCTTGGCCACCAATTTAGCTTGTGCGGCATCCATGGCAACCCGTGGCCAAGCGGGTCTGGTGGATTTCGATTTGTACTCGGGCGATGTGGCAGTTCATCTAGACCTGGCGGGTGGCCCCACAGTGACCGAGTTGGTACCCGTACTGAACGAAGTGCGACCCGAAGGACTGGACAAATATGTGCAGCATTACGGGCCTTCCGGGCTGAGCGTCATCTGCAGTCCGAGACGCCCCGAGCTTTCCGACTTGGTGACCCCGGAGCACGTAAGAGGCCTTTTAGGTTTGGCTTCCAGGCGCTGGGGTTTGCTCTATGTTGATACCCCGCCGGACATAACCAGCGATGTGGTGGGAGAGTGTATCGACTCGGCTTCCAAGGTGGTCGTGGTAGTGACTCAAGACGTGGCCGCTTTGAAGCGTTGCAAAGTTGCAGTAGACATTCTGAAAAAGCTTGGTCTGGCTCAAGAGACCCTGTGCGCCGTTCTTAACCAGGTGTCTAAAGAGTCTCTCATGCCCCAGTCAAAAGTCCAGGAATTTCTCGGCGTGGACCTAATCGGTACTATCCCCGATGATCGCAAGTCCGTCGAAAAGTCGATTTACGAGGGGAAACCCGTAGTCTTGAATTCCCGCAGCGAGGTTTCTGAAGCGGTATGGCAAATTGCATCACGGCTTTCTCCAGGCCTTGTAGCGGAAGCCCGGGAGGGCAAGAAAAGGACAAAAATGTTCAAAAGGAGAGGGGGGTTGTTCTGGTGAGCATTCTCAAGAGACTGGAGTCCGAGCCCGGCAGGGGTGGACGCCTGCTCAGAGAAGCCAAAGAACGGTCTATGGAAGAAGTCATCGAAACCGTTCGGGAAAGGATCCTGGAAAACCACTCGGACAAAGTGATTGAGGCCAGGATGTCTCGGGGGAAAAGAGCGGAGATGACTGCTTTGGTCTCAGAAATGTTGGTGACGGGGGATATCTACGTGGGCAGGCTTACCAGACGCGATCTTGCGGAACGGATCGTTCAGGAAATGTGTGGTTTGGGCCCGATAGACGAGTTTTTGGACGATCCCGAGGTAACCGAAATCATGGTGAACGGCCCTCACGAAGTGTTTATCGAAAAAAAAGGATTGATAGTCAAAACCGATGCCAGTTTCACCAGCGAAAGGCATGTCTTGGATCTCATCAACAGAGTTGTGAGCAGTGTCGGGCGAAGGGTGGACAAATCGTCTCCTTACGTGGACGCCAGGTTATCCGACGGGTCCAGGGTAAACGCGGTTGTGCCACCCTTAGCATTGAACGGACCGGTTCTTACCATCAGACGTTTTCCAGAAAGGTACTCCAAACTTGAAGAGCTTGTGGTCCTGGGAAGTCTGCCGGAATCCATGGCTGATTTTCTTAAAACTTGCGTCACCTTGCGGATGGACATCGTGATTTCCGGTGGGAGTGGCAGCGGCAAGACCACAACGTTGAACGTTCTGACTAACGCCGTCGATGTTTCGGAAAGAATCGTGGTGATAGAAGACTCATCGGAAATCCGAGTCCCGGGACATCATGTGGTCTACCTTGAGACGCGTCCGGAGAACCTGGAGGGAAAGGGTTCGGTTTCCGTCAGAGACCTGTTACGAAACGCCCTAAGGATGCGCCCCGACAGGATCGTGATCGGCGAGTGCAGGGGAAAAGAGACCTTTGACCTGGTTTCGGCCATGAACACGGGCCATGAGGGGTGTCTTTCCACAGTTCACGCCAATTCCTCCAGAGACTGTCTTGCCCGTCTTACTGCTATGGCGTTGATGGCCGACGAAGGCGTGCCGCTGCAAGTTTTGGAGACGTGGATAGGTTCGGCGCTGGATGTCATTGTCCACCAATCAAAACTGCCCGGCGGCAGTCGCGCTGTGGGGGAAGTGTCTTTGGTTGGCGTAGAAGGCGGTTCCATTGCGATTTTCCCAGTTTACAGCCTGGAAAAAGGGGCGACCGGTACCCGGTTTCCCGCATGGTTTGGCAATAAAGTGGGGCCAGAAAAATCCCTGGCTTTGCAGGAGAGTTTGAAATCTGCCTGTGCGGCAGGTGGCGCAAAATGACTGCAATCCTCTCTTGTATGGTCTCTGTTTCCGTCTGCCTTGTCCTTGCGGATTTTCGCGAAACCAGAAGGGGTTGGATCTGGGGGCAGGCCGCGTCAACCAAACGGGATTCAGGGGCTTTGGGGCAGACTGTGCAGCTGCTCAAACGGTTTTTCGGCAGCGTCACAAACCGGCCTCAAGACACGGCGGTTTGGGAAGATATCTGCTTTTCTCTGGCTTTTCACCTCCGAGCAGGGGAGACTGTGGCCCAAGGGCTTAAGTCAGTATCCCAAGAGGGGGACAGCGGCCCCCACGCCGTTTTGAAAAGAGCTTTTGCGGCCTACGAAGCGGGTTCTCCTATTCTGGAATCAGTCACATCTGTGGCGGAAGGTCACCCCGAGATGCGGCATTTGGCAGGTGTGCTGCAATTGGGCGCCGTGAGCGGGGGAGACCTTCCCACCCTTTTATGCCAGGCGTCGGATTCTTTGCGTCGCAGGCGGATGAAAAGACGCGAGGCCAAGGCCATGGTGGCTGAAGCCAGGTTGACCGCAATAATTTTGACCGTCATGCCCTGGGGGATAGGTTTGTATGTTGCGCGGCATGACCCTCGCGCTTCCCGCGTGTTTTTCGGTGACCCCACGGGCAGAGCGCTGTTTTATGCCGCTCTTGGGTTGTGGGGCGCAGGCGTTGCGGTAGTGTGGAGACTCATTAAGTCTGCCACCCCAAAGTCTCCGTATTGAGCCACAAGATTGAAACCGGCGTTGTGCGTTACAGGCATTGCTGAAGGGAACGAAAAGCGAGAGGTGGGCTGCGGGGTGACAATGTTTCAAACTGCGTGCGATACTCCCGTCTTTTTAGGATTACTTTTAGGGCTTGCTGCCGGGCTTTTGGGCCACAGCATATTGGCAGGGAGGGAGGGCAGGTTGGCGGCAAAATTCGGAGACAGTCCGAAACCGGGAGTGCTCGGGACACACCTTGCATCCCAAAATGGCATCCTTGCCGCATCTTTCTGTTTGCTGGTTTCTTGGCCGCTCAGACATTCCCGCTTTCGCCCCGCCTTTTGTTTGGCGTTTGTGTGGGCAGGGCTATCCTGCTTGGCGCTTGCGGCGCACAAGGCTCGCGCCGGGAGATGGCGAGACGAAATCAAAGCCCAATGGCCAGCCATGCTGGAGGCGATGGCCATAGCGGCTCAGGCCGGGCTTGGACTACGGGACTCTTTTCAAATGGCAACCAGACAAACCACAGGTTCTCTTCGGACGGAACTGGAGAAAGTGAACAGCAGGTTAACAGGTGGCCAATCTTTGAGCAGGGCTTTGTCGGTCATGGAACGCAACGGCATCCTTCAGGCCAAAAGGATGGCCTCAACGCTCATGCAAGCCGAAGTGCTGGGCACTCCGGTGTCCATTGTGCTTCGCAGTCTCAGCGAAGAAGCTCAGGATGCCCTTCATCAGGAAGAACAAGAGCGGTTCAACTCTCTTCCGGTGAAATTGTCTGTGGTGACGGTGATATTTCTGTTGCCTCCCGTTTTAATCGTATCTATCGTCCCGCACATCCTGACTTTCTTAAGAAGTCGTTGGTAAAGGGGGTGAGAGAGTGTTGGAAACATGCGTTCAGTTGAACTTGGTCAAGGAGCGGTCTCTGGGCAAACTGAAGCGGATCCTTGGGCGGGAAGAAGGGGCTACCGTTTCCGAGTACGCCTTGGTGTTGGCCTTGGTGACTATTGCAGTTATCGGGGCGTTAACGTCTTTGGGGACAACGCTCAGTGACAAAATCACGGGTATTGTCGACAGCTTGATTGCCGGCGGCTAAAAAATGAATCTTGTCGTTTCTTGAGGTCAGGGCGGGCCCTTGCGGGAGGTTCCTGGAACAAAACTCTCCTGGGCCCGCTCCGGGCTATCAGGCCAACAAAAATGCAAACTTGATAGCCCAGGGTCGCGAATTTGCGCTGAATAAGAAGGAGAGGTCTCAGTGCGGTGTGTACCAGACCCTTAACAGATGAAAGAGGACAGGCTGTTGCCGAATTCAGCCTGGTAGTGTTTTTGTTAGTGACCATCCTTTTTTCCATATTAGAAACTGGGCTCTTGCTCAACGAGAAAATGGTTCTTACATCCACCGCAAGAGAAGTCGCCAGGCTTTGTGCCGTGGAAGGGGGGCGGACGCCCAACGCTTTGGCGCTGCTAAACGATCTTTTGTCTTCAGCCGGTTTGGATATGTCTTCGGTTACTGCCACGATCATGCCGGGTCAGGCGATATACGGCACCACAATCACTGTGAATCTCGAATATTCCTACAAAGTCAAAAGTCCTGTAATCGGCTCGCTCCTGGGCCACACCGTGGATCTTACAGCAAAGGCGGTGACAAGAAGTGAGTTTGTTCCCAGGTAAAAGGTTCTGGCCCAAACACGTCACGGAGCAAAGAGGGAGCGTCCTGGCCCTGGTAGTGTTCTTCCTGCCAGTAGCAGTTGTTGCAACAGGGATGGTGGTTGATTTGGGAATCATGTTCTGTGCCAGGAAAGCGGTCCAGGCCGCTTGCGATCTTGGTGCGCTGGCCGGTGTTCAGATGCTGGACTGGGACAGTCTTTCTGAAGGGGTCGTCATGGTTGAAGAAGCTTCTGCCGAGGCTGTCGCAAAGCAGGTAGCAGCAGAGAACCTGCAGTCTTGCCAGGCGCTGTTCGCAGAAACGACAATATGGGCCACCGCCAAAAACCCTCCGCAATGCCTTGAGCCTTGTGTCACCGTTGAAGCCCGGTATAAACCTGGCACATACTTTTTGAGATTCTTGCCGGGCTTTTCTCAAGGCGTTGCCATGACTTGGCTTTCCGAAGCCGCTGTTGTGGAACGGACAGTGTGGTGATCTTACGCCCCCTTCCACGCTACCTATTCTATGAAGTACACAAGGCAGCTCCTCCGAACCCCCAAGCCTCGCCGTTAATGTAGTATATTGGGCTGTGGGGGGAAGAGTCACTGGGAGAGCTATTGGCAGTCTGGCGTAGGCAAAAGAGGGCGTGGCATGTTGTAGTTACCTGGATGGTTGTTAACAGGTTTCTAAGGCGCTTGGTTGAGCAGTACGCGAGCATTTTCATCCGGCTCCTGGGAGCATCTCCGGTACAATTGGGCGCGGCGCAAAGCGCTATGGGATTCGCCGGGATATTGATCTCGCTCCCACTTGGGTTTGCCCAAGATCGTTACAGCTTGAAGAAGATCTACCTCATGGGAATAACTTTGCTGTCTGTTGCCCCTTTTCTGTATGCCGTTGCACCCCATTGGAAATGGTTGATCCCTGCCGTTCTTCTGATGGGTCTCGGTCAGCGGTTGGGCGCTTGTTCCGTGATTTGCGATTTATCGTTGCCCAATTGCGACCGGGCGACGGGAAAAGCGTTGTGCGAGGGTGTCGGGGCCTTGCCCACTTTGTTTGGCCCCGCCATCGCCGCGGTGACCGTAACCGCCCTAGGGGGGGTATCTGTAGGAAGTATCCGCACACTTTATTGGGTGTATTTTCTTGTCGGGGTTGGCCCAACAATTTACGCTTACCGCAATCTTCCGGAAATTCGGAGAGGGCAAAAAAAACCACAATCAACCGGCGTCCTTTCAAGCTTTGGGGAAGTATTCAGGCGAGGCAAGGGCCTCAGGTATTACATGGTTTTCGTCACTGTCAGTGAATATACGTTGATGATGTTGACGACCTTCATATTCACCTATGCGTACGAGGTTGGACATGCCACGCCTTTTGTTCTGGGTGCCATGAGTACTGCGGTAACGTTGGCAGAGGTGGTGTTTTCCACTGTGTTCGGGCGTTTGGCCGACCGTTTGGGACGCAAGAAAGTCTATCTTTACCTCACACCTGTGTTCGTTATGTCAAGCGTGCTGCTGGTCACGTTTCCGGCGCCTTTCTTTATGGTTTTGGGGGGTTTCATGTTTGGTTTCAGAGTCATCGCTTCTGTTGTTTACAGCTCTATCGCCCCGGAGTTGGTTCCGCCCGATTGCATCGGCAGATGGCGGGGCATCTTAGGGTTTTTGACGGGTTTTGCCCATGTTGCCGCACCGGTTGTGGGCGGGTACTTGTGGGAAGGGTTGGGTCCCAAAACTGTTTTTATGACCGCAGTGCTGGTTGATTTGCTAGTGGCAGTCCCGCTGATCCTTGCACTTCCGGAAACTTTGAAAATGGAGACCCAAGGTGGCCTTGACGCTAGTTGAACTTAAGCAGCGGGCAGAGGACTTAAGAATTGAGAGGAGGCATCTCAGGTGAATGGGCAGGAAAGACGTTGCGTTGATGGCATCGAAAAAGACAGTTCCATCTATTTGACACGGGATAACCCGCCGGGAAGCGAAGAAAAAATCGCCGATGCAGTTGCCAGGTCCGCCTACAATTACAATAGGGCTTACGAAGGATGTAGCAGGTGTGTGTTGGTGGCTCTAAATGATCATTTGAAAATAGTGCGGGATCCAAAGGCTTTTGAGGAATGCGTCAAAGCGGTGACAGTCTTGTCAGGTGGAGTAGCCAGGATGGGTGAGACTTGCGGGGCCTTAACGGGGGCCATGGCAGGGCTCGGCCTCAAGTTCGGTTCCCCGGACCTGGCGCGGTTTGATGCCTACGAAAAAGCCCTGGGACTGTCCCGGGAGTTGTTCAGAAGGTTTTTGGACTTTTATGGGACCGTGAATTGCACCGAGATTCAGACGGCCCAGTTGGGCCGGAAGTACAATTTTACACGCATTGAGGATCGGGATGCTTGGTACAAAGACGGGGGTCTGGATGTGTGTCCAAGGGTCTGTGCCGTAGCTGCACGGCTCGCCTGTGAGATTTTCTTTGAAAACAATGACTAGTGACTGGGGAGACAAGGAAAATGAGACTTGTTCCCCGGTACTGGAGTTGGCGGCTGTGCGTTCAGAACACGGGGCGAATGTTGCCGACCGGTTGGGTCTAAGTGTAAACGCCTTCCCGCTGTTTCGCAGTCCGCCGGCGCGATCAACAGAAAATATGCTTTTCGGGGAGCTGCAAAAGCAATGTGTGAAAGAAAATTGAGCCGAGCCGGTTTAGCCAAAGGACTGGAGAGCTGCCTTCGTCTCCGGACAAAAGTGCTGGCCGTCAAGATCATTAAGCGAGAGGACGAAATCCCCCAAGGGGCTTCAAGGCCGCTGAGGGATTTGGGAAATCACATGGCTTTGTGCCAGGCTTTGTCGGAAGCCCGCAGGAGGGGCAAGACACTGGCGCTATTGAAAGAAGACAATTGGTGTTTCGAACCTGTCGTGGGATTGGGTTTTGCTCCGCCTCCCCGGGAGTTCATGGACGGACAAAACAGGTTTCCGGGGACGGCCAAATCAGCGGAAGCCGGGAGCCGGTGGGCAAGGCAAATGCCACGGCTAAAAGCAGGCGAATATATTGGAGTTGTCGTCTCGCCTCTTGAAAAAGAAGATTTGGATCCAGATCTTTTGATAATCTACTGCGATCCGGCGCAACTGACCAATATCCTCATGGCCGTGAACTGGATTGACGGAAACGATGTGACTTCTGTTCTGTCGGGGCATGCCGCTTGTGTATACGCCATCGTGCCCGCTTTCAAGAATCGCACATTCTCAGTGGCTATCCCGTGTATTGGGGACAGAAAAAGGGCAGCCGCACAGGAAAACGAGTTGATTTTTGCTGTTCCGTGGGAAAAAACCGGGGATTTGATGGAAGGGTTAAACGCTTTGGAAGCTGATGCTCCACTTTTTCCAATAGGCTATGACTTGGAGTTTGAATACCCGTTAGAGGACAGTTATATAAGACTTGGAAAAAAGGTGGGTTTGGATATTAAATAAGGGCAACATTCATGATTGGGCGGCTCAACACTTGTTTGCCAGGGTTTGCCAAACCTGGGATGTCACCCGTGAGACAGGATTCCAGTCAACCCCTTTTGTTCTGACGGGGTGCTGTAGACCTGAGTAATGTACCCACAAAACGCGATGGAGGTCTCCAAAAATGACTGAGGAGCAGATCAAATCGTACATTTTGGATTCGATCCCTTATCCAATTGTGTTTGCCGATGCTGACCACATTATCCGGTATCTGAACTCCACGGCGAAGCACCATTATTACACTATGCGCGGTTATCGCGATCTTGTGGGCAAACCCTTGTTCAATTGCCACGGCGAGCTTCCCGCGGAGAAGATCAAGGCAGCCGTGGAGAAACTGAAAAGACACGCCAACCAGATGTTCCTGCATATTACGGCCGACAACTATCGCTTGTACATTAACCCGGTTCGCAATGAAGACGGTGAGCTGGTAGGTCACTTTGGCCGTTATGAAATGAATCTTCAGAAATAGGGGCAGCACGGCGAACTTACAAAAAAGGAGGCGGGTCGGGCACGGTCTCAAAGGCTCTCTTTGCGTTTTCGTTCAAAATACATATCAAGATAGTTGCCGGTACCGATCTCAATTGCCTCCACCGCGCCGTCATGGGGGCTTACCAGGACATAGTATCGGACGCCTTTCTTCTCCCCCGCATAGAGGTAGGCATTGGCTGCGTATTTTGCAGACTGATAAAATTCGAAGGCCAGCACAGACTTGTCAGGTAATCCGTGAATGTTTTCATAGCCCCACGATGAGGCGATAGAAGCCCCTTGTCTGTAGGTGACATGAGGTCTGAAAAGGATGAAAGTGCCTGCAGCGAGGGTAAGAACCACAAAGGTGAACCAACGCATTCTGGGACGTTCGGTATTGGCCTCGGATTTCCAATTTATGACGGTGACGGTGACCCAGGATGTCAACATAGAACAAGGGAAAAAAACGAAACGAAGCACGTCAGCGTAAACATAGTGCGAAACCAAAAGCAGTGAGACGAAGAGAGAAGCGCAAAGTGTGACTTCCAGGATTAAGAACGCTTTTTGTCGTTCCACCGGTCTTGTCCTCCAAAACCAAATCATTCAGGCGAGTGCCTGATTCAGACGCAAATGCAACTTTCCCGCCAGTCATCTACCGATTGTAGCATACTAGCTGTTGGGGGGGCTGCCCGCGAAGGCGCAGACGCAGCGATGCCGGAAAGGACGATTGCCAGTCGCAGGGTTGGTGCTTGTCGATTTCGGACCCGGTTCTCTTGTTGGCCCTCAAATACTGGGCAACAGGTTGCACTTCGGTCTTGACGGTGTCAAGCTACACCGGTTCCATGCCCGTGCTGTTGGCAAGATAAATGAAAGAATGTTTTGTTCGGGGGTGACGGGTATAAGAAATGAATCATTGGATGCAATCGAGCGGTTGCGCGACCGTTACAAACCGCCAACCGGGCATCTGCGGGTTGTGTTTTTGGGAGAGTCACGCCCGGACCCGGTTGACGGGCCGCCCAGGATGTTCTATATTCCCGAGCTGTCGTCTCACGACAACCTGTTCAGGGGTCTGATGAAGGCACTGTATGATGCGGGCCCTTCCGACCTTAAGAGCAGCAAACACCGTTGGGTGCGGCAATTTCAAGAGGATGGGTTTTGGTTGCTTGACGTGGTGCCGTACCCGGTGAACCATTTTTCGCAAAGAGACCGCAAAGCCGCTTTGTTGGCCAGCGTTGATTTCACGGCGTCACGGATAAAACGGGAATCCCCCTCCCACGGGATCATCATTTGTCATGCTGGAACTTTTCACGTCGTATCGGAACATCTGAAATCGAGCGGTCTCATAGTGCTTCACGAGGAACCGATTCCGTTTCCCCTTGCCCACAACCGGCCGCGCTTCGCCAACGCAGTGAGAAAGGTCCTCACGGCTGCCGGAATTCCCGTGCCGATCAGGGTACGGAACAAAGACCCCCGGACGCCAGGAAGTGCGGAAGCCTCAGTATCTTCGGATGGCTGCCGCCCCACTTGTAGTCGGCATTCTCTCTTTGGGGAGAACAACCACCTGACCTTTGCGCCTAAAAACCAATTCTGACAGATCATCAAGCAAATCATTGACTTCAGGATGCTCCAAATCGGCGTGTGTGATTTGTCCGGTGGTTGAGTCAACTCTTCCAGGAACGATGCGGTCCGATTCCACCAAAAGGTGCCCGATGTTGTTGTGTACCGCCGCCTCGGCGATTTTGCCAAGATCATCGGTGGCCAGGCCCTTGGCCTTGCTTGCTCGGTATAGTTCGGTCAGAGACCTGGTTTTTTCAAGATACAGGGGTTGGATGATGTTCCAAACAGCATCTGCGAGCCGCGCCGACCCAAGGCCGGCGGGATCTGCCGCCAAACCTTCCTTCATCAAAAGGGGATTGCGCGAAATCTGCCGAAAGAGGCCATGATGCTCGGATAAGGCCACAAGCATCAAAGGCAGGCCGGTGGGCCGGGAGAAGCTTTCCAGCACAAATCTGTCCACAAACCTAAAAAACTTCTCGGCATTTTGATGAATTTTATCTTTTATGTTGCCATGCCCGTAGTAAAGCCCCGTCTTACCGATTCCTGGGTGGTGGACGATCAGGCGTTCGTAATCTTTTTCTCCCAGGATTTGTTCGGCGGTCTGGGGGATTTCCTCGCGCAACTGTATTCGTTCAAACCCGTACCGGTTGCCCTCGTAAAGGTAGAATTCGTTTCTGGTGAGGGCAAGCAGGTGGTAGCGGTCAGCCGACTGAAAAACCCTTATGAGAGGTTTCAGATGCAAACTGTCTGCAACCACGGCAAATTCTTTCACGGGACGTTGCAGATGGTACAAAATGCGCTTTTCCGGGGTAGAAAAAGCGGCTAACCCATCCAGAGTGTGTTCCCAGAGCAGTTGATTTTCGGCCAGAGCCTGAAAAGGTGCCAGCAGCGGGTCAAACTCTCTGCGGGTGTATTTTTGCTTTAGAGAAGCTTCTATCCGCTGGACCAGATTCCTAAACCTAATTCTGTCTTGTCTGTTATCAGGCCTGTGCCTGTGGGTAGGTTGGTAAAGAGAAATGCATGGCGGCCCCGTCATACCCTCCACATCTGCAGGAAAACTGTGACCTGTTTCAAATGACATATTGTCGCCTCCTTACATGGCCCGATAATTCAGGAAAACTCAGCCGATTCTTTTCCCGTTTTTGAGCCTGGGTTTCCCGTGTGGGTACTTACAGTTTACCAGTTTTTGCACAAAGGGCTAAATGGCCGCCATTCTGGGTGCCTTGCTATGGGCTCAGGTCCCCTGCTGGGCCTTCCTCGCCGCGAGCGGTTCCTTTCAGCCAAAAACATCACTACGGGCGTCATGTGCTTCTTTGCTGCTCAACAAAACCTCTCCCTTTTCCATGGTGACATTTTCTCAGAGCAGTTACGGGGTGACATTATCAAAGAGCAATAACAAAAGAATACGATTTTTGTTGACAAAGGCAGATTCGTCAATCTACAATACGTGAAACACAATACTTCGTAAAAGTCATGCGGAAGGAAAGTATGTTGGCGGAGTTCTTCAGGGAGAGGGCGTCCTGACTGAAAGCGCCTTTGGAACGAAACCAATTGAAGTTCCCTTCCAAACTGCCAAGGTGAAATTGCAGTAGTCTTGGCCGGGGTTCCGCCGTTAAAAGGAAAGGGTATCGGAGTGCGCTCCCGTACTTTTGTGAGACGGGCAGGATAACTGCCAACTAGGGTGGTACCGCGAAGAATCAAACTTTTCGTCCCTAAGGGGGCGAAGAGTTTTTTTGTTGTAGCCCCTGTTTTCCCACAAAAGTGGTCGCGTGCCCGCGGTGGATCAAAATGGAATCATTCGCTGAGTTTGAAAGGAGTGGAATAGGGAAGTCCCCTCAAATGGACGGATCCTGAAGTCTCACAAATCGTTGCGGGAGGGAAAGAAATGAGAATGCAGTCCAAAAGAATGAAAATGGTGGCAGTTTTGGTGGTCTGTTTGCTAGTCTTGGGTGCAAGCGCATGCACCCAACAAAAGGAACCTGCAGAGTCTTCGGAATCCAAAATTATCAAACTTGGAATTATTCAATACGCCACTCACCCTTCTCTTGATGCGGCACGACAAGGTTTTCTCGACACCCTGGCTGCCAATGGGTACGAAGACGGCGACTTGCTGAAGGTAGTTGTTGGGAATGGTGAAGGAGACCAACCTACGATCCGGTCAATAGCGCAACAGTTTTCGGAAGAGGATTTCGACCTGCTTCTGGCGATAGCCACTCCCGCTGCTCAGGCGATGGCAAACGCAACGAAAGATATACCAATACTGATTACTGCGGTAACCGATCCCGTGGTGGCCAAACTGGTGGAAAGCTTGCAAAAACCCAACACTAACGTCACCGGGACTTCCGATTACGTCTCCATAAGCACTCAGTTGGATCTGGTGGTGTCGATTGTTCCAAGCGCAAATAGACTTGGGGTCATTTACAACAGCGGCGAAGAGAACTCAATTGTGCAAGTTGCCGAGTTGAAACAATTTGCCGAAGATAACGGGCTCACGGTGGTGGAGGCCACACCGACGAATTCAAGCGAGGTCTTGCAGGCTGCACAATCCTTAATCGGCAAAGTTGACGCTGTTTATGTGCCAACTGATAACACGGTGGTTTCGGGTTTGGAGGCCGTCGTAAAAGTGTGCAACGAGGAGAGAATTCCTTTGTTTCCGGGCGAGGGTGATTCGGTGGCTAGAGGCGGAGTGGCAACTGCCGGTGTCAATTATTACAAATTAGGGCAACAAACCGGGGAGCAAGCCCTAAGAGTTATCCGCGGGGCAAAACCCGGGGATATGCCTGTGGAAATCCAGAGCGACGTGTCGGTAATCGTGAATCTTAAGGCGGCGGCAATAGTGGGAATCGATATCCCGCAAGAGATACTGGATAAAGCCGTTGACATCATAAACGAGTGACCGGGGGCGAATTCCGTTGAACTTGAAGATCCTGGTGGGGGCTGCAGAGCTCGGTCTAACCTACGGGGTGATGGCCCTGGGGGTATACATAACTTATCGAATCCTGGATTTTCCGGATCTGACAGTGGACGGCAGTATTACTTTGGGGGCGGCTGTGGCGGCAGTGTTCATCAGGAAGGGCCACGATCCATGGCTCGGATTTCTCCTTGCACCGCTCATGGGGGCTTTGGCGGGGCTGGTTACGGGGGTCTTGCATGCCAGGTTCCGGATTGCGCCCTTGTTGGCGGGAATCCTGACCATGACGGGCCTCTATTCCGTGAATCTTCGCATCATGGGCAGGGCCAACTTGCCCTTATTGGGGACGGACAGTGTTGCGGACGTTTTGTCTCGCTTGGCACTGCCCGGGCTGTATAGGTGGACATGTTTCGGTCTGCCTCTCGTGGCCGCAGTTTTGTCTTTGTTGTGCTGGTTCTTTCGAACCGAACTGGGATTGGCGCTCAGGGCCACGGGAGATAACGAAACCATGGTTCAAAGCCAGGGGGTTAACGTCAACAATATGAAGATCCTGGGTTTGAGCTTGGGGAACGCTTTAGTCGCGTTGTCAGGGGCAACAGTCGCCCAGCTGCAAGGTTTTGCTGATATGGGGATGGGGGTGGGGACTATTGTATCTGGTTTGGCCGCAGTCATCATCGGCGAAACCCTGATAGCCCCCCGGACCATCCCCCGGTCCTTGATCTCGGTGGTTTGCGGTTCCTTGACCTACAGAGTTGTTATTTCCGTGGCGCTCAGGATGGGGCTCCAAACTACCGATTTGAAACTGGTTACGGCAGTGTTGGTGGTTGTGGCGCTTTCTTTGCCGGGGTATGGCCTGAAAAAGTTCAGCGTGGGGAGGTGGCTCGATGCTGCATCTAAAGAGAATAACTAAGGTCTTCAACAAGGATAGCGTCAACGAAAAAGTGGCCTTGCGGGCACTTCAGTTGACTCTCGGCGAAGGGGATTTTGTGACGGTAATTGGGAGCAACGGAGCAGGCAAGTCCACCATGCTGAACGCCATAGCCGGTGCTTTTCCACTTGAACAAGGCAGGATTCTTCTGGGTGGATTAGACATCACCGATCTCAAGGGCCACGAGAGGGCGGGCTTGATTGGAAGGGTTTTTCAGGATCCAATGGTGGGCACCGCTGCCACAATGACGATAGAAGAAAACTTGTCAGTTGCCGGAAAAAGGGGGCAAAGCAGGGGGCTAAGAAAAGCGGTTAACAAAAACCTGAGAACCCGCATGAAAGAAGAATTATCCTATTTCGGTCTCGATTTGGAGAACCGTTTGGCGACGCCGGCCGGTCTGCTGTCTGGAGGTCAACGGCAAGCTCTAACCTTGTTAATGGCCATTTTCAACCATCCCCGATTGCTGATGCTTGATGAGCACACGGCGTCTTTGGATCCGAAAACCGGCGAAAGGGTATTGCAACTTACCGGCGAACTTGTGAAATCCTCCAATTTGACCACACTAATGGTCACCCACAACATCGCCGAAGCTTTGAAAATGGGCAACAGAACCATCATGATGCACGAAGGACGGGTCGTGTTCGATGTCAAGGGCGAAGAGAGGAAGCGGCTGACTCCTCAAGATGTTCTTCGCCTCTTCGAAACGAATAGCGGAAAAGGTCTCACAAATGACCGGATGCTTCTGGCAAAACCCGTAGCTTTGTAGAGGCGGGGCGGGCCCGGGATCGGGGGCCCCTACTGTGTTTTATGAGAAGAAATCTGCCTCGCAGCAGCGAACATTCACAGGTCGCATTGCTTCTTACTTTCCCCCAGCCCCTTATTGCTGTTGGAAGGTCCATCGGTGCCCGGTAAAGAATAAATGCTTATGCTGCGACGCCACAAAATCAGGTGTGGGCGGGCCGTGCGTTGCCTGCATTTGACAGGTGTGGCGGTTGGAAGCACAAAAACCGTTGGACGGAATCCAAAACAAGAACGGGGGCTTTGCTTGTGCTAGATGCATACAATCGGGCGGCTGAAATCTACGGAGCCAACGCAAAGAAGCACGTCTTCAACGAGGTTGTGGAAGAGAAATGGATTGACGGCTCACAAGACTTTTGGTTTGCCAAGGATGTGGAAGGTCCTGATGGAAAAATCGTTCCGGAATACACCCGTTACATTTTTAGCAGCAATACCACCGCGCTATTGTTTGACCATGGGGACTTTGCCGAGGCAATCAAGCCGTGGAACTCCGGTGCGACAGCCCACGATTTGCCCGTGACGGTCCATGAAGTTGACGACACAACGGGGCGCATGTATTTCTCCATAAAGGACACTGTGGGCGAATTCGCCTACGACTTTTCTTCCAGAGCAGTCTCGTCATTGCGGTTCCCTCTCCACGCCAAAGCAGAGGTGTTGTCGCCCAACAAGAAACACAGCTTATATGTACGGGATTACAATGTGTTTGTTCGGTGTAATGAAACCGGCAAAGAAACGCAGCTTACTTTCGACGGCAAAGAAGACTTGGAATATGCAAGCCGGTGGACCATGGTTAGCGAGCGGCTGACGAAAAAAGACCCGGAGATCATGCCCCCGGCGATCAGCTGGTCCCCTAATTCCAGATTTGCCTTGACCTATCGGAGGGATACCCGCAGGGTCGATAAATACTATCTGATTCAATCGGACCCCATTGACGGAAGGGCCAGGCCGATCGGGGTGAAATACCCTTACTCGTTGCCCGGTGACGAAGACCCGGTTACCGCCCATGTGTACGTGTTGGATCTGGAAAATAAGGTAGCCAATAAGGTGTACCTTGGCGATGAGCCTTTCCAGTTGCTGCAGCTGTCCATGTTTGGACACGATGGCCACCAGGTTAAGTGGACGGAAGATGGCAACGTTGCTTACATGTTGCGCAATGATCGGTACTATAAGAATCCGGAAGCCGTTTTGATCGATGCCTTTCAAGCTTCGGCAAAGGTAGTGGCCGGCCATACATACGAGACGTTTTCCTTCACCGAATATTATGGCAACGCTTCTCAGGAGAGTTTCATGGACTCGGGGCTGCTTTATCTTCCCGAGAGTCATGAGCTCATATGGCTTTTGGAAAAGGATGATTGGGGCTCATTGTATTTGTTCGATTGCGAAAGCCGGCAAATCAAGCGCGATTTGACGCCGGGCCAGTATACCGTGCGACGCGTCCGGCATTATGACGCAGCCACCAGGACGCTTTATTTCTCGGCCTCCGGCCGGGAGGCTCACGTCGACCCCTATTATCAGTTTTTGTACAAAGTCAACCTGGATTCTGGAGAGCTGGCGCGGCTAAACCAGGAGCCAGCCGAACACTATACACGGTTTCACAAAGACGGAGCCTATTTCATAGACACTTTTTCAACGATTGAGACTGTGCCAGAGACTGTCATCTGTTCCCCGGAAGACGGAAAGGTGTTTTGCCATCTTACCAAAGCCGATATTGGCAGAATTCTGGAAAAAGGTTACGTGGTGCCGGAACCTTTTGAAGCCCTGGCCCGAGATGGGATCACGCCCATTTATGGCATGGTCGTAAAACCTTACGGTTTTGATCCATCCAAGAAATACCCTGTTGTTGATTACATTTATGGTGGGAGTCAGAGGATCAACACCCCCAAAGCCTTTGAATTCAACAAAAGGCTGGAAGCGGACCCTCAAGGCGGGTTGCAGAGTCTGGCCCAATTGGGCTTTGTGGGCATAATTGTGGATGGTTTGGCAACACCGCTTAGGTCCAAACAGATTCACGATGTAGTCTACAGGAAGCCCGAAGAGTGTTGTGGGATAGAGGACCACATCTGCGCAATCAAGCAACTGGCCGAGCGCTACCCCTGGATCGACGCCGAAAGAGTGGGAATTTGGGGAGCCTCGGGCGGAGGTTATGCCACTGTGCGGGCGCTTGTGGCTTTCCCTGAGTTTTTCAAGGTGGGAGTATCGCTGTGTGGCAATCATGATCAGGCCAAATACAACACTTCTTGGGGCGATAGGTGGCTTGGCCCTTATTCTGAAGAAGGTTATCATGATCAGGCCAATCAGAACTTTGCAGAGAGACTGCAAGGTCACCTGCTGTTAATTCACGGCGATATGGACGATAATGTGCACCCCTCGGCCACAATCAAGCTAGTTGCCGCTCTCATAAAGGCCAACAAGGATTTTGAGCTGCTCATCTATCCCAATAGCGGTCACGCCGTTGGACAATTTCCGTATGTGGTACGCAAGCGATGGGATTGTTTTGTCCGTCACCTCCTGGGAGAGGCGCCCCCCAAGGGTTTCGAGCTCAAGAGAGAGGAAGAAGAAAAGTAAGCAGGGGCAGGAAGAAAGGTACAAGGATTAATCGGCCGACGAGGAACACGAGGAAGACAGGGAATGGGGAATCGGGGCCGACAGGCTGGCCTGTCGGCCCTCAACCTTACCATGGGCATGGCCTATGAATCTCATTGGCTATGGGCGATGCCTCTTCTTGAGCCACCTCACCATCGGCGGTGCCTGTCGGCCCTCAACCTTACCATGGGCGTATCCTACAAATCCAACTGACTATGGGCGATGCCTATTCTTGAGCCACCTTACCATCAGCGGTGCCTGTCGGCCCTCAACCTTACCATGGGCGTATCCTACAAACCCAACTGGCTATGGGCGGTGCCTATTGTTGAGCCACCTTACCATCAGCGGTGCCTGTTCCTTGCAGCGAATCCTTATCCGCTTTGGATTCCCGCTGATACCCGTCGTGCAAGGCGCATCTGGTCCTCGTCTCCGGTATCCATTTTCATGTAATCCGCGCAAGTTTCACGAATTGCCCGCAAATACGGGCCATCAACCAAAGGCCAAGTTTTCATAGATGTTGGGATTAATCCTTTGATTCCTTCGACAGTCAAGTGGGCTTTAATCACGTGAACAAGCTGGATGTTTGCCTCAAGAGCCAGCCCACTTTTTAGTAAGTCGTTTAGCCTGGTTTTACCATAAGCCGATTTGCTACCATATTTCAGCGTCGGATGTCTATGTTGCGGTCCGTCATACTCGAATCCCACAACACCCGGGTATAGCCTATCAACTTCCAAATTGAATTGGGTAACGGGACTCTTTAAGAAATCAGGGCGTGCATTATCAACGAAATTACGTGAGACTACAAGGGTGTCAAGCAGAGTTTTCATCTGGGCTTCCCCTCGGTAAAAGGCCATGCATAATCGTACTCGGAGTTGCTCGGCATGGTTGTGCTGGATCTTGTGGGGTGCACTGGGGAGAACTAGTACTTGCCTTCCTTTGCTCCGCAATTCCACCCAATCCTTCAGTGCAAGGGCCTGCAAGTGATGTCTTACGTTGTTCGTACTCATGGCCACAGCGTGACTCAGTCCACTAATTGATTGGGGACTCAGGCAGGCTGTTACGTAAATGGTCTTTGCCACAGGCAAAATGTCTTTTTGGGCCAACAGATCGCACATCCAGGGAAATTTCATTATTTAAACCTCCAATTTCCCCGGCGCCCTTCCAAATTCTAGTTAATTTAGTTTTCGGCGTCAAGACCATGGGCATGGCCTATGAATCTCATTGGCTATGGGCGATGCCTATTCTTGAGCCACCTTACCATCAGCGGTGCCTGTCGGCCC
>CAZYEC010000024.1:18883-22603 GCA_964646385.1 uncultured Eubacteriales bacterium | reverse complement strand
TAAGGTTTGGCGACCCCGAGACTCAGTGTGTGTTGCCCAGGTTATCGGGGGATTTTTGTTCTTTGCTTTGGGCCTGCGCCCGGGGCGCCTTGGATAGGGCCAACGGAAAAAGCGATGACCTGTATTGGGTGAAGCCCGACGCTTGTGTGAGCGTGGTTTTGACCTCGGAAGGCTACCCCGGGGCTTACCAAAAAGGTGCACCTATCACCTTTCAAAGCCCGCGGGAATTCAGGGAGACTGACGGGCAAGTGATTCTGTTTCATGGGGGAACCAGCCTGAAAGACGGTCGTCTGGTTACCTCCGGCGGGCGCGTTGTCGCAGTTACTGCCACGGCTTCCACTCTTAAAGGTGCGGCACAAAGGGCATACGGCGCAGCGGACAGGGTGCTTTTTAGTGGGAAAAGGTTCAGAAGCGACATCGGGAAACTGTGAAGGGGGCCATTTTGAAGCGGACGCGGGCAATTGTCCGGATAGCGGTCCTGGCGGGAGTTTACGTGACCTTCACCCTGCTTCCGCCTTTTAACGCTTTGGGCTACTCGGCGGTGCAGGTGAGAGTCTCGGAGGCTTTGGCCGTGCTTCCTTTCCTGGCTCCTTGGGCGCCCTGGGGCCTGTTGCTGGGGTGTATTTTGGCCAACCTGTTCGGAAGCCCGTTTTTGCTGTGGGATATTACCTTAGGCGCTCTTACATCCTTTGTCGCGGCGCTGGCCACAGCCCGAATGCCTTTGAAGTCCCTGGCGCCTCTTCCCCCGGTAATCTTGAATGCCCTGATTATTCCCGCTTATGTGGCCCCGTTGTCAGGTCTGCCTTACTGGCCGGTGGTTTTGTACGTGGGCGCAGGGCAGTTGATTGCCTGTTACGGCTTAGGGTATCCGCTTCTTTTGTGGCTGCACGGGAACGTGAAGTTGAGAGGGCTTCTGGAAGGAGAAGACCTGCGAACCTTCACCTGATCACGGCGTCGATATCCGACGTGGTTCCCAAAAGCGTCAGGGTCATATGGTTTGGAACGCAGACTGCCGATTGGCCGGGATGGGAAATCCAACCCATTTTCCAACATATGCCGTCGGGGCAAAACCCACCGGGATCAGGAAGCACCCGGGCCTTGCCCTGTCCGTATTCGATCACTGCAGTTCCGCCCCTGAGGGCCACAGGGGTTCTGGCCAACTGGGAAGAAGATGCTTGAAGGCGGGCGACCTCCCGGCCGTCTACCTTCACGACCGCCACCAAGTCCCGGTCATTTCCGGGAAAGAGGAAAAGTCCGGTCCAGGCAGCGACTACCAGGGCTATTGCAATCACAAGGATGACAATATCGCCTTTTGTCATTTCCCTCCTCCCCCTCTCAATAATCATAGCAAAATTGGGGTAAGCGAACAAGTGTTCATGCAATGGTGTTGAGCACAAGAGACGACCAGGATTCGAACTTTCCCTGCAAATGCAATTTGGACAGCTCCACCCAAGTCCCAAGCATTTTGTCGTTCTCCCTTACTGCCAACAGGGGAGAACCCAGTCGCACCAAAGACACGATGCCCAAGTGGACGCGACCCACGGCGTTGTCGTCGTCGTTTAGAAAACCCAGCATATCTATTGTAGGGTTCCCCGCTAAGGAGACTTCTTCCCTGATTTCCCTTGTAGTGTTCAGGCCCACGATAGTTTTCAGGTCGGCGATCCTTCTCCTAGAAGGCCACGGCACTTCCGGAACCGGGTTCATGTGGCCCCCAACCCCAATAGACAGGAGGCCGTGCAACCGCTTCTCTCCTTGGGTTCCCAGCCGCTTCATTATAAACATGCGCCTACCCGCCACAAACATAGTGTAGGAAACGAGCTGTTTGTAATCGAAATCTGATTCAAGCCCCGACCTGGGCCGAAAAATCGATTTTCTGGCTAAAAGACGCCATATTTCCGGGGAGTCTTTCCTAAGGCCCCGCCATGAACCCACCGCATTGTACAAATCTTTGGCGGGCACGCAGAGCACGATTTCGTCACCGTAGGAGTCACTTGTACTCACTTCAAGTTCTAACCCCTTTTTCATCAAATAGTTGGGAATTCCGGGACATAACCGCGGCCCTGTCCGACGACTCTTCAGATCCTATCATATCTTGTTTGTCCTCATAATAGGTTTTCATAGCGAGGTGGTAAGCGTGTCCTGGAGAGGGAAGTATCAGGAACAACTGGAACAAAGAAAAGTTCCTCTGGAGTTGCCGGATTTGCCGGGTTGGGCAAAACAGGCCTTAGTGGCGGGTTTCATCTTTTTCCTGCTGTTGGGAGCCTCCGGCGCCGGGCAAGGTTTGGCTGCGGATGTGACTTACCTGGCCCGGCAGGCGGTAGAAGACGACCTCTCGTGGGACGAGGTGAAATTGTGGGCCTCGGGCATTCCCTCTGTTCTGGGGAAAATCGGTAGCCTGGATTTGCGAAGTTTTTGGAGCAAAGCCGTGATAGGCAAGCCCAAAGAGATGGCTTGGCCGGTAATAGGCGAGGTCACTTCGTATTTCGGCTGGAGACCGAACCCTGATTCCGTGGGTATGGACTTGCATCAAGGTATTGACATAGCCGCCGCCAAAGGCACTGTGGTGGGGTCTGTTTTAGACGGTGTTGTATCCAGCGTGAGGCAGTCCGCCGCTTACGGCACGGTGGTGGAAATAGAACACGGAGGGGGCCTTTCCTCGGTCTACGGGCACCTGGATTCGGTTGAGGTCCAAGAAGACCAAAACGTCAGGCAAGGGGATGCGGTGGGGACAGTAGGGGACGGCGGAAACGCCACAGGACCGCACCTTCACTTTGAACTCAGAAAAGATGGCCTGCAAATCGATCCCTTGACTATCCTGCCCGCCTTGAACCCTTGACCCCGCCGCAAAATTCCGTCCTGAAAGGGTCGTGTGCCTTGTCTGTCCCTGTTGGCAGGTTCGGAGAAACCCACATTTTTGTGCATGTGACTTTCGCGGTCTCGGCGCTGATTCTGGCGGCATCCGGTTACTTTTTGCATCTGGTGGTCTTTTTGGGCAGTCTCCTTTTTCACGAGATCGGTCACATCGCTGCCGCTGCGTGGATGGGTGCGGAAGTGTCCAGGATCGAAATCTGGCCTTTCGGGGCTACCGCCAGACTTGAACGTTCCTGGCAGCTGACCCCCCCAAAAGAAGCTTTGGCCGCTTTCATGGGGCCTTTCAACAGCGGGCTGTTGTTCGGGCTGGTTTCCGCCGTGGACCGGGGGTTCTTGGAAACCAAAGGCATGGGCCTCCTGGCTGAATTTCCGCTTTTGCACCTGTTAATGAGAATCAATCTGGGCCTTTTTCTGGTGAACCTCATACCGTGCCTTCCCTTGGATGGGGGCAGGATTTTAAGGTCCCGGTTGTCCCTGAAGTACGGATATCTGGTAGCTTCAAAAAAAGTGATCTCCCTTGGTTATTATGTTGGGGCGGGAATCGGCTTTTTGGGGCTTGCGGGTTTGTTGATAGGTAAGGCTTGGATTTCACCTTTGCTATTGGGTCCTCTAATTTTGTGGGGGGCCTTCGAGGAGCGGGAAAACCTGCATGCCGTCAATTTCATGGAAGTTGTCAGCAGGGCCGACCGCTTGCGGAAAAAAAAAGCGATTCCCGTCCAAGAGACTTTAGTATCCGGGGACACGCGGGTTAAAGAAGTAGTTGTGAGGTTGAGGCCGTCACAGTATAGTGTTTTCCTGGTATGCGGGAGCAAGATGAAGGTTCTTGGAAAAGTCACGGAGACGGCGTTG
>CAZYEC010000024.1:0-18783 GCA_964646385.1 uncultured Eubacteriales bacterium | reverse complement strand
GCCCCATGGGCTCAAAGGTTGTTTCTCGCTTTTGATATGGGCTGCCAAGCCGCTATAATGGGGGATAAGGAACGCAAAGGGAAAGGTTACGAACATGCTTCAAACAAACTACAGCAGGCTCTCTTGGGATAATCTCAAACGGGAACTGGGGAAGGTTGAAAAACCTGCAAGATATACAGGTGGCGAAATCAACAGAGTTTTGAAAGACCCCGCCGGTGTCTCTTTGCATTTTGCCCTGGCTTTTCCCGATGTTTACGAAATAGGCGCAAGCCACTTGGGCTCTCAGATTCTGTACCACGTGTTGAACTCCGTGGAAGATGTGGCCTGCGAACGCTCCTTTGCCCCCTGGAGCGACATGGAGGAGCTGCTTAGGCAAAAATCGTGGCCCTTGTACACCCTTGAAAGCAGGACTCCTTTGTACGCTTTCGATATTGTTGGCTTTTCCCTTCAGTACGAACTCACTTACACCAACGTTTTGGCCATGCTTGATTTGGGCCGCATTCCGCTCCGTTCCCGTGACAGGGACCGGAATCACCCCCTGGTTATAGCCGGAGGGCCAAACGCCATGGCGCCCGAGCCCCTGGCAGATTTCATAGATTGTTTCGTTTTGGGCGATGGCGAGGAGGCCGTGCTGGAGATTGTGGAGGCGCACAAAAACTGGAAACTGTCTTCTTTGCCCAGAAGCAGCCTGCTTGAGGCGATGTCCCGTATTCAAGGCGTTTACGTGCCCTCACTTTATGAAATCCATTATAATTCCGGCGGCACGATATCGGCCATCGTTCCAAAAAAGAACGTGGGTTTCGAGGGGCCGCTCAAAGTGAGGAGGCGAGTCCTGGACGATCTGGAAAACGCGCCGTATCCCGTGAACCCCGTGATCCCTTTGATGGAGCCCGTTCACGACAGGGCAGTCGTCGAGATTTTTCGCGGATGTACCCAGGGGTGCAGGTTTTGCCAGGCGGGTATGTTGTACCGGCCGGTAAGGGAAAGAAGTTTGGACTCGGCACAGAGAATCGCCCAAAGCATCCTGGGCGGCGCCGGTTTTGACGAGGTCTCTTTGGTTTCTTTATCATCGGCAGACTATACCCACATAGAGGATCTGGTTTCCAGGATGCTGGATAACGCCGGCGGGTTTAAGGTGTCTTTGCCTTCCTTAAGGGTGGACTCTTTTTCGGTGGGGCTGGCTGAAATGATGGGGTCGTCCAAAAGGGGCGGACTTACGCTGGCACCGGAAGCAGGGTCCCAGCGCTTGAGGGACGCCATCAACAAACGCGTTACGCAGGAGGAGATAACGCAAGCGGTGGAACGAGCCTTTGCTTCCGGATACTCCCGCATAAAATTGTACTTTATGATAGGGTTGCCTGGTGAAACCGACGAAGATGTTGTTGCCATAGGCCGGTTGGCCTCCCACATAAGGCAGATCGGCCGGGATATGGGGAAGAGGCCGACTATCGTAGTCTCTGTATCGGGGTTTGTGCCCAAACCTCACACGCCGTTCCAGTGGGATGTTTGCCTGTCGCCTCAGGTGATAGACAGGCGGCAGAGGCTTTTGGGGAGAATGTTGCGAGGCCCCGGATTTCAGTACAGGTACCACGATGGTGCTCTTACAGCCCTGGAGGCGGTCTTCGCCCGGGGGGACAGAAGGCTAAGTCGGGTCTTGGAACTGGCGTATCTGAAAGGCAGGCGGTTTGACTCCTGGCCCGACCGGTCTGACCCAAAAGTGTGGGATGATGTTTTCCGGGAAACCGAAATCGATCCTGGGTTTTACGCCCACAGGGAACGGAGCCGCGATGAAGTATTGCCTTGGGACCATCTGGACTCGGGAGTGAGAAAGTCTTTCCTTTGGGAGGAACGCGAACGCTCCGGGAAGGGGGAGGTGACTCCCGATTGCCGGGGGGCTTGCACAGGGTGCGGCGTGTGCCCCGATTTTGGGGTCGCCATGCGTTTGGCCCGAAGGGGGGCAGGGGCATCGTGAAAGTGCGGGTCGAGTACAAAAAAGGTGATTCTGTCCGCTTTTTGGGGCACTTGGATGTGGCAAGGGCGATGCGAATGGCTCTTTCCAAGGCAAAGTGGCCGGTACAAATGTCCCAAGGGTTTTCGCCCAAACCCAGGATATCTTTTTGTGCTCCCCTGCCGGTGGGGACTGCCGGCGCCCAAGAGTATTTCGACGTCCGTTTGGCGCAAACCAGGGAATTGTCATGGCTTGCCTTTACCCTTTCACGCAGCCTGCCTGAGGGGTTCGGCCTTTCCAAAATACACTTTGTGCCGGACGGGCAGGGTTCCCTGGAGAAAGCGATTGCCGCATCCCTTTACTCTTTGGAATTGAAGGGGGCCTGTGGCAAGGAATTTTCTGAGGCAATTCAAGCATTTTTGAACGAAGAGTCCGTTCCATTAGAGGTGAGGACGAAGGGGAACCCAAAGACTGTGGACCTTCGAAGTTTTGTAATTGATTTTGCCCTTGAAGCCTCGGAGGGTTTGTCAGGTTGTTGCCTGCACCTCAAAATGACCGTAAGACACCGTGACGGGCGAACCATAAGGCCCGGGTGGGTGCTTTCCGCCCTTTCCCGTTACGGCCTCGAGGTAGACCCTCGAGAGGCAATTATTGATAGAAGGAAGATACTATTTGATAAACACTGAAGAACAATTGATTTCCGCCAAACCCGCAAAGAAGAGGCCGAGGCGGAGAAGACCCAAAACAAAGCAGCCAAAAGCCGATTCACCCATGCAGGTTGAGTCACGGTTCACCATGAACAGAGAAATTCTCGTCAACGCCAACAAAGATGAGACCAGAGTGGCTGTTGTAGAAGATGGAGCAGTGGTCGAGTTTTACACCGAAAGGCCGGGCAGCCAAAAAATCGCGGGTCACATTTTTCTGGGGAAAGTCACTAATGTCCTTCCTGGCATGCAGGCCGCCTTCGTGGACATAGGCGAGGAAAAAAACGCGTTTCTCTATGTTGACGACGCCCTTTTGCCCCCCAACTTGGAGGATGGCGAAAACGTACTGCCCCGGAGCAGGAAGAAAAGGCGCACCATATCGGAACTAATTAAGCCCGGCCAGGGGGTTTTGGTTCAGGTTGTGAAAGAGGCCATCGGGACCAAAGGCGCCAGGGTGACAAGGCAGGTCACTTTTCCCGGCCGCTATCTTGTGCTTATGCCCACTGTGAAGTATGTGGGCGTGTCAAGGCGGATAACAGACGAGGAAGAGAGGCTGCGTTTGAGAAAGATCGCCCGGTCTGTAAAGCCCAAGGACATGGGCGTCATAATCAGGACGGTAGCAGAGAAAAAGACCGAGGAAGAACTCAGAAAAGACGTGGATTTCCTGGTCAGGATTTGGGAGAATGTCCAAACCAAAGCAGCCGGTGCAAAGGCTCCCTCGGTGGTCCACAAAGACATGGGATTGGTCTTTCGGGCCGTAAGGGACGAATTGAATCAAGAAACTACCAGAATGTTGGTTGACGACGTTACGACCTATGGCAAAATTCTTGAGCTGTTGGAAGCTACGTCGCCGGAAATGAAAGATAGGGTCATCTACTACAGGAACAAGGAATTTCCCCTGTTCAGCCTGTACGGGGTGGAAGCGGCCATAGACAGGGCACTTCACAGACAGGTATGGCTCAAATCCGGCGGGTACATCGTCGTCGAGAAAACAGAAGCCCTAACCGTAATCGACGTGAACACGGGGCGGTTTGTGGGCACAAAAAACCTTGCGGACACTGTCCTCAAGATCAATTTGGAAGCTTGCGAAGAGATTTCCCGGCAACTTCGTTTGAGGGATATCGGCGGAATCATCGTGGTTGATTTCATTGATATGGAAAACCCTGGGCACAGGGCAATATTAGTTCAGGAATTGGAGAAACAGCTGAAGCACGATCATACCAAAACCGTGGTGGTAGGCATCACAGGCCTGGGCCTTTTGGAAATGACCCGGAAAAAAATACGCCAGAGCATCGATGCAACGATGATGAGAATGTGCCCTTACTGCGGCGGGAAAGGGACTGTTTTGTCTGAGGAGACCATGGCCGGCAGAGTGCGTCGGGAAATCAGGCGTACGTTGGCCAACTCCCACTGCGAGGCTATTCTGGTCGAAGTGAACCCCGGCGTGGCTTCGTATCTTATAGGACCCGGCGGTTCAAACCTTAAGGATCTGGAAAATGAGACCGGGCGTTGCATTTACATTAAGGGGGCGGAGTCGCTGCATCTTGAAGAAATGAACGTGAGAGCCCTCGGCACCCGGGAGGAGATTGCGGAAAAAGCCATACCGGTGCGCCCCGGCGATTCCGTGCAGGTGGTCATAGAAGAACCCCACAGCCAAAACCCCTCGGATGGGATAGCAAGGGTTGAGGGGTACGTGCTCGACATTGAAGACGGCGCGGCCAAGGTGGGGCAAAAGGTCAAAGTGAAGATTCTAGCGTGTCACAGGACTTTCGCCAAGGCCAAAATAGTGGCGGGTTAGCAGCGTTTCTTGACACTTTTTTGGCGGCCGTGCTAGACTGATACGGTTATTTGCCACAGGAGTAGGGGGTTTCCCAGTTGTTCGCGATCTTACAAACAGGGGGAAAACAGTACAGAGTATCCCCGGGCAGCGTCGTGAGGGTTGAGAAAATCCAAGGCCAGCGCGGTGATGCCTGTGTATTTGACAGAGTGTTGGCGGTTTCCCACGAAGGCGAAATGAAAGTGGGGACTCCTTATCTGGAGGGCACGGTGATAAATGGGACCATAGTTCGCCAGGGCAGGGCCAAGAAAATTCTGGTTTTCAAATACAGACCCAAGACCAACTACAGGCGCCGTATGGGCCACAGGCAGTATTATACCGAGGTAAAAATAGACTCCATTGAGGGCTGAATGATTAGAGTCACGATTTTCCGGCGAGATGAGGGAGCGCGGCGTGGAATCGTGGGTTTTACGGTCCGCGGTCACGCCGGAGTAGCCCCAAAGGGGAAAGATGTGGTCTGTGCGGGGGTATCGGCAATAGCCCAAGCCGCCCTCATGGGCCTGGAAGAGATGCTGGGGGACGGCGTGCAGGCGGAGACCGGGGAAGGGTTCTTGAAGGTCACGGTCGACCAGGCGGCAGCCGCTGACCCCGGGCCGGCGTCGATTCTGAGGACATTGGAACTGGGGCTTCTGTCCATAGGGAGAGGACACCCCGGTTCAGTGACGGTGACGTACCAATGAAAGCGGCCAGGAAGGAGGGGAACGGTATGTTCAATATCGATCTCCAGCTGTTTGCCCAGAAAAAGGGAACCGGGAGCTCCAGGAACGGGCGGGACTCCAAACCCAAGATGCTGGGCGTGAAAAGCCATGACGGTCAGTACGTTTCGGCCGGAAACATCATAGTGAGACAGCGCGGAACTAAGATTCACCCCGGCCTCAATGTAGGTTTGGGGCGGGATCATACAATTTTCGCCAAGGCCGACGGTTTTGTTTCATTCCGTCGTAAAGGCAAGACCGGCAAGGTGGTTTCTGTGGTGCCTGAACGGCCCGGGACGTTGGTGGCCGGGGCCAACTAAACAGGTTCGCTAAGAGAGTGTCCAATTGGGAGATCCGGGCGGCGGGGCTATTCCGCCGCTTTTTGGTCGCAGGACGTTGTGGCTCTTAAGGAGGCCTTGAAGTGGCATCGCGTTTCATCGATACGGTCAGGATTTACGCAAAAGCCGGCGATGGCGGAAGAGGTTGTGTGGCTTTTCGCCGGGAAAAGTTTGTCCCCCGGGGCGGGCCCAACGGCGGCGATGGGGGCGACGGAGGCAGCGTCGTACTCAAAGTCGATACGGGCCTCAATACTCTTTACGATTTCCGATACCGCCCCCATCTGAAGGCAGGAAACGGGCAGCCCGGCAAGGGTGACAAAATGACGGGAAAAAAGGGGGAGACGCTTGTATTGGCGGTGCCTCCGGGAACCCTTGTCAAGGACTCAAACACCGGCGAACTCATAGTGGATCTGGTTGAAGAGGGCGAAGAGGCCGTGATCGCTAAAGGCGGGCGTGGCGGACGGGGAAACCAACATTTTGCCACGTCCAAAGATCGCGCTCCAAGACGCTATGAGGAAGGCACTTTGGGGGAAGAACGGGCAGTTGATTTGGAACTGCGGTCCATAGCCGATGTCGGGCTGGTAGGGTTGCCCAATGCCGGCAAGTCGACGCTTCTGAGAACGATATCCAACGCCACGCCGGAAGTGGGTCCGTATCCTTTCACAACGCTGTCTCCCCACCTGGGCGTGGTCGAACTGGATCCGATTCGGAAATTCGTCGTGGCCGACATCCCGGGGATTATCGAAGGGGCCAGCCACGGGAAGGGCTTGGGGCACCGGTTTTTGAGGCACATCGAAAGGACCCGGGTTCTGTTGTACGTGGTGGATGCCGGCGGGTTCGACGGAGATCCCCTGGGGGATTTCTCTTGTTTGCAACGGGAAGTGCTTTCCTACAGCGAGGGCATGAGGCGGAAAAAAAGTGTTGTTGCCTTGAACAAGGCGGATCTTCTGGATCCCTCCGAGGAAATCGCGAAACTGAAAGAAACTTTAGGGAGCTTTAGCGGCATGCCCGTGTTTCTCATTTCGGGGCTTGATGGGACGGGGGTAAACGAGCTATTAGGGCACCTTTTCCTGGTAGTAAACGAGAATATTCCAAAATCTGAGGCTTGATAGAAGGATTTCCGGAATGGGTGGCGAATGAGAGTATTTGGAAGGTTTCGATTCCGGTATTCTGTGTCTGTTCTGCCTTGGAGGCGTGTGAGTGATTGCCATCGGTATAATGGGCGGTACCTTTGATCCCATCCACTTAGGACATCTTAGGACTGCTGAGGAAGTTCTTCAAGGGTTCGGGCTGCGAAAGGTCATATTTGTGCCCTCGGGCAAGCCCCCCCACAAGCCATCAGGCGAAGTTACTTCTCCCGAACATCGTTATCTGATGACAGGGCTTGCCATAGCCGACCACCCCAAATTCGAAGTATCCAGGATGGAAATCGACAGGGAAGGGCCGTCCTATGCCCTGGATTCGCTTCTGGAATTAAGAGAAATGTACAAAGGTCAAGCCTCCTTCTACTTCATTACCGGCTTGGATGCCATCTCCAAAATAGTCACGTGGAAATCCAGTCTCAGGCTGTTTGACCTTGCCGATTTCGTCGCCGTAACCAGGCCGGGTTACAGCATGTCTGTTTTGGACGATCTGAGAACCGCTTTGGGACACACTCTCTTTTCGAGAATTCGCCCTTTTCCCGTCACCCTTCTCGATATAGCTTCAACAGACATTAGAAAGAAGGTTCGAGAGGGAAAGTCAGTAAGGTACCTCGTGCCGGATCACGTTGCCAAGTACATAGAAAAGGAGCGTCTTTACCTGCCTGATTCCAATGATCCCCAAGGGGCCCGGGGCGGCGCGTAGTCCAACCTTTTCTTTTTGTGCCACCGGGGGCTGTTGTGACGGAGGGAAAAGTCTGGGAAGGAGGTGAACCTAAGTGAAAACATTGTATGTAGGCAACCTGCCTTGGAGCGCCACTGATGAGGATTTATCTATCGCTTTCAGCCAATTTGTCGAGGTAGTGAGCTGCCGCATCATCACTGACCGGGCGACCGGAAGGTCTCGCGGTTTTGGTTTCGTAGAAGTCAACGATGCCGATGTGGAAAAAGCTATTGAGGCCGTGAACGGTACTGTTTTGGGAGGCCGGCAGATCATCGTCAACGAAGCCAGGCCGCGGCAGCCAAGGTACTAATTCATCTGTAAACGCACCAGCTTGCCTCCTTCTCTGATAACAGGGTCCGGAGGCTTCTTGTTTCTGCATGGAGCCGGCGGCATGAGGATCCGGGTTCCTGACGGCAGGCGCTTGGAACTTTCGGTTTGGGTCATCGTCTAATCGATCAAACGCGTTTGCCATTTTTGTCATCGCCCGTTTACTTTAATGTTGGGTGGATGAACGCGTGCAGGGCGGTGATGGTGCTGTTTGATGCCTTAACTGAGTATGTACGAAGGACCCTTTCTTGTGAGCGGTTTTTGCACAGTCGCAACACCGCCAAGACAGCCGTTCGTTTGGCCAAACAGGTTGGCACCGATTGCAAAAAAGCCTTTTTAGCGGGATTGTTGCACGATATTGCTAGGGAAGATGCTGCCTCTGACCTTTTGCTGGAGGCTCGCGCTAACGGTATAATAGTGAGAACCGTAGACATAAAACGTCCGGTATTGCTTCACGGGAAAGTGGCTGCCGTGAGGGCCAGGGCGTTAGGAATAGATGACCCCTCTGTTCTTCTGGCCATAGCGTCTCATGTGGCCGGTAGGCGGGGATGGACCTTGTTGGAGCAGCTTGTGTATCTTGCCGACAAGATAGAACCGGCCAGAGATCACCCGGGCGTTGGTGAAGTTAGAATCTTGGTTCAAAAGGGGCATTTTCCCAAGGCTCTTAAGAAATGCCTTGCCAACGCTATTATCTGGGCTGTGCAAGATGATGCCAGTTTTGTGGATCCGGAAACGGTGGTGGTTTTCAATGAGATCCCGTAGGGACCGAAGGGCAAAAAGCAGGGAGTCTTCCGGGGTGGAAGAGACTCGAGTGTTTGAAAGGGAACAGGTCTCCAAACCGCCCGGACACCAGTGGCTCCGGGTAATATTGGGGATCGTTGTTGCGATCCTGCTGTTCGGTTGCGGGGCCTTTATTGGTTTTCTCAAGTTTGCCTCACACCCTTCCGGCAGCCTGATCCCCCCCGATGCCCAGGCCGAATTTCAAGGCCGAGTCAATGTATTGGTCCTTGGCCTGGATGGGGGGGTAAACGGGGCGGTCAGATCTTCCTCGGCGGGCAAACGGTCCGATGTGATAATGGTGGCAAGCATAGACCCCGAGCTGAACGAAATGGGGATTCTGTCCGTACCCCGGGACACTCGGGCGTTTATCCCCCAGGACATCAGCGATTACGAGAAAATTGGACACGCCCACGCCTACGGCGGGGCCGGGCTTGCTGTTGAAACGGTGGAGATGTTTTTGAAAATTCCCATCCACCACTATATATGCGTGGACTTTGAAGGTTTTAAGAAAGTCATTGATAAAATGGGCGGCATCGACATAGACGTCCCGGAAAACATGAAGTACAGGGATCCTTTTCAGGATCTGGTCATCGATATCCCCCAGGGCCCCGCGCATTTGAACGGAGAGGAAGCTTTGGGGTTCGTGCGTTACAGGCAGTATATTGACGCGGACATAGGGCGGATTCGGGCTCAGGAGATATTTCTGAGGGCCCTTATGAAACAGGCCCTGAGCCTCCAGAATGTGTTTAAGATTCACGACCTCGTAAACGAGATGTTGCCTTATTTTAAGACCAGCCTCGGGGCGCAGGACCTCTTATACCTGGCAGATGTCTGCCGCAAAATGGATCAAGATCACGTTAAGATGGGGGTTATCCCGGGGAACGGCGAGGATCGTTTTGAAGGCGCCTTGACGGTGAATTACTGGATTCACGAACCCGAAGGAACGGCAAAAATCGTGGATGAGCTGGTCAAGGGTATCAGCTACGAACGGAACCGAACCATCAAGGTCGCCATAGAAAATGGCTGTGGTGTTACGGGGGCTGCCGACTCGTTGGCCACGATACTGCGGCATGAGGGTTTCGAGGTTGTGTCGGTAGGGAACGCTAAACGACAGGACTACACGTCAACCAGGGTGCAGGCTGGGCCGGACAATAAGGTCGACCAGGTTCTGGTGTTGAGGGGCATTAAGAGCCTGGCGCCCGGGGCCGAGGGATACAAGTCCAAGGATGTCCCTGAAGATGCTCACATTTTGGTCATAATCGGCAGTGATTACAAAATGCCTGCATTCTCTTCAGGGTATTAGCCAAAGGACTCCCGGACTTCTTGCGGAGGTAGAGAATAATCGATACGACATACGAAAAAGGATTCGCTGAAAGATTCCTGAAGGAAAGGGAGGCCGCCAAGGGTTTGGCCTTTCGTTTGGCTTCGTCACTTGAGGAGGGCAAAGGTAGCCGGATAGTGGTGCTGGACGTTCATGAGATGACGCTCATAGCCGACTATTTTGTCATCGCTTCGGGCGCGAACCAGAGGCATGTGAAGGCTCTGGCAGACAGGCTTCAAAACGATGCCGGTGTCCCCCGGCAACCCGGACATGTTGAAGGGTATCAAGCCGGCAACTGGATTCTTTTGGATTACGGCGATGTCTTGGTGCACGTGTTTCAAGATGACCAAAGGGCCTTTTATGGCCTGGAACGACTGTGGGGAGATGCGCCCAAAGTGCAAGCTTGAGGGTGGCTGCGCAGCGGTCCTTTAGGGGAGAGGAGTCTGGCGTAATGAGGAGATCCGTCACCGGTACGGTAAACAACGGCCTGATATGGATCCTTATCGGGTGTGTAGTGGTAGTGGGGGTTTTGGGAGCGACCTATCTGCGGCCGCTCAAAGGCACCGTCGCAGTGGTTAACGGGCGGGCGATTACCAAAGCCATGCTGTACGATGAAATGCACAAGAGGGTGGGGCAGGAATCCCTGAATAACCTCATCGATTCCACTATCATCATGTATGAAGCTGCTGTAAAGAACCTCACTCTTACTGACGGAGAGCTCAAGGCCCAGACCGATCGCCTCATTCAAAAGGAGTACGGGTCTGAGGAGCAATTTGAAGACATTCTGTCTTATTACGGCCTGACCCGCAAACAAGCTGAAGAAGAGTGGAAAGTTTATTTCACCGCCAGAAAGGTAGTTTTGGCCGGGATTGAGATGAACGATGAAGTACTGGAGGCTTTCTTTGAGGAGTACAGGACAGATTTTGACAAGAAAGAATCTGTATTCGTAAGGCTCATGACTTTGGCAACAGAAGAAGATGCCCTCGGTGTACTGGATGAACTTGAGGCCGGGGGCGACTTTGCCAGCATTGCCAAGGAAAAGTCCCTTGATTTTCGCACCAAGGATGAAGGCGGAGAAATGGGCTGGGTCATTCCAGGCGACCTGGACGAAGAATTGGAAACGGTAGCCTTTGCCCTTGAAAAAGGCAGCTTGAGCCATCCTGTGGAAACTGCTGAGGGTTTCGTGATCGTACAGGTAACCGACCGGACTGACGGTGAGGCTGCCGTGTTCTCCGAAGTAAAAGATGAGGTTAGGGAACTGTACGAGGATTTCAAAGTGCAGGAAACGTTGCCCGCGTGGCTTGAAGAATTGCGTTCCCGGGCATCCGTCCAGTATAAGTAGGGGATAACGGCATGTCGTTTACACGTGTCTTGTGGGGTCTCATGGCAGTATGTTTGGCGGCGTCCGCAGTTAAAGACCGTGCAAGGACAAAACTGTCTCTGGTGAAGGCCTGGAAGAGCTTTGAGAACATCTTGCCCCAGTTTGGGGGAATAATCATACTTATCGCCATAATGCTGGCATTTTTGACCCCCAAAACGATTTCTTCGCTGCTTGGCGGAAGCTCTGGGATGTCGGGGATGCTGCTCACGTCTTTCATCGGGTCTGTAACCCTTGTGCCCGGGTTCCTGGCTTTCCCCCTGGCAAAATCCTTGGTTCAGCTGGGGGCCGGCGTCGAACAGATCGCCGTACTGGTGTCGACTTTGATGATGGTGGGCATTGTGACCATGCCCCTTGAAATTCGCTATTTCGGAAAGAAGATAGCCGTTGCACGCAACGTTCTGGCATACATTGCTTCTTTCGGGGTAGCGGCCATTATCGGGGCGGTGCTGAAATGACTGCTCTAAAAAGGTATGCATTCCCCTTATGTGTGCTGGGTTTGGCGCTGGTTCTGGCATTTGTGTACCCTGACAAACAACAGGCGATCATTACAGGTTTGGGGACAAACGCCAAGGAATTTCTCACGCTTTTGCCGCCCATTTTTGTTCTAATGGGTTTGGCCGATGTGTACATCCCAAGAGAAACGGTTGTAAGATACATGGGGAAAGGCAGTCTTGTGCTGGGGGTCTTTCTGGCGGTAGCTTTTGGGGCCTTTGCTGCCGGTCCTTTGTATGCGGCATTCCCGGTTGCGTCCATGCTTTTAAGAAAAGGCGCTTCTTTTGTAAACGTCATGATTTTCATCGGGGCCTGGTCCACACTCAAGGTACCTATGTTCTTGTTTGAGACTGCTTCTTTGGGTTCGGTATTTTCCGTAACACGGTGGGTAAGCAGTCTTGTCATGGTGACTGCTATAGCCTTGGCACTTAATGCAATAACGTCCTCAAAGGAAAAAGAAGAAATACTGGAAAAGCAACCGGATTCCCCCGGGTCCCCCCTTGTCGAAAGACGCAAGACAATCTAAGCCCCGGCGCAGCCCCCCGAGGCTTTTGCCGCTTTTGCTTCCGACAAAGCGGCAGTAACAGCGGTATTTATCTCTTGATAACCTGTGCACCTGCAAATGTTGGATTGCAGCCAGGCTTTCTTTGTTTGCTCGTCGGCGTCGGGGTGTATCTGGGAGAGGGCATGGCACACCATCAAAAAGCCCGAAGTGCAGTAGCCGCATTGAAACGCCCAATTTTCAACAAATGCCTTTTGGATGGGGGCGCCTCTAAGGCCCTCTACAGTAGTGATTTCGTGTCCAATCGCTTCCACCGCAAGCATAATGCAAGATTTTACCGGCCACCCGTCTACCAGTACGGTGCATGCCCCACAGTCCCCATTCTTGCAGCCGGGTTTGGCCCCCGTAAGGCCCAGTTCGTTCCGAAGGGCACTCAAAAGAGTATCGCCCGGGTTCACGTTGGCAGTCCTAATCTCGCCGTTGACTCGCAAACGGATGGGGCCCGGGGAAAGCATTTGAAATTGCATAATCAGCCAGCCTCCAATTTAGAAAGGCAATCATCCAAGACCGTGCCGAAGATAAATTGACGATAGTCGGCTGATCCGTCCAAATTGCTCATAATTCCCGGAGGCAACCGTCCCAGGGCGCTCAGGGCTCTGTCTTCCTGGGGCGATCCCGGCCTGGACAGTTCCCTTTCAAGGGCTTCCAGGCGGACAGGGTGGGGGTACATACCGCTTACGGCCAGCCTAATTTGCCCGCGGGCTTTAAGGGCGACAAGCGTCAAAAGCGGATAGCCTATCTCTTCCATCTTGGTCCTTTTTGTGTGAAACCAAGGCGCTTGCACGATTTTGCGCGGCACGGCCACACTGAGCAAAAATTCACCTGTTTTTAGGCAGAGCCGGCCCTCTTTGAACGCCTTACAAAAAGGTGTTTCGTTTTGTCCTTTTGGACCTGCGACTGTGGCGATGGCGTCTGCAAGCATCAGAGGAAGGGCTGCTTCTCTGTAAATGATGGTGCCTGCGAGATTGCCCCCAAGAGTGATTTTCCCCTGTACGCTGTGGTCAGCGATCCTGGCGCCCGCCGCCCCTAATGCGGGAAATTGACCCGATTCACAGATGTCGGTGAGTGTTACGCCGGCACCGATAATCAATAAGTCTCCTTTGAATCCCAATTCCCTGCATTCAGGGACACCCTTGATATCCACAACTGCACCGCAGGATATAGACCCCGACCTGCGCATGGTGATGATCTCTGTGCCGCCGCCGTAATAGGCTGGGTGTTTTCCCGCGGATTCAAGATCCATGTATGTATCGACCGCCTCATTGACGGAGTCGGGCCTGTAGTACTGAAAGTCGCCGGCAGTCATGATGTTTTCGCCCTCCTGGCTTGCCAGATGGTTTCCGGGCAAATTGGGCGCGAGTTCAAGTCGACTTCCGCTGCCCGAGACAGCGCGTTGGCCAAGGCGGCCGGCATGCCCACAATGCCGTGCTCCCCAAGGGCCCTTGCACCGAAAGGGGCGTCCATCTGAGGAGTCTCAATGAAGTCCACCAAATATTGGGGATGCCCGCCGAACCGCAGCATTTTGTAGGTTCTAAGGCTTGTGTCCAGAATTGCGCCCTGGGGTGAGTAATCAAAGGATTCCCGGCTGCCCAGTCCCAGGCCCATAGACATTCCCCCCATGATGACGCCCCGAGCGGAGTTGGGGTTGATGACTTTGCCAGCGTCCATGACAGTCGCTGCCCGCAGTATCTTGTAGGTGCAGTCTGAGGGGTCGAATTCCACTTCCACCGCCTGGACGCCGACTGTTCTTGTAGGGGTAGTCCTGCCGCGCCCCGTGTTCTTGTCTGTGGGAGTCAGATGCCGCATGATATAGCTTCCCTGGGCGATCATCTGGCCTCCCACTGCGTTGCCGTTGGAATGTTTGTAACCCATAACGATGTCCTTAAAATCGACGAACACTTCGGGGCGGTCTTTCAAAAAGACTCTTTCGCCGGCTACATCAAGGTCTTCCCGGTGGCAGTGCAGTGCGATTGCGCCGACGCTTTTCAACTCATGAATAAGTTTTCGGGCCGCGTCAAGAGCAGCGTTTCCCACCATGAAAGTGGTCATGCTTGCAACCGTCTTCCAGTGATAAGGGGCTGTTTCAGTGTTCACGGACTCGGTTACGTGCACCCTCTGAACGTTCATCTTCAGTTTTTCTGCAACGATTTGGGCAATGGTTGTTTTCATGCCGGGGCCTATTTCCACGGCGCCGAAGTTGAGGTTGATAGTGCCGTCTCCGTTGCAGGTTATGATGACTCCTGAAGATGCATCGGTGGGAGGGTTGGGTGCCTTCCACAAACAAGCCACCCCTTTGGCCTGCACTTTACCATCTTCCATAATCTTGACTTGCCCGTCGCCCCACTGAAACATGTCCCGCATCTTCTGAATGCATTTGTCGATGCACCCCAGGTTGCTTTTGGTGAGGGCCTCTTGAGTCGGTGAGGTGTCCCCATCCCCGATGGCGTTCATCTCCCGGAGGAAAAGCGGGTCCATCTGCAAGGTGTCGGCCAGTTTGTCCATGGTGCGCTCTATGCAAAAAGTGAGTTCAAGGTGGCCGAAGCCCCGAAAAGAGGTGGCAAAAGGATGGTTTGTGTACACGCAGATGGAGTCGCACCAAACGTTTTCAATAGAGTAAGGGCCCGTGCAGTCGCACGCGGCGGACCTGGCTTCGCCCACCCCCGTATCCGAATATGCGCCTGTATCCACCAAAAATGTTATCTGGGCCGCCTTGATCTTGCCATCTCTGGCCGCGCCGATTTTCACATGCGCTTCCAAGCCTATCTCGCAAGGGGAAGTTACCAGATCGTTTTCCCGGGTGTTTGCCATTTCTACCGGCCGTCCGCCGGAGGCTTGTGCGGCGAGACACGCAAGGACATCGGGCTGGTCGCTCACTTTGCCGCCGAACCCTCCGCCCACCCAAGGCGTCTTTACGACCACCATGCCTTGGTCTTTGCCAAAATAGGTGGCAATGGATTTCCTTATGCCATAAGGGGCCTGGGTGGCCGACCACAGCAATATTTGCCCATCCGGGGGCATTTCTGCCCTGGAATTGCGAGGTTCCATGGGTGCGTGGCTTGATTGCGGCAAGGAAAAACTTGCTTCCACCACGACATCGCACTGGGCCCAAGTCGCTTGGACATCACCTTTTCGGATTTGTATTCTGGTTGCCACATTTGTACCGGGTTCCGGGTATATGCCGGGCACTGTCACATCGTAGCCACCCAGGTCCGGGTGAACCAGAGCCGCGCCCGGGGCAAGGGCTTGGGACGGGGAGTTCACCACCGGCAGCAGTTGGTACTCTACATCAATCAAGCGAACTGCCTTTTCGGCGTCGGTCTCACTGTGGGCCACAACCATTGCCACCGGCTCGCCGAAGTATCTGACTTTGCCCCTTGCAAGGGGAGGCCGGTCCCTTATTGAATCCCCACACAGCATTGTGGACTGTTCCCCCGTAAGAACTGCCACGTAAGGCACCTCTTTGCACCGGGATGTGTCAACGGATTTTATTAAGGCGTGGGCGTGTGGGCTTGTAAGGAGCCTGGCATGCAACATCCCCGAAATCTTGTGATCGCCGTTGTACTTAGCTCGACCTGTGACTTTGTCCCAAGATTCTTTCCTGGGAACAGATACACCGATGCCACCCACCGGCGCCCCAGTGGATCCTGCGGACCTTCGTTTCTGTCCGTCGATCAAGGCTGGAAAAGACGCCTTGGTCACGAAAGTCTGGCACGCGGTTTGGGTGCGGTCTGCTACGGGGGTTACGGGCACAGCCGTGGGTGACGACAGACTGGGTTGAGTTCCTTGGGATTTGGCCCATTTTCCTGATGTTATTAGAATTTCCGTTGCGCCGCAGATGTTGTCTTCGGTCCAGTAGTGACAGTTTTTGATGCCGCAAGAGACTTTTTGTTCGGGCACGACAACGCTCCTTTCCTGTTCCTGTCAAATTCGATTCACGTTTGCGTTCTTGGCACAAAGGTGGCACAACAACTGCTTTCGGCTTTGGAAATGGGCGAATGCGGGGCGCTGTTCATTGCAGCTTCGTTCGTTTCCCCCAACCATGAACCTGCCACAACATCGGAAGTTACCAGTATATGCTGGGCTGAGCAGAAGTTTCCGTCGCACCAAAAGACGCAGTTTTGGACGCTGCACCGGATGACGGTGCCTGAGTCTCCATCCATCGGATACCCCCCGGGGAAGTCTTCCCTTGGACGTACCGCAACGATACAGGGATACGCGCCACGCAGCAGTGGCCGGGGCGGACGGCTGTTTGCAAACAGGAGCGAAAGCATCTGGGACGCGTGCGTGGCCGCAGGTTCAACAGGAGATGCCGTTGATATTCTAAAGAAATTCGCATATAATATCTTTAGTACTCGTCAGAAGGAGGTGCCTTATGCCTACCATTAGATCAAGCACAGATTTGCGAAACAATTACAATGAAATCTCAAAGTTTTGCAACGAAAGCCGTGAGCCGGTATTTATCACGAAAAACGGGCGGGGCGATTTGGCCGTCATGAGTATCGAAACTTACGAAATGCTTAACGGAAAGCTTGAGCTTTACCGCTTATTGGGTGAAGGGAGGGTGGCGGTAAAGGATGGCCGAAAGCGTCCAATGACCGATGTTATGCGGGATATTCGCAGGGAAATTGCCAATGAGGGATGATAAAAACCCGTCGTCCGCTCGATATCGGATAGACATATCGGAGCCCGCCGAAAAGGATTTGAGGGATATTGTGCGATATGTTTCCGCACAACTTTCGGCCCCGATAACAGCCTTGGAGATGCTTCAAGCCATGGAACAGGCAATGGCCAGTCTTGCGGAGATGCCCCACCGGGCCCCAGCAGTTGCGGATGAGCGCCTTGGGGCAATTGGTTACCGCAGGCTGATGGTGAAGAACTACATCATCTTCTTCTCCGTCGATGAGAAGGCCAAAGCGGTCGATGTGGAACGAGTTCTGTATGGTCGCCGTAACTGGCGGGCCATTTTGTCGTAAGCGAAGATTTTGGGCTGATTGCGCCAGGTCTAATCCAAAGCACCGAGCGATATATGGGGTGCTGAGGAAGGCCGGCTGGCCGATTACCGGCCAGCCTGCAAGCAGATTTTGAAGATTTGACCGCAAGGACCACAATTGGCCTGGTTCGTCAGTGTCCCCGGCGTCCTTGTCCGGCGGAATTGTGCTCTCGATCTTAAGCGGCATGGTAAAAGATTTTTCCATTTGAACCGGTGACCGTTGGCACCAGGTCCTGCGTGTTTTCAATTGTGAAGGTCTGTGGAGTCTCTTCTGCAACAACTCCGCCTTCCGTATGGTTGATCTTGAAAGTTACTTCCTGGGTGACTTCCGGGTCCGACGAGTCGGTGAGAAGTGCGTAATAAAGCACATTGCCGGCGACGTAGGTGAATTCTGTAGTGTTGGTGAACGTGATCTGCAAAAAGCTGTCCGGGGCGAGATCATCGAAAGCTTGAGGCGTAGTTACGGTTACCGCAACTTGCATTCGTCTTATCCTCCTTTGCATTGAATTTTCCAGTGGCCTCCAAGCCGGGTTACTGCGTTATGTTATTCCCGTGAAATAAACTTGTTACCATAACACGGCAAACTGTTTTGCATATAGTGAGATGGAGGTGCGAAATGGGTTTTCTGGAGGTAGCATGCAGGCAATCGGTCAGTATTTCGAAATGCCGCAGTATGGGCAAATTACCCGGTGAAATTCTGCTTTTGGGCGGGTGGGACGAGTTCTTAAGTCTATTGTATTTTAGTCTGCCGGTTTATCCGGGCTTCGCAAGGCTAAAATCTGCAAAAATTGTTCTATTCAAAGAGCCCGGGCAAGAACCTAGATTTGATTGGCAATGGTCTGCCTGCCGGGGAGCAGGTCGCCACCACTACATTTTGTCACCGTTACTGGAACACTTCAGCATCCACAGCGGTCTTTTTCACGTGCCCAGAGCGGACTCCAGCCAAAGAGTAGAGTTTTGTGACGATGCTAACCTTTGCTACACAGAGATTGACATAACCAAGATTGCCGTGAAATGGCTCGACAACACCCTGGAAAACAAAGGGCTCATTCTTACCGGCCGGGGGAATTCGAGGCTCATCTGTTATGCCTCCGAAAACAGCTGCATTCCCGGAATGCGCCCTGTCCTGAGGCTGGCTTATAAGGAAAGGGCCCACTGCCCGGGTCTTTCTTCCGTTTCGTGTACTGTTGAAGTGAAGTAGGTTTCCACACCTGCCTCTTTCCTCCGGAAACGTCTTTATTAATAAGACCATCACGGTTATGGCTCCTGAAATGTGTTGTTGTTATGCCAACGGGCGTGAGGTAAGATTTCGGTGTTGACAATGTAAACAGGTGAGATTACAATGTGTTTACGATGTAAACAAGATGGAGTGAGTTTCGGTGTCTGAAAGGAATTTCAGCCTTACCCCCGCCGAATGGAATCTCATGGAATGCCTGTGGGATAAATCGCCCAGGTCCGGCAGGGAAGCCTCAGAGTATCTGCAAGAACGGGTGGGCTGGAAAAGGAGCACGACCCTTACCATGCTCCGCCGCATGGCCCATAAGG
>CAZYEC010000023.1:0-23138 GCA_964646385.1 uncultured Eubacteriales bacterium | reverse complement strand
CCCGTGCAGGGGACTTTCACCCCCGTGTGAAGCGCCATGCCCGGCGCACAAGGAAGGAGCCGGTCAAAACCGGCTCCGCTAAGATTCCCAGACCAACTTACTGAGTTCCCGGGATACGTCCCCGCAAACCGCGACTATAGGATTATGCAGATAAGACTGCCCGAGCCTTCGTTGACCACTCGCCCCAATGTCTCCTGCATTTTGGCCCGGGCGTTTTCGGGCATCTTGGCGATTTTCCCGGTTACGCCTTCCAAAACTATATCCCTCAAAGATTTGCCGAACAGGTCGGTAGCCCATATCTTTCTGGGATCATCCTCGAATTTTTCCATCAGGTACGCAACCAGTTCTTCTCCCTGCTCTTCGGAACCTATGACCGGGTTAACCTGCGTTTCAATTTCGGTCTGTATCATATGAATGGCAGGGCCCCGTGCCCGCAACCGAACCCCGTAATTCCTGCCCTGCCTGATCATTTCGGGCTCCTCAAAAATCATGTCGTCGACCGTAGGCTCCACGATGCCGTAGCCGGTTTCGTCCAGCTCCCGCATGGCCAACTCGAATCTCCCCAATGTCCTCTTGGCCGACACCAGGTCTTCAAGCATGTTCAAGACATCGGCTTTGTCCGCCAACACAAGCCCCGTTTTCTCGCCGATGATTTCAAAGAAAGACTCTTCGGCAACGTCCAGTTCGAGGGCAGCCTCGCCTGTGGCCATGTTCACTTTGGTCACTTTCACACCGGTCACATGATCTGCTCCGCTCAACCTGATCACGCATCCGTCGATGTCTCGCACCCTTTTCACAGAAGCGACAGAATCCCTGATGCTTGACTCCAAATCATTGCGCAGCCAGTGAGAATGAGAGAGCATCTGCACCCATTTGGGCAGTCGCACTGTCATATCTTTTACGGGAAATTCGTACAAGACCTGCTCCATTATCAAGACGATGTCGTCGTGATTCAGTTCAAGGCAGTTGGCGGGGATGACAGGCACCCCGTACTCCCCTTCCATGTTAATGGCCAGGTCCGCAACCTCTTTGGAATAGGGGTCTACCGAATTCAGAATTATCACAAAGGGTTTCCCAAGCCGCGCGAGCTTTTCTACAATCTCTCTTTCGGGCTCAACATAGGCGGATCGGGGGATATCCACGATGCTTCCGTCGGTAGTCACCACGATCCCGATGGTCGAGTGGTCTTCCACGACTTTTTCGGTCCCGATTTCGGCCGCTGCCACAAAAGCTACGGGTTCGTCAAACCAAGGGGTCATTACCCGCCTGGGTTCATCGCCTTCCGTGTACCCCTGAGCCCCCTCGACCGGATAACCGGTACAATCCACAAGCCTTACATTGAGAGACAGATCATCCCTTATGTCCACTTGAACTGCCTCATCCGGAATGAATTTGGGCTCGACAGTCATGATCGTCTTGCCGGCTCCTGCCTGGGGCATTGCGTCGACGGCCCGTTGTTTGTCGTAGGGGTCCGTAATGTTGGGCAACACGAACAGCTCCATGAACCGGCGGATGAAGGTGGATTTCCCAACACGCATAGGACCCACGGCGCCAATGTAGATATCGCCACCTGTGCGTTGGGCGATATCTTTGAAGATATCGAATTTCTCCACCTGACTCTCCCTCCTTAGCACGTTCAAAAATCTATATGCCAAGATATCCGGCAACTTGCCGGGTGCAGATATGGCTTGGGAAATTGTGTCACGCTTTACATGGGAATATATGATGGGAAACTGCGGACTAGAACAAGCCCGAAGGAACGTTCAAGAACCAATCTGTTGCGGTCAGTTGGAATTCAATTCGTATTCGCTACGGCGTTCCCTCAACATGATCTCCCGCAAACCGTCTCGGACCGGGAGTCCCTGGTACAATATGCGGTGCATGACGCCGCATATTGGCATTGCGACAGAATGGGAGTTTGCAAGAATCGTGGCACTTTTCACGGTTGCGAGCCCCTCTACGGTGTAGCCTGTCCGGGAAAGGAACGCATCCAACGGCTCCCCGCGCCCCACGGCTATTCCCGCTTGCCGGTTTCGGGACAGGTGCCCCGTGGCAGTCAACACGAGATCGCCCAAGCCCGAGAGTCCTGCGAAGGTCAAAGGGTCGGCCCCGAGAGCCACGCCAAGCCGGGAGATTTCGGCGATACCTCTGGAAATCACGGCCGCTTGAGCATTGTAGCCCAATCCCATTCCCTCGATGATACCGCAAGCGATGGCGACGATGTTTTTGAGGGCGCCGCCCAATTCCACGCCGGTCACGTCCCAATGAGTGTATGCCCGCAAATACCCGGTCATGAAAGCCGCTTGGGCCTTATTGCGGGCAGCAATATCAGATGAGGCCACCACGGTACAAGAAGGGAGCTTTCTGGCAATTTCGATGGCGAAGTTGGGTCCGGAAATGGCGACGATGCGACTTCCCAAAGAGGGCGCTTCCTCGGCCCAAACCTCCGTCGGTCTCTTCAAAGTCACGGGATCAAACCCTTTTGTAGCACTTACCAAAATCGAACCAAAGGGCAACAAGGATCCAATGAGGCGGGCAACCTGGCGCACTGCCACGGAAGGTATCGCCGAAACCACCAAAGAGGCGTTTTCCAGGGCCCTGGCAGGGTCTGCGGTGGCCCTGACGGAGTGAGGCAGTTCCATTCCCTGGAGCTTCGGGGCCCTGTGATTGAGATCAATCTCTGCAACCACAGACTCATTCTGGTCCCAAAGATCCACCCGGTAGGCAGAATCAGACAAAATGAGGGCGATGGCAGATCCCCAGGCTCCTGCCCCCAGCACACACGCTTTCTTCATGTCCCGCTCCTACCCTTGCCGGCCCGCAGCTTTGTTTCGGTTCCCGACAACAGCCTTCCAATGTTCGAGCGGTGCTGGTAGGTAATAATCGAGGCAAACACGAATACGGCTATCCTGGTCACCGCTCCCTGGCCCGGGCTGAGGGATACCGCAAAAGCGCTCCAGGCCCCAAAAAGACTGCCCAAAGACACATAACGGGTGACGGCCACCACAAGTACGAAAACCCCCACCGCCACGGCCAGCAGCAAAGGAAAAGCGATCAGAATAACCCCGGCCGACACGGCCACCCCTTTGCCCCCTCGAAATCTGAGAAACACCGACCAATTGTGCCCGGCAATGGCAAAGGCTCCGGGAATGAGGGCGCCGAGAGGCCCCATCCCCATGCATTTAAGGCCCGCATATGCGGCGAGGACGCCTTTGCCCACGTCCAACAGCAGCACCGGAACGGCAAAGGCAGGCCCCAGAGTGCGAAACACGTTGGTTGCACCTGTGTTTCCACTTCCCTCTTTGGTGATGTCTACGGCGACAGCCCTTGCAGCCAAGTACCCGAAAGGAATCGAGCCCGCTATGTAAGAGGCTAAACAGACCAGAATTTTCGAGGCTTCGGGAGTCATGATCTGCTGATCCTCTGCCTTTCTCTGAATTGCATGACGATAGGTGTGCCTTGGAACCCAAAACGGCTTCGCAGTTGCCCTTCCAAATATCGCCGGTACATGGCGGTTACCGACTTGGGATCCCCCACGAAGAACACCATGTGCGGCGGTTTTTGCCCCACTTGAGTTCCATAATAGAATTTGGCCCCTTTGGGCGGCCGATTCAATTCCGTAACCTCCATAAGAAACCTGTTCAACACCGCTGTCTCTATTCTTTTGCCATATTCCCGGTAAACCCTTGTTATTTCCGGAAATACCTTATCCAAACCTCTGCCCGTCACACACGAAGTGAACAACACGGGGGAATAGGCTACGGGGCGGCACTGGTACAAAACCGCGTGACGGTACTGGTTCTCCACAATGCCCCTTTCAAACCCCAAATCAGTTTTGTTCACCACAATGAGGGAAGCCACAGCATTTCGTCGCACAAAACCGGCTATGCGCCTTTCCTGGGCCGACAGAGAATCGGTGCCGTCAATGACCAAAACGGCAACATCGCTTCTTTTGATGGCAGACAGAGAACGTGCGACAGACAACTCCTCCAACTTTTCCCCTATCACTTTGGGTCGTCTGAGCCCCGCCGTATCCACGAGTACAAACCGGGTCCCTTCCCAGGTGATGGGGGTATCTACCGCATCCACCGTAGTCCCCGGCCGCACAGAGACCGTCATCCGCAAGTCCCCCAAAAGGGCGTTTACCAAAGAGGATTTACCCACATTTGGCCTGCCCACCACGGCAACCCGTATGGGGAGCCCGGGTTCGCAAGCCGAATCCGAACCGCTTTCACCTGCCTCTTCTTGCTGACCACGCACCGTCTTCCCACGCAATTCATCCCTGATTTCAAGAAGACGATCCAAGAGGTCGCCCACTCCCAACCCGTGTGCAGCCGAAGCCGGCAACACTTCCGGAAAACCGAGACGGTAGAATTCCAAAGCTTTTTCGTCCTGGGCCTTTGCATCCGCTTTGTTGGCCACCACCAAAATGGGCTTTCCCGTCGTTCTCAAAGACTCGGCCACTTCAATATCTTCTGTGGTAAGCCCCGCCCTGATGTCCACCACGAACACCAGAGCATCGGACTCTTTCAGCGCCTGTTCAACCTGAAACCTGATAGCTTCAATCATGTCGTCTTCGGATGCAAGATCCAAGCCGCCGGTGTCGATGACGGAAAACTCCTGTCCTCTCCAGCAACAGGTCCCGTACAGCCGGTCTCTGGTGACCCCGCTCACTTTGTGCACTATGGAAGCGCCGGCGCATGCCATGCGGTTGAAAAGCGCCGATTTCCCCACGTTGGGGCGCCCTACGATTGCCACGACGAAACTGTCAGACATTACCGCCCCTCCCGGCGCCCAAAGCCTTCCAACAAACCCTCAGGGGTTGGCAAAACCTGCCGCACCTCGAGGCCTGTGGCCCCCCGAATATCTTCCACAGTCATGTTGTCCAAAAACAAGCCGTCCCGAAGGCAAATCTCGGGTATCAACAAAATGTCGTACCGGCCCTCGCCTTTCCCCCTAAGTCTCAGGAACCGGAGCACCGCCGCAAGTATATCTTGTCCTGTCAGAAGCCCCGCGCAAGTCACTGAACTGCCGAAAAACACGTTTGGAACGGGGCACACCGAAAACCTCTGGGAAAGACCCAAACGTTTCACGGCCTCAACCAGTTCAGGATAGGCCATCTTCCCGGTTACAACTATGCCCGCGGGGCCATCACGACAGACAGTGCCTGGTTGGCGGCCCGGCGGTGGCACTCTTTCAGTCAGCGTCTCTAGCCGGTGTCGGAAATCCGGAATGTTGCCTATGCCGTTGTGATACTGGTGAAAATCTCCGTAGTTCTTGTAACAGGGAAAAGAGCGGCCGGCCGCTATGTAGAATTCATCGGCGCCGTATACCCAATAATCGCCCCGTTTCCCCCAAACATTACTGGCATACTGTTCTATGAGTTCCAGGATTTCACCTGCCCAAACCGGATCCATGGCTTTCGAGGGAGCACTTTTCCGGAACCGGGTGTAGACGGCCGGCACTACCCCCACCGTAACCAAACTGTCTCCCAAAAGTTCCAGATCGCTAAGGGTTTTTTCCAGCACACGTCCGTCATTTATGCCTTTCAGCAACACTATCTGCACGTGGACCCGAATCCCGGCGCCTACCAACCTTTGAAGGTGTTCCATTATTTCTGAAGCTTTGGGATTTCCCATCAGATTCGCCCGTATTTCGGGGTCGGTGGCATGAACCGAAACCCACAGAGGAGAAAGCCGCTGCTCTATAATGCGAGCCCAATCCTGACCCGTCAAATTGGTCAGGCTCAGAAAATTCCCGTAAAGGAACGACATCCGGTAGTCGTCATCCCTTAGGTGAAGGCCTTTTCTGGCGTTTTTGGGCAACTGGCGGACATAACAAAAACTACAATTGTTTTTGCATGTCCTGACTCCGTCGAAAATGGATTCTTTGAAGGCTATGCCCAAAAGGTCGCAGGGATCCTTTTCGATTTCAAAGGTTTGCTCCTGGCCGTTTTCTGAAAGTACAACAATGCTCACTATCTCTTCAGATATATAAAACCTGTAATCCAGCTCATCTCGCAGCACACGCCCGTTTACGGAAATAACCCTGTCGCCGGGCACAATTCCCAGGTGCTTTGCTGCGCTGTTTTCTTCAACCCGGGCGACGCACCCGCCCGGCAATTGGCCCATCTGCCCAAATAACCTCCCCTGCCGGCTGTCCTTGATTATCCTTCCATCCCGCAGACAGGTCAAGGCAGAAGTCGACTGCCCGCCGGATCTCCGGCAGTCTCTTCTTGAGGCAACGATTTATGAGGGCCCTGCCGGCCCGGACAATACGACACCGCCTTGACATGAAACCTCCCAATTTTGCGAAAAGATTCAAGCTGTACCGGACCCTGCAAAAGCACGCACGAGACTCGGGGGACGCCAGTTCAACGAGATCGCACAAAGCTTTTTCCAAGGACACCGAGTGCCACCCCGTTCCCATGGCGTAAACTTCTGAGCCAAATGCGTCCGTGCCGAGAAAACACGGAACCCCTATGTCACCGTAAGTCCTGCGGTCGAACTGGGACAGTCCCGAAGGGTCCTGGCCTTCAGGCAGCTTTCCCAAGTGCAAGGAACCCGCCGTTATCGACGAGTGGGTGCCGGCGTAACACAGGTAGAATATCCTGTGAGGCACGCCGCCACCTAAGTACATAGCCAAAATGTTTTCTACGGCCCGGACCGCCATAGTCGATGGGGTGAAACTCCAAGCCAGGAAAATGTCGCCTGCTTTGGCTGCCCTCCCAAAAGACCCCGTCTTTACGGGGGGAGGAAAAGCGGTCGGCCTTAAGGAAGCAGAACCGGCAATCCTGTTCAGCTCGTCCAAAGCCCGCGCCTTGCTAACCGACAAAATGTAGAGGGGCATATCGCCTGTCAATGCTTCACCACGATGAGGACGTTGTCCCCCAAGTCGTGAACGACGCCTCCCAAAATGCTGCCCAGATAACCGGCCTTTAGCTGTCTGGACTCCTCGTCTTTGGCCACAAATACCGGAAGTCCCGCAACCTTGTAAAGATCGTCCGTCACTGCGCAAAGGACCGCCTTTCGGATGGTTATTTCCAAAACCTATCATCCCCCCACGCCAATATCAGTCCCGGGCTTTCCTGCCTGCCTTGGCCCTCAAAGAGGTCCCCCTGGCCGACTCAAGCACGGGGGTCCTTTCAAGCACCTGAATGAGGGCCTCTTGGTCCTTTTCCATTGGCATCATGTAAATCGCGACCTTGCCGGTTTCCAGGTCCCTGGCCGCTTGAGGAGAAAATTCCGGATTATCTCTGTCCAACCGCACCCCCAAAACGACAGCCGCGTCGTGAAGCATGGCCTGTCGTTGTCCGGGGCTCGCAAGAGTATCTCTGGCCAAATCATCTTTGGGCGACAACATAGCCCCCAAACCCCACTGAAGGATAGTCTCCCTTGATTCTTGCAGTCCCACGTTTATGATGAAAACGTCGCCCACATATAGGTTCTGCTCGTCGAAACGAAGCGGCGCTTCTTCTACGACCGAAAGGTCGCCCAAACGTTCCCGCCCCATTACCAAAGCCCCCAGGGCAAAGGCGATGCCCCCGAACAACAGCCCGGTCCAAACGGAGCCCATTATGAACCCGCCCGACGCTGAAGCGGCGACGAAGATTACCACGTAGTACCGGGCTTCGAAGACGCGGGCGATATTTTCTATGTAATCGGAACCCCTGGTCACGAGCTCGTTATCTTCCATAGCCTTGAGGGAATCCCGTTCCATGCTCCGTATTTCCCGAAACTGCTGAGCCACCAGCAAGAAAAACGTTACCGAAGTCCATTCTTTTTCCAAAAGAGCCGGGACGGTCACGGCTCCGGCCAGAGCCGCGATCATTCCCAGAAACAGGTGGCTGGCATAGGAATGGGGGTATGTGGGGTACTGCCTGTAATCGGATCTCAGCATCGAAACCCTTGCAAGGGAACCCAGGAGGAATCCCAATCCGATGCCGGGGCCGTGGGGCAGCATCACTCCCCTTGGGACCCGTCCCTGGGACCGCCGACACGAACCCCGCCCGCACCGAACCAGCCCAGTATCTTGGCTTTCATCTCATCCCAGCTTCCGGTTGCAACCCACAGGTAGATGAAAGCCCCTGCAACGGTGAGGCCCAAAACCCATCCGATGGCTTTTCCTGCGCCTTTGCCCGCCCCAGACGGGCTGCTAGTGACCCCTAAAAGGCCCGGTATGGCTGACGCTACAAGCTCAACCCCTCTTTGAGCGGCCTCCCGGGTTGTTTCCTCTGTTCCCATTTCCAAAAGCAACGCTCTGTCGTACAGATCTTGGTTAAAATCGGCCTTCCCCAAGAAAATACCTTTGATCATACCGGCACTTTTGGCGTTGACGGCATCTCGCAAGCGCCTGGCAAAATCCAAATTGGCGCTCATTTTGGGATTCGTCCTGCCCACCACGATCATGCACTTGGCCGTTTCTGTGTCGTCGACTGCCTTCAAGTATGGCCCTGCGGGGCCCGCATCTCTGTGGATGTCGAACAGCGCTAAGGGTTTTTGCTTCAGTATCTGAGCGGCGGTGCGCCTGGAGCGATCGTAAGCCCCCGCATCGTGGGGATCATGCAGGGTCTTGTCATGAATAGCCTTGAGGCCCAACTGGTTCAGCTTGTCGGCCATGGCCGTCCCTACTTTGATAATACCTCCGCCGCCTTGGATGGAATCGCTACCGTCGCTGGGCACGTAAGATTCGTCGGAGTGTGTGTGGTAGATTCCCACGGCGGCAGTCTGCTGCTTGACGGCCTCGCTCAGAACCGGCAGGAAGGGAAGCGCCTCCATCCTGCCCGTAAGTTTGGCCGTAGCCACATCGGCCTCAACCCTGTCTATGACGTAGCGGTTATCGTTTTCGTCTATGAATTCGTCGCCGGGAACCACTATGTGGCCGGTGGTAAACAGCGTGCGCGAAGATTCGTCTTGCACGGTAAAGTAGCCGTCGGCCCTTTCATCGTGGCCCCCGACTTCGGCGACAGCGGCTTTCTTGATATCGTGCCACAGATAACCGGATGCGGCGCCCAAAATGACCAGCACGGCCAAAAACCCGAGAAGGCGCTTATTTCTCCTGGTCATGTGCGTCTCCCTCCCCTTGTTCCGCGGTTTTGACGACATGCTCCCGGGCCTCCCCTACTATTTCTATCAGGCCGACCGCCAGGACGCCGGCGATGACGGTGGCGTCAAAAGCCCCGGCCCCTCCGAAAAACACCGAGCCCGGTGTTCTTGTGATGGCAAGTTCGGCCCAGTGAATGATGTCGGACAGTATGATGCCGCCCACGCCTCCCACAAAAGCCGCCCTTCTTGACCGGCCGCTCAAAGCCGCTACAATCCCTGCCACCACTCCGAAAATCAACATGGGGCTAAACCGCATGAACTGCTCTTCCGGATTTAAAACTTTGGTAAGGCCCCATATCAGCAAGCCGGTAACGATGACAGAGACAACGCTTCGGGATTTCTCTCTTGCTTCATCCGCGGTGGCCACCAACCATATCACCACGGCCAAAGGGATCAATGCGCCCCCGGCGTTAACCCGCACGGGGATAGTCCCCTTTGACAACGTGAAATCCAGGAAGGTGCCCGCCGCCATTGCAAGGATAATGACCAACGCTGCTCTGTCGGACAACCGCATGCGGTCCAACACCCTGTGAAGGACGCCGAAAAAGACTAAAATGGCAACCAGAATCAAGATTATGGTACCGACCGGCAGACCCACATAAACTCCCCCCTTGATATCAAAGTCTAGGGTTTCCACGGGAGTTGCCTGTCTATACTCTTTGGGTGACCGGCAAAAGCGCATAAAGGCGGGAAGCCTCATTTGGCTTCCCGCCTGCCAAGCCGTCTCTTACGTTGCCTGCTTTGGGACTTACTCGGGCTTTTCGCTCTCCACAGGCTCTTCCGGTAAAGATGATTCAGGGGGGGCTTCTATCTGTTCTTCGACCGCTTCCCCCGTCTGAGATTCCCCGGCTTGCTCTTCAGGTTCGTCCCTTTGATCTTCATCCAAGGCCTCAGTCGTTTCGTCCTCCCCGTTCTCTGCGGGCTCTTCAGTGCGCTCCTGGGCCTGCTCGTTTACCTGCTCCCGAATTTCTTCTGCAACTTCCGGTTCGCCAGCATCTTCAACCTTTGAGGCTTCCACACTATCGTTGGTTCCGGTCGCCTGTTCCTCCAAATCGCCCAAGGTTTCCTGAACTTCCGGAATCGTGTCTTCCTCCGCAGCTTCGTCCAAATCGAATTGATCGACCTGCCGCATGGATAAGCTTATCCTGCGCTCATCGGGCCTTACCCGCAACACTTTCACTCTTACACGATCACCGGAACCTACTTCCTCCTCAGGCTTGGTAATATGTCTCTGAGAGACTTCCGAAATGTGCACCAAGCCCTCCACACCGGGCTCCAACTGCACAAAGGCGCCAAAGGGTGCAGTGCGAGTGACTTCCCCCATAAACACCGAGTCCACGGGATATTTTTCGTCCACGCCTATCCAGGGATCCGGCAGCACCTGCTTGCGCCCCAAAGAGATCTTGCCTTTGTCTCTGTCAATCCGCAGGACCTTTACATCCAGTTCGTCGCCTTCCCGCACCACCTCGGAAGGGTGCTTCACCCTCCCCCAGGCCAATTCGGAAATATGGAGAAGGCCGTCCACGCCGCCCAAATCGACAAACACGCCAAAATCCGTAATTCCCTTCACCACTCCGCTTCGCACCTGGCCCTCGGAGATGGTTTCCCAAGTCTCTTTGCAGAGGGCCTCGTGCTCTTCTTCCAAAACAACCCTCTGGGATAGCACGACACGGTTTTTGCCGCGGTCCAATTCCAAGACTTTAAGGCGAAGGTTTCTCCCCACATACTTAGACAGATCGTTCACATAACCTCGTTCAACCTGTGAAGCAGGGACAAACCCTCTTAAGCCCACATCCACGACGAGTCCGCCTTTGACTTCCTGCACCACGGGGGCCTCCAGCAAAGCGCCCTCGTTGTAAACTTCCGAAAGCTTCTCCCACGAAATTTCTTCGTCGGCCCTGCGTTTTGAAAGCCGTAAGGTGCCCTCGCCCAAGTCAAAACTCTGGACGTAAACCATCACCTCGTCACCAGGAGAAAGAGGCTTGGAAGGAAACGCGCCCTTGCGCTGCAATTCTGAAATGGGAATAAGACCCTCGGATTTCGCCCCCACATCCACAAGAGCCCCATTGTCATCCACCGAAACCACGCGGCCCGGGACGATTTGCCCTTCTTCCAGTACTTTGAAGGACTCGTCGTACAGATCCTCGACGGTCTCAGCCGGATCCTGTTCCACCGCAGTTTCGGAGATTTCTTCTTCCTCAGGCTCGGGGACATCGTGGGCTTCCGCCTCCAGGATCGGTTCTGAAGGTTTGTCTTGCGATTCCGCGTCTTGGGGCTCAACCTTCTGTTCCTTATTCTCTTCGGGCTCTTCACCAAGATTGGATTTTTCTAGTTCCTCCACCTTGCCTACAACCTCCTTTATCACCCGGTCGGGGGTCGATGCGCCTGCTGCAATCCCGACCCTGCTTTTCCCCACAAACCACCGGGCCTGAACCTCGGTGGCGGATTCAACAAGGTGCGCTTCAGCGCAATGGTCTCTGGCTATTTCCAGAAGCCTCCGCGTGTTGGCGCTTGTCCTCCCACCGACCACCAAGACAATTTCGCACATTTTTGCCAGTTCCATGGTGGCCTCTTGTCGTTCGTGGGTGGCAGTGCAAATAGTATTCGAGGACTTAACCGAAATACCTGCTTTTTTGAGCGCCTCCACGATGTTTTCAACATCGGCCGGTCTTGAGGTAGTCTGGGCCAGCACGGCTATGGGACCGCCCCCCGCTGTCAAAATGGTCTCATCCAAATCGTCAGTCGATTTAACACAAACACCTAAACCTCCCGCATAAGACAGGATAGCTTTGGTCTCCGGATGGTCTTTGTCCCCCACCAACACCACAGGAATTCCCATGCCCGCAAGCTTTTGGGCTGTTTTCTGAGCCTTTGTAACAAACGGGCAGGTGGCGTCCACCAGGCGAACGCCCGGCGCCACCCGCGCGGCATCCTCAAGAGATGTGCCGTGGCTCCTCAAGACCAAAGTACCTTTGGAAACCTCTTCCGGGGCTCCTGCCGGAATTGCTCCCCGGGAAGCCAGTTCTTCTACAACGCAAGGGTTGTGGATTATTGGCCCCAAAGTCCTTACAGGCCACGGGCCTTCCAGAAGCGCGGTGTCAACCATGGTGACGGCCCTTTGAACCCCGAAGCAGTACCCCCTGTGACGGGCCAGGTAGATTTCCGTTTAAGCTGCCCCCTCCGACGGAGATCGCGCCAGGAGTTGATTCAGGGAAAGGGCGATCCGTTGGGAACCATCGTCCACATCTGACGACAGCCGCCCGGCGTTGCGCGTTATCACCAGAGGATCCCCTACCGTTACCCACACTGACCTCCTAAAATTGTAACTCCCCCGAATAGCCACGGGAACCACAGGTGCTCCGCCTTTTATTGCCAAAAGTGCGGCGCCTCCATGCACTATCCCCAGGTTTTCATTTCCTTTGTTGCGGGTTCCTTCGGGGAAGATCCCAAGGACTCTGCCGGCCTTCAACCTTGATATCGCCTCTTTGATGGCCCTAACGTCGGCCTTTTTTCTGTCCACCGGAAAGGCGTTGATCTTGTGGAACAGGGGGCCCAAAAGCGGCAATTCAAACAGTTCCTTTTTGGCCATAAAATGTAAGTCCCGAGGGCACAGCACCGCGAGCAACACGGGATCCCACCAGGAAGTATGGTTGGAACACAGGATAAAAGCCCCTTCTTTCGGAAACCCGGGGCCTTCCCGGAATTCCACTTTGAAAGCGATTTTCACGATTGCGGCAAAAAGAGTTTTCAGAAACCGGTAGAACAAGTCGTTTTCGCCTCACAAAGTGCCACTATAAGGGCACAAACCTCATCAATCGTTCTGCAGGTGGTATCGATCAGGTGCGCGCCGGGAACCATCACAAGTTTTCCCCAATCCCGTTCCAAATCCTTTTGATCCCTCTGTTGGATTTGTCGAAGCGTCTCGTGAAACTCCTGACTTACACCTCGGTCCCGCAATTCTTTCCACCGGCGGAATGCTCTCTCCTCAAGATCTGCCGTGAGAAAAACTTTCACTTCTGCGTCGGGGACAACAACGCTTGTGGTATCGCGACCTTCCATGACCACTCCACCCCGGTTTGCCATATCTCGCTGCAAATTGACGAGGGTTTCCCTTACAGGCCGCACCATTGCGAGCATCTTGACTGCCTCGTCGGTACGAAGTTCTCTGAGCCTGTCAGTAACCTGGCAGCCGTCAACCCACACCCGAAAAACGCCCTTATCCTCCCCGACTTCCAGCTTCACGGATCGCGCCATGCTCTGCAATGCGTCCCCATCATCCAGGGAAATGCCCCTGTCCAGAGCAGTAACGGCTAACGCCCTGTACATGGCCCCCGTATCCAAATACAGGTATCCCAGGCTGCGGGCCACTTTTCTGGCCACCGTGCTTTTGCCTGCCCCGGCAGGCCCGTCAATGGCAACCCTCAGTCTTTTCTTTCCCACGGCCGCGATACCCATCCCTCCACAAGGTTTCTAGACGCGCGCCCGAATTTCCTTTGTTCATTTTATCCGAACCCTGCCGATAAGAAGGATCCCGCTTCCTTCGGCCAGAGTGCCGACCGCAGGCGAGACCAGGTTCGGGCTGGCTTCTGAGACAATCACGCTGCCTTCACCCATTGGCCAGAGAACTTCGATCAAATCACCGTCCCGGCACGCAATGGGGCCGTCTCCCTCCGCAAGCAGTCTGGCTGACCGCCCGTTAATCAGAACCCAGATTTCCCCTTTCGACTTTGCCAGAGGCCTTATCTTTAGGGTGCCTTCCCCATCCGAAACCTGCCCGCAATCCGCCCCCTGGGTAGGCTGTGTGCCCGTGCGCCCCTCAAGACCCGCCATGACCCGTTGGGAAGGATCGCCCTCCAAGCGCAAAGGTTGCTTCAGGAACCCCCTTAATTCACCGAACTGAAAAAGACCGTGAACTGCCGCGACCAGGCAAAGTAGCGACACCACAGATCTTACAAATCCCCGTTCAAATCGTGGGTCCACGCTCTTCCCTCCCCCAAGGTGTTTTTTAAGCGCGAAAATTCACGCGAAGCACCGTGCGCACAGGCACGCTTCATTTGTTAATGTATAATTTCTTTTAAGGAGACATTCGGAGGTGGCTTGCAAGTGAAGCGTATCGACCTCAATGCCGATCTGGGAGAGAGTTTTGGAAGATGGCGAATAGTTGACGACGAAGAGCTTCTGTCTTACGTTTCCTCGGCCAACGTGGCTTGCGGCTCCCACGCCGGCGATCCCGTCATCATGGACAAAACCGTACGGGTTTGCGCGGAAAAGAGGGTGGCCATAGGTGCCCACCCGGGGTTTCCTGATCTGCAGGGCTTCGGCAGAAGAAACATGGGCATGACGCCCGCTGAAATCGAAGCGCTGGTAATGTACCAAGTGGGGGCGTTAAGAGCTTTCGTTCAGTCTTGCGGCCAAAGGCTTTCACACGTGAAACCCCATGGCGCTCTGTATAACATGGCGGCAGTTGACTTGGAAATAGCCTCGGCAGTGGCGCGAGGCGTGGCAAGATCCACTCCCCCCGGCGAACATACGATCCTTGTGGGGCTGGCGGGCTCCGAGAGTCTTGCAGCCGCGTCCAGGATCGGCCTGCAAGTGGCAGCCGAAGGCTTTTGCGACAGGGCCTACCGTGAGAACGGCACCCTGGTGGACCGCAACGTTCCCGGTGCCGTGCTGCACGATCCCGCATCGGTAGCGGTCAGAGCAGTATCCATGGTAACAGAGGGAACGGTTGTATCCGTGGAAAACACGCTGTTGAACCTTCCCTTGGACACCATCTGCATACACAGCGATACCCCCGGCGCCCCGCAAATAGCCAAGGCCGTGTGCTCCGCCCTTTGTGAAGCCGGGATAGCGGTACAACCCTTGGGGACTCAAGCTTTTGGGAGGGTTAGCGGTGGAACCAACATACCACATGCTCGGGGATAAAGCCCTGCTTGTCACCTTTTCTCGGCAAATGTCCCAAGAAGCCAACGATACCGCCATCTGGGTTTCCCACTTCATCGAAAACCTGGGAATTCGGGGAGTTTCAGAAGTCCAACCGACCTATTCGGCGCTTTGCGTTCATTTTGACCCAAGTGTTGTGACCAGAACCCTGTTGGCGGATATTGTGAAAGACTCCGTTGCCAAAGCCGGCGCCTCCCAAACTCGAAAACAAAATCGCCAGGCTGCCCCGGGGAGGCTCGTGGGAATCCCCGTGGTATACGGAGGCAGCTGCGGCCCTGACCTCCCGTGGGCGGCCTCCCACTTAGGGTTGGAGCCAGGGGAAATCGTACGAAGGCACGCGGCAGTGTCATACCGGGTGCATATGATAGGATTCACCCCGGGTTTCCCTTATTTGGGCGGCATGGACGAAAGCATCGCTTTGCCGCGCCTGGCCGAGCCGCGAAAAACCGTACCGGCCGGATCCGTGGGGATAGCCGAGGCCCAAACCGGTGTGTATCCTTGGGATTCGCCTGGGGGCTGGCGCATCATTGGAAAGACTGCCGCAAAACTTTTTCATGCGAAACGAGCCCAACCTTCGCTCCTTCGCGCCGGGGACACAGTCCGTTTCATCCCTGTTACTGAAGAAAACAATATTTCAAGAAGCCGGGAAAGCCAAAAGGAGCAGCACGCCGCAAGCATTGCCCCCGCACCTGTCGAACCGCAATTGCCCGGTTTTACGGTGGAGAACCCGGGTTTTTTTACCCTTGTGGTAGACCGCGGCCGTCAAGGATACCGAAAACTGGGGGTTCCCGTTTCCGGGGCCGCGGATTCCCGTTCCTATTTCATGGCCAACAGAGTCCTGGGAAATACCGGAGGTGAAGCAGCCTTGGAGATGACACTTCTGGGGGCGAGACTTCGGGCCTTACGGGACGTGCGCGTGGCTATTTCCGGCGCCTTTGCTCCGGTAACCCTGAACGGATATCAAGCGGGCCAAGACGTACCGGTCCAGGTTCCAAAGGACTCTATCCTTGAAGTTGGCCCAATGACGGCGGGGTGCAGGATGTACCTTGCGGCGGAGGGCGGGTTTGCCGTCCCCCCGGTAATGGGTTCCGCTTCCACCTGCATCCGCTGCAATTTTGGCGGGCATGGCGGGCGTCCCTTGAGAACAGGCGATGTGCTGAACCTGGTGCCTCGTGCCAAGAGACTTCGACGTTACCCGGACGGCATGATCCCGGCGTACACTTCCCCCCCGGGAGAGAATGTGGTCTTAAGAGTGATGCCCGGCCCTGAAGCAACCCGGGAAAGCCTCCAAACCCTTTGTTCCTCTCCCTACACGGTGAGGCCCGAATCGGACCGGATGGGATTGCGTCTTGATGGCCCACAGCTTTTCCAGGGGCCCGGCGACATATTGTCTTCTGCGGTGGTGCCCGGGACAATCCAAGTGCCTTCGGACGGCAAACCAATCTTGCTTTTGGCCGACGCCCAGACTACGGGCGGGTACAGGAGATTGGGTTGTGTAATATCCCAGGATTTGCCCTTGGCGGGACAATTGCGTCCCGGCGCCCGGGTACGATTCGCCCATGCCTTGTGACCGCTTGGAAAGTCGGCGGCGGCGCTTCGCCCCGGGAGGCGGCTAAGGAGTTCGGAAATGCGTCGCTCCGCCGCCCGGATGAGGACTTGCCGGGGATAAAGGTATCACCACCGGGTAACCAAAGCTTTCATCCCTTAGAATCCGAACTTTCACTCCGTACACCGATTCGATCACGTTTTCGGTAACTCTTTCCGGTGGCCCCGAAAAAGCCAGTCTGCCGTCTTTAAGGAAAAAAACTACCGACCCGTAACGCAGCGCCAAATTGAGATCGTGCAGCACGGCAAGCACCGCTTTTCCCCGGGTTTCCGCAAGATCCCTGACCGCATCCATGACTTTCAATTCGTATGCCATGTCAAGATGGGCCGTAGGCTCGTCCAAAAGCAGCACATCGGGATCCTGGTACACCGCCCTGGCAAGATACACCCTTTGCCGCTCGCCGGAAGAAAGACGGGTTACCGGGCGGTTTTTGAGGGCAAATACATCCATCTCCTTCATGGCCCGTTCCGCCGCCTGTCTGCTGTCTCCGTGCCCCCCCCGGTGACGGGGGTCTCTTAATCGGGCGGCCTCATCTTCCCTTGGATGGCCCGCAAACCTTCCCATCAGAACCACTTCTTCAACAGAAAACTCGAAAGCGGGCTCGGGTTCGTCACCGCAATAAGTGACCAAGCTGCTGCGTTTTCCGGCGGTAACCCGGTGAACCGAAGACCCGCCGATGAGAACCCTGCCCTCTTGAGGATGCAGAAAGCCTGACACCGCTTTCAAAAGAGTGCTCTTCCCTGAACCGTTGGGCCCCACCACGGCGGCAAGAGTGCCGGGACCCACGTCCAAACTCACGCCCTTCAAAATCTGGGCGCCGAAACCCGGTCTTTCGTAGCCAAACCGCAGCCCTGATACGTGAACAAGACTGGCATTCTTCCCGGTGTCCGTTAAGGGTACGCCTGTCATGGGGTTCTCCTCCTGGCCCTCAAAAGCAGATAAAGGAAAAAGGGGGCTCCCACCGAGGCAGTTATGGCCCCCACAGGGATTTCTCTAGGGGGAGCAACGGTCCGGGCAAGGAGATCGGCCAGAATCAGGACATTGCCGCCTAAAAGCGCCGAAAATGGAAGCAGCCACTTGTGATCCGGCCCGCAAACCAACCTCACTGCGTGAGGAACAATCAAACCCACAAAACCTATCGGGCCCGTGAAGGCCACCCCGCCTGCGGTCACCAAGGATGCTGTCCACAAAAGGTTGCGCTTGGTCTTTTCAACGGGAACGCCCAAGTGAAAAGCAGGTTCTTCTCCCAAAGACATGGCGTTAAGGGCACCGGAATTTGCCCAAAACAAAACGAGTCCCGGGATCGTGTAGGGCAGCGCCGCGGCGACCGATTTCCAGGTAGACCTGGTCAGGGCCCCCATTGTCCAAAAGACTATCTCCTCTACCCTTTCCCTTGAAAACACCATAACCAGAGCTATAACAGACGCCACAAAACTGGAAACTGCTATCCCCGACAACAACAGAGTCCATGTGTCGGTTCTGCCCCCTTGGGTGGACAGCACATACACGACGGCTATGGTAAGGAGGGCTCCGGCAAAGGCTGCCGCCGGGAGCGCCCACAAGCCCAAACCCCTGCCCAACCCCGCAGTTACACCTAATACTGCGCCCAGAGATGCCCCCGATGATACTCCCAGGACATAAGGGTCGGCCATTGGGTTTCGAAACAAACCCTGCATGACTGCCCCCGCACATGCAAGAGCCGCCCCTTCAAGAAAAGCCAGCAGCACTCGGGGAAACCGGAGGGTCCAGATTATGGTGCTCCACATCCCTTCTGGCTCAGGCCAATCAGACGAACCGGGCCCGCCGGCAAGAGACGCCAGAACGCCGGAGACTGGTATTGAAACCGACCCTTTGGCAAGCCCCAGGGCGGAGACAGCGAAAAAGAGAACCACAAGGGCCGCCAAAACCGCCCGCTTTTTAAAATCGCAGCGCTTTTCCATCCTTATCCCCTCATTTCCGGCGTCTCCTTGCAAAGGTTTTCACTCCTGGGGATAGAGCCAGGAAACCAGTTCCTTTATGCCATCCACAACCCCGGGGCCGGGCCTGGATATCAGATCCGGGTCTGGGAAATACACTCTGCCTTCCGCAACAGCTTTCAATCTGTCCCAACCGGGCTTGAGCGCCAGCGCACCCGCCGCATCCTGGGGAACGGCGATCAGAATGACATCGGGGTTCTTTTGCAGCAGCTCCTCCATGCTAATTTGCAGGTACTGCTCTTTTGCGTCCCCAACGATGTTTTCGCCCCCTGAAATGCTCAGCAATTCGTGGATAAATGAACCGGGGGCTACCGTCCAAAGATCCTGATCCAGGGCCACAAACACCGACGGTCTGTTTTCCGGACCTGGCGGCAGCGCCGAGACCGTCCGGTCAAGTTCATCCCTAAGTTTTTCGGCCAGTTGTTTCCCGGACTTTTCCAAGTCGAGCGCTTTGGCCAAGGATTCTATTTCGGAGATCACTTCTTCCACCGTGGAGGGGCCCGAAGCGTAAACCGGAATTCCCAGCCTTTTTACGTCCTTCTCGCTCTGAGATTCGAAATCCCTGGTACCTGCCACCAGAACCAAATCAGGTTTCAGGGAAACCAGTTTCTCCTGGTTCAAATTGAAAGCATCCCCCACTTTTTCGACCAGTTCGGCTTCAGGCGGACGGTTGCAGAACTCCGTCACGCCCACCAGCCTGTCTCCTGCGCCCAAAGCAAACACTGTTTCTGTAAGAGCCGGGGACAACGACACAATTCTCTCTGGGGTTCCTTCAAGAGTTATCTTGTGGCCCAGACCGTCGGTCACAGTTCGTTTTCCGGTTCCGCAACCGGAGACCGGCACGAAAAGCAAAAGAAGTGCGCTCAAAAATACTGCAATCTTTCTGTGTAATTTCACTGCTCAAACCTCCCGTGCTTCTTTTCAATGGCGAAACAAAATCCCGGCGCCGGGCCGGGGGTCTGTTCACTTACAAAATAACGTCCCCCCTTTCGCTCGAAGGCTAGGTGACGGAACGTTCAGGCAGGTCTCCTGGCTTCCGGATCTTCGCGCTCACGCCTTCCCGAAGGAATTTTCCCCCAGTGGCATAGGCGAGCTGCTCCCCGGTTACAGTGGCGGCACCGCGCCGGCCTTACGATCTCTCGTTTCACCGGACTTCCCTATTCTCCCGTGCGGGCACCTGAACGCCGGATTATTCAATTGTATCGTTCCGGTTGAACCTGAACTCTGTATGGAATACTCATGTTAGCACCTAACTGGAGGATGCCACATGAGACACCAACGCGACAAAGACTACGCATGGATAATTACTTTTACATCGTTCCTGGTTTTCCTTCTATCGGCAGTCGCTTGTTCCTTTTTCAACAGCGTGCCTCAAAGACTGCCCACGCCGGTAGTGCTTGCGAAAGCCAGCCTCAACACCGCTTTCCTTGCCGTGCTTGCAAGTTTTCTTCGGATGGTGTCTTTGGGGACTATCCTTTACGGAATCTACGGTATCATTTTTTGGCCGGCCGGGCCGACCGGCTAAGGGCGTGCATCCGCGGGTCGACCCGGCACAGCGGTAAAGCGATTTGACTTCCCGGTCACTCAAGTATCGCCACTTGCCGCTTGCCAGAGAACCCAACGATAACGTCCCCACTTTTGTTCTTACCAGCTTCTGTACCTTGTAACCTACTCTTGCGCAAATCCGCTTGACCAAGTGCTTTTGTCCTTCGTGAACCCCTATCCTTATTCTGAATTCGCAGGCAGAATCCACGGCCGGCTCCAAAATTTCTGCGTAATCGGCACGCACCTTTTTCCCGTCGATCGTTATGCCCGCCAGAATCCGGCGAATCTTGCTTTCATCCCTTAGCCCCGTCACTGTGACTATATATTCCTTTACGACGCGGTGCCTTGGATGGGAGAGCAGGTGCGCCAAATCGCCGTCGTTTGTCAACAAAAGAAGACCCTGGGAATCAAGATCGAGTCTGCCCACGGGGAAAACCCGTGCCTTTAGACCACACACGAGGTCCATAACTGTCTTTCTGGAAAAAGGATCGCTGCAAGATGACAGGTACCCGGAAGGTTTGTTGAGCAGAAGGTAAACCGGCGGTTCCTTTTGGGAAACGATTGCGCCGTCCACTCGCAAAACATCTTCCCCCGGCGTCACTTGCTGCCCCAAGGTCGCAACGCGGCCGTTCACCGTGACTCTTCCTTGCTCGATGAGGCTGTCAATGCGACGCCGTGAAGCCACCCCTGCCATGGCCAGAAATCGTGAGATTCTCGTGTGTAACACCTCGCTGAAGAAGCCGCGGTCCCCACTGGTCAAAGACTGCGGCGACTGTCGACTTGCCCGCTATTTGACCAGAGCAATCAGTTCGACTTCACAGGGGGAATTCATGGGAAGTTCCGCCACTCCCACCGCGGCTCTGGCGTGAAGCCCCGCTTCGCCGAAGGCCTGCCCCAAGAGCTCCGATGCTCCGTTTATCACCTTTGGCTGGTCGTTATACCCTTTTGCCGAGGCCACGAATCCAGTAACTTTGACTATTTTTGTTACGTTATCCAAGTCCCCGACCACGCTTTTCAACGCAGCGATGCAATTCACCGCGCACTGTCTGGCTTCTTGATACGCTTCCTCCGTGGTCACGTCACTGCCGACTTTGCCTGTTTTGCCTAATTTGCCTTCCTTTAGAGGAAGTTGCCCGGATATGTAAACCCATTGCCCGGCCTTTACAGCCGGAACATAGGCCGCCACCGGTTTCGCCACTTCGGGAATGTCGATCCCCAGATCCTTCAGGTTTTGCTCTACTGTCAACTCTGCACCTCCCCGGTTCTTTTGATTAAAGGTCTTCGTCAGATTCCATGATAACCCCAAAAGACACTTGGTACAAACGCCCGCATCACCTCATCATCCGATCACCGCATAAGGCTTTTCCATATCAGAAACCCGGCAATAAAGCCGCACAAGTCCCCGAAAAGGCACGCTCCCAAGGCGTGTTTGGTTTTCTTGACCCCCACGGCGCCGAAATACACGGTGATGACGAAAAAAGTGGTATCGGTCGCCCCTTGCAGTATGGAAGCCAAAAGCCCGTAAGGGGAATCGGGACCGTAGTGCTGCAACAGATCTCCGGTTAAGGCCAGAGCCCCGCTGCCGCTTATGGGTCGGATTACAAGCAGCGGCAACATGTCCGCCGGAATTCCCAAAGGCCGCAAAATGACTCCCAGTTGATGAGACAGAATTTCCAATGCTCCCGAACCTCTAAAACACGAGACTCCCACAAAAATCGCCACAAGGTAAGGCAATGTCTTCAATACCGCCTTCAGCCCGTCTTCGGCGCCTCTTACGAAAGTCTCGTAAACCGGCACCCCCCTGCACCAGGCATACAGGGGTACTCCCACCAAAAGCACCGGAAAGGAGTACACGCCTATCTGAGCCAGGATCAACAATTTGGTTCACCCCGCTTTATCCCGATTTCCTCGCTTGCCAGACAAAATTAGGTGGGCGGCAAGCCCGCCTGCAGTGGCAAAAAGGCCCGCCAATGCGGTAGGGCCTGCGATTATGGCCGGGGCGTCCGACCCCAAGGCGGCCCTGAGCGCTATCACCGTTGAAGGAAACACACAGAACCCGGCCGCGCAAAGCACCACCAGCCGGATCATTGAATCCATGGCATCTTGTTCCGTCCGGGACGATTTCATTATTTCCTGCATAGCTTTCAAGCCCAACGGTGTTGTGGAACTGAGCCCGAGCATGTTGGATATGACCGTGGCGGAAATGGCGCCCAATGAGCGCTTGTCTCCCTTGAGGTGGGGAAACAGGCGGTTTAGGACGGGGCGAGTCAAAGTGGCCAAAGAATTGATGAGACCCGATTCATCGGCAAGCTTTTCAATTCCTGACCAAAGGCAATAGACGCCGGCAAGACCTATGACCAGCTCCACGGCTTGGCCGGCGCCTTTCATCACAGAAGTCATCATCACATCGACGTTCCCGGTAGCCAATGCGGTGACGCAACCAAAAATGATTAGAGACAGCCAGATTATGTTCACGGAAGATGCACCTCTCATGCAAAAGGTATGAGGGCATCCCGTCATCCTAGTCACACATTTATTGTGACGCCTGCAAACTGACTCAAACTGGCCCCCCGTGTACCGGGGGGCACTTGCTACCGCCTTTTTGCGTTTTCCGCCATATGGGCTTCAGCGTACTCGATCATCCTCTTGACCATCTGCCCGCCCAAACGGCCCCCCAAGCTTCCGCCGATTCGTCCACACTCGCGTGAGGTCATGTTCGGCCACCCCACTGTGCGGATCTTGTCGGCCAAACCCAGTTCGTGGGCCACCTCGTTCTTCATCCGGTCCAGATTAGCCCTGAGTTCCCTTTCACCTCCACCCTGGATCAATCCCAGCTCTTGGGCGACTTCGTGTTTCAAATTGTCCAGCGCCCGGGCTGCACCCGGGTTCAGCGGACGGTTACGCCGTCTCCCCAAAGAAGGAATCCCTCCTCGAAGGACGGTAGCCTTGTTATGTTGCCCAAAA
>CAZYEC010000022.1:0-24818 GCA_964646385.1 uncultured Eubacteriales bacterium | reverse complement strand
CATCACTTTTCACCCTCACGCCATTTCCGGCAAGCTTTATGCCATGGGGTCGATTTTCTCGGGGGGCCTGACTTTAAATTGGCTTCGAGACACTTTAGGCGAGACTGACGCAACTAGGAAAGGAGCCGGATCCTACTTCCAACGTATTTCGGGATTGGCCGCAAATGCTGCTGCCGGTTCCGGAGGGGTCATCTTTTTACCGTTCCTTGTAGGCAGCGGGAGCCCCGACTTTGATCCGGCAATGAGGGCCAGCTTCACCGGCTTAACCCTTGATACCGGGCTCGCGGCTCTTGTCCGGGCCGCGATGGAAGGCGTGGCTTACAATGCCCGAGACAGCGTGGATGTGTTTCGAGAAATAGGCCTTCCTGTCAAGGCCTTTCATATGGGGGGGGGAGGGTCGGCCAGTTCTACGTGGCGGAGCATCGTGGCGGGCGTTCTTGGGGGGACTGTGCGCCCCCTTGGCATCAGGGATGCTTCGGCTCTGGGGGCAGCGGTGATAGCCGGTGTGGGGATAAAAGCTTTTCCGAGTGTCCGGGAAGCGGCAAAAATGCTCATGATTTTTGAGGATGATGTGACGGCACGCCCGGGCGACGCAGTCACTTACGACAAGCAATACCGTGTTTACAATTTGACCAAGAAGGCTCTCAGGTCCGTCTGCCACGTAAGTTCCATTCAAGAGTGAGTTTGGGGGTGGGCATAGAGTCAGACGCCGACGGGAGGCAAAGGGTTGGATATCAACAGCGGATTAGCGTGATCAGAACCTAGCAAAGCCAACAGGAGGGATTTCATTGACAAGACTTGCACGTTGGGCAACGGTGGTTCTGCTTATCGCCATCATGGCTATGGGAACAACCGGGTGCACCCCTGAAGAAGAAGAAGAGTCGTCAGGGCCCAAGAAATTTAAAATCGGCTTCGACATCTATTACGCCGGAAATACTTGGTCGGTGCAATCTGCCGAGGAGTTCAAAGCTGCCGCGAAACGGCATGCCGACGAGATTGAGGTGGTTTATTACACCGAGTCTGAAAGCAAAGCTGAAAAACAAATAGCAAACATCGAAGATCTCATTTCCAGAAAAGTCGATGCCATTATCATGTCGCCTATTTCGGGCCCCGGTGTGTCAAGAGTCATCGATCAAGCAGTTGAAGCCGGCATCAAAGTCTTCGTCACCGGAAACGAGGGTCTGGAAACCGACAAATATGATGCTTGTGTTACCGTTGATGACAAAGCCTTTGGAAGGACCGGTGCAGAATGGTTGGTCGAGGTGCTTGGGGGGAAGGGCAAGATTCTTGTCCTAAACGGCATCGCGGGCATACAGACGAGCGCTGTTAGATGGGAAGGCGCCAAAGAAGTGTTTGACCAGTATCCAGGCATAGAAGTTGTGGGCCAGGATTCGGCCGACTGGGATTACGCGAAGGCGAAGATGGCAACTACCAATCTGTTGGCAGCCCATCCCGAGGTAGATGGTGTTTGGTCCCAGGGCGGCGAAATGACCCGAGGGGCAGTTGAGGCTTTTCAAGCGGCAAATCGCAAGTTGGTGCCTATGACAGCAGAAGACAACAACGGGTTCCTGAAGCTTTGGCAAGAAGTGAAAGGCGTTGACAACTTTGACAGCATCGCTTGCTCAAAACCCACCTGGCTCACCGCCGAGTGTTTGGAAGTGGCGTTGAAGGCCCTTAAGGGTGAGGATGTAGAAAAGCTGCAGGTGCTGCCGGTTCCGACCATCGACGCAGACTCTTTGGAGCAATACGTAAAGCCGGATCTTCCTGACAGTCTGTGGTGCAACACAAGGCTCAACGAAGAAGAGATCACGGCTCTATTTGGCAAGACGAAATAGTTGTGTGCAAGTGCGGGGGGAGTTCCGTTTCTCGCTTGAGGGCAGGTTCTCTCCCCGTCGGCATCTATTGGGGGTGGTGGACCAGTGACCGCGTTGGCTCAAAAGGGCCGTGGGGTGCTTTTTCAGGCCAAGGGTCTGTCTAAATCGTTCCCCGGCGTCCGGGCCTTGCACAACTTGGATGTAAAGCTGCAAGAGGGCGAAGTGCTGGCCCTGGTGGGTGAAAATGGTGCAGGCAAGAGCACCCTTTGTAATATCCTGGGAGGGGTTTTCCAATCTGACGGAGGGACTATGTACCTGGAAGGGAATCCGGTTGAGTTCGGCAGCCCCCAAGAGGCTCAGGAGTCGGGTATTGCTTACGCGCACCAGGAGAACAGCCTGATTCCTTACCTTACCGTGGCCGAAAATATTTTGCTGGGTCACGAACCCCATTTAGGTTTTTTGCTTAATCAACGCAAGATAGTCTTGGAGGCGGCGCGAGTCCTGGCCCCCATATATTCCGGGATCGATGCAAACTCGATGGCCTTCACCCTGTCTCCGGCGGAAATACAGATGGTGGAAATAGCCAAAGCTTTGTCTCGAGATCCCAAGATCCTCATTCTTGACGAGCCGACATCGAGCCTTTCAAGCACAGAAGTGGATCATCTGCTTGCGTTGGTGAGGGATCTCAAAAAAGAAGGGATCGGTATCGTTTTCATTTCCCATAGACTGGATGAAGTTTTTAGGATCGCGGACAGAATCATGGTCATGAAAGACGGCGAATCTGTGGGAACCAAAGACGTGGGGGACGTAACGCGGGAACAGCTTGTCACAATGATGGTGGGCAGAGAGATTAGCCACGCGTACCCCCCGAGGCACACGGGGGAACCGGGAGACAGCGCTTTGGAGCTCAGTGGTGTCTCGGTTCCCGGGAAGGTATTCGATGTGGACCTGTTGGTGAGAAGCGGCGAGATTGTCGGCCTGGGAGGATTGGAGGGGCAAGGGCAAAGGGAATTGGTAAGGGCGATTTTTGGTGCCGAGAAGTTCGTTTCGGGAACGATGAAAGTGCGGGGACGTGAGGGTTTTCCCCGGTCCCCTTCCGATGCAATTAAAACCGGAATAGCTTTCGTTAGCGACGACAGGAAACAAGACGGCCTTGCGTTGCCGCTATCGGTCGCTCACAACATGATACTGGCTTCCCTTCAGGCTTTCACCAAGGCCGGTTTCATAGATACCCGGAAAGAACGGGCTTCTGTGGGCCGTCTGGTTCAAAGGCTTGGGATAAGAACACCATCCCAATCTCAGAAAATCAAAAACCTCAGTGGCGGAAACCAGCAAAAGGTCGTTTTTGGAAAGTGGCTGCTTACGGAACCTAAGGTTTTTGTTCTCCACGAGCCGACAAGGGGCATAGATGTTCAGACCAAAATGGACATCTACCGTCTTTTGAGGGAATTAGCCAACGCCGGGGCTGCTGTCCTGGTGTTGACAGGTGATATGTTGGAGCTTATCGGACTTTCGGACCGGATTTACATTATGTACGAGGGTCGAATGGTGGGCAGTCTGCCCGGCGCGGAGGCCACCGAGGAAAAACTGATGCTGCTGAGCAGCGGGGGAGGCGGGCAGGCTTGGTAGGTTCACTGCGTCACCACGCAAGGCGAGGCATACCCGTGTATCTCTTAGTTTTGTTCCTGATGGTCGTGACCAGCATTCTGTCTCCTACATTTCTTACCCTTGGTAATCTCGGGAATGTTGCGGGGCGGGTGGCTCCTTTGGCGGTGACGGCTTTGGGACAAACCGTATGTATCCTGAGTGGAGGAACAGATCTCTCGCTTGGGGCAAACCTGTCACTTGCAACCGTCATCTTGTCTTACACCGGGGGGCAGGGCAGGCAAATCTCGCTCAGTGTGGGAATAGTGTTGTGCCTGGCCATGGGGCTGTTGGCAGGTTTGGTTAACGGATTAGGGACGACTTATCTTCGGCTCCCTCCTCTCATCATGACCTTATCGACTTCTGCCATACTTCAGGGTGCGGCGTTGCATTTTCGGGAGACCCCGGGGGGATACGTGGACACAGAATTTTGCAGGCTGATGGGCCACAGGATAGGTTTCTTGCCAGTGAGCTTCTTGCTAACTCTGGTTCTGTACGGCTTAGTATGGTGGTTGCTTTCGTTCACCAGACTCGGTCGGGGCATCTATGCTGTGGGCGGCCATCCGGAAAATGCCCACAAGTGCGGCATCGACGGTGTGAAAATGCGGATTGGGGCCCACACGCTTGGGGGTCTTTTGGCTTCGGTTGCAGGCATTATGCTTGCAGCCAGGGTTTATTCAGGGGATCCGGTAATAGGGCTTCCAATGGGAATGGACTCCGTCGCCGCTACTTTAGTTGGTGGCACCGCGATTACCGGGGGCATCGGAGGACCCGTAGGTTCTTTGGCGGGGGCCGTGTTGCTTTCAATGATGTCTAATCTTCTGAATCTGTTGGATGTTTACATTTACTACCAGTACGTTTTGAGGGGACTCATTCTTTGCGGCGCGCTTGTGCTGTACCAACTGCGCGGGCAAGGGGGGAGAGCAAGGTGACCACTCGCAGAAGCATTCCGGATTTTGTGTGGGTGTTTTTGCTCCTTACCGTTGTTCTTGTGGTCATGGGTATTCTGTCCCCGGGCACGCTGACTGTCAGGCATGTCTTGGATCTTATGCGGCAGGCGGCCCCTTTGGGTGTGGCGGCGGCAGGGCAGACGTTGCTGCTTATGTCCGGGAATATTGACCTGTCTGTAGGCGCCCAAATAACCCTTTGCAACCTTGTGCTGTCCACCGTGATGGCCGGGGGGAAAGACCCCGGGACCATATTTCCTGCCGTAATGTGTGCAGTCTGTTTGGGTTTGTTGGTGGGGGTTGCCAACGGATATGCAGTTGCAAATTTAAAGATACCCGCTTTTGTTGCGACGCTTGCCACGGGACTCCTCGTACAAGGGGGGTATTTGATTTTCACACGCGGTGCCCCCTCGGGCAACATTGTCCCTCAGTTTAGGGTTATTGCCGAAGGACGAATGGGCGGGCTGATCCCTTGGTCTGTGGTGATTTGGGCGGCAGCATCGGGTTTTCTTAGTCTGGTCGTCCACAAAAGCAAATTGGGCAGACAGATGATGGCTGTGGGTGGAAATCCCAAGGCTTCACAACTGTCGGGGGTCTCTGTTGAACGCACAACTATAGCCGCTTACGCTATGAGCAGCCTTTTCGCCGTCCTGTCGGGGTGTCTCATATCCGCTTACATCGGGCTTGCGTCCACCGGAGTGGGGGAGCCCTACACGCTCAACTCCATTGCCTCGTCGGTCATAGGGGGTACGCCGTTTTCCGGGGGTGAGGGCACTATGGCAGGCTCCTTTGGCGGAGCTCTCATAATGACCGTTATCCAGGCAATACTCACCGGCCTTAACACCGGGGATGCAGGCAAGATGGTTTCTCAGGGATTAGTCATTATTGTGATGGTGGGCATCTACCAGCGAAAAGCCCGGTAAGTTTTCTTTTGGGGAGTTTGCCGAAGTATATCGCAATTGACTTGGAGTTTTGGGAGTGGTGGATGATGAAATGTGTTAGGACAATTCTGGGGGACGTGCCGGTGGGGGAATTGGGAGTCATCTATGCTCACGAGCATACAGTATCGCAACCCCCCCGGCAGTACAAGTTCTGGGAGCCGGACTTGATTTTGGATGATGTTGCCAAAGGGATCCTTGAGGTTCAGGAGTTCAAGGAATCGGGCGGGAGCTGCATTGTGGATGCTACGGCTATCGACTACGGGCGGGACGTGCCGGGTATGGTTGAAATATCGTTGAAGTCCGGCGTGCATTTGGTAGCAACGTCGGGTTTCAATAAAGGGGCTTACTTTACCCCTGAAATAGACTCATTGTCAGAAGAAGCCTTCTACGAGATGGTTCGTAAAGAAGCCACTTTGGGGATGGATGTTTCCGGGCATCTACCCGGTGTTCTGAAGTTTGGCACCGGTTATAATTTCATGAGTCCCCCAGAGGAGAGAGCCGCCAGGGCCGTGTGCAAAGTACAGAATGAAATGGGGCTTCCTCTTTACACCCACACGGAAATAGGGACGTTGGCCCTGGGGCAATTGGCCCTAATGCGGGATGAAAAAGTGAACCTCGAGCGGGTTTGCATAGGACACGTTGACAGAAATCCGGACTTATTTTATATCAGAGAGATCTTGCGCTCCGGGGTGTTTGTGGGCATCGACCAAATTGGCAAGATCAAATACCATACCGAGGCAACCAGAATTGATTTGCTGAAACACCTCATTAAGACAGGTTACGGTAAGCGAATTCTGGTTTCCGGCGACATGGCCAGGCGTAGCTACTTGCGTTCTTACGGTGGAGGACCCGGTTTCACTCACATTGTCAAATCTTTCATACCTCGTTTGAGGGAAGAACTCCTGGAAGACGGTTTTGCCCCCAGCAAAGCAGAATCTGTTGTGGAGGACTTGCTCATCAACAATCCAAGAGATTTTCTGGAAATCGAAGTGTAAAAGAAGGGGATTCATATGAAAACTATCACGGAGTGGGCCAGACTCACGTGGCCCGAGGCTAAAGAAGCAGTCAGAAGAATGCCCGCTTGTATTTTGCCTGTGGGAGCCATCGAGGCTCACGGGCCACATCTGCTTTTGGATACTGACAACTTGTTGGCCACTGAGATTTCCAAACGGGTGGCCAACAAGACGGGTATCATTCTAATGCCGACGGTACCTTATGGGCAGGTATGGTCCTTGTACGACTACCCCGGCACTCTGTCGGTGTCAATTTACACTTTAATCGCAGTCTTGAAGGATCTCATAAAGAGTTTCAGGGACAAAGGATTTAGACTGGCATTTGTGTTTTGCGGGCATTTGGGGAATCTGCCTGCCATCAAACAAGCGATAAGGGAGGCCTATGAAGAGATTCCCGGCATCAAATGCGTGCTGCTTCAAGGTCGTTTTACCGACAAGGACCGTGTCCTTACAACCAAAAGGAGCCATCACACATACCTGCATGCCTGCGAAATAGAAACGTCGGAAATTCTTGAATGCTGCCCGGAGGCAGCGTACATGGATAGGGCCGTAAAAGATTACCCTGTTTACCCAAGGGATTTTGACATTACCCCCACGCGATGGTCGAGAGTGACAAAGACCGGAGTGTTGGGAGATGCAACGGCTGCAACACCGGAAAAAGGGAAAGCCATCGTCAAAGAGATCGTGGACTCGGCGGTGGAGATCGTGGGTTACGAATTGGATCTGCTTTGTATACCGTCTGCTGAAGGGGTGGAATGATGAAGCTGACAGAAGGCATCTACCTTGTAGGCAGCGGGCATTTAGGGTTTGAGATGACCGATCCCTACGATTGCAATGTATATTTGATCGATGGGGGAAGCGAGCTTGCTATCGTTGACGCAGGCTCCGGTATGGGGGTTCCCCTTATTCAACAGCAGATCAAATCCCACCGGTTCAAATTGGAAGATGTCCGCTATCTGATTCTTACACACGGGCACGCCGACCATGGCGGGGGGGCCTGGGTTTGGGCCGAAGAGATGCCTTGGCTGAAAGTGATCGGCACCGCCGAGACAAAAGAAAAATTGTCCTACTCTGGTGACGGTGGCGAGACTATGACTATGGCAAAACGACACGGTTATTATCCCAAAGACTATATGCTGCATGCTTGCAATATCCACAAGATCATAAGTGATGACGACATTTTGCAGGTAGGGGAAATGAACTTGCGCGTCATCGCCACACCGGGTCATTGTGACGGGCACATTTGCCTGGCAACGGAGGAGGCGGGCAAGAAAGTTCTCTTGGCCGGTGACATGTTGTTCAGCGGGGGCCGGGTTTCCACGCAGGTTGTGCCCGACTGCAGACCCGTTGAATATTACAGGAGCGTCCAAAAGTTGCTTACAGAAAGAATAGACGTCTTGCTTCCTGCCCACTATGAATTCATACTGAATCGGGGGTACCGTCACGTGGAATTTGCTATGGAATATTTTGGGCGGTTGGCAATTCCCCCAAGCGTCGTAACATAAAAGGTTTCAGTTAAGGGCGGCAAATGGAAAGGCAAATCGCAAGGTGCAAACGATGAAAGGTGTGCGGGCGATTGTGTAAAATGGACTCTCGGGTGTTGAACTCAATACTTGAACAAAAACTTGTTGCGGTGGTCCGGTGTGATACACAGGAACAGCTTTTCCCGATCGCTTACGCCCTTTTGGAAGGCGGAATCAGCACCATAGAAGTGACCATGACGGTGCCCGGGGCAATAGAAGGATTGGGGAAATTGGTCCGAGAAATTGGCGGGGAGGCCTTAGTGGGTGCCGGGACGGTACTGGACAGGCTATCGGCTGTGCGGGCCATAGAGGCGGGTGCATCATTCATTGTGAGCCCCTCGTGCATTGAGGAGGTCATCAAGGCTGCCGCCGAAAGAGATATTCTTCCTGTTCCCGGATGTTTTACTCCCACAGAGGTTTTCGTGGCTTTGCGCCTGGGCTGTCCCGTTGTGAAGTTGTTTCCCGCTTCCGTGCTTGGCCCCAAGTTTGTTCGCGAAATGGCGGGACCCTTCCCCGGCCTCCGGACAGTAGTGGCGGGAGGCATTACCCGTGACAATATCGGGCAGTTTTTGGCGGCAGGTGCAACAGCTTTCGCATTGGGTGGCGGGCTTGTTGACAAGAAGGCAGTTAACGCAGGCAGCTACAAGGTCATCACGGAAAACGCCATTATGTTTAGGGAGGCGTTGGGGTAGGCATGAAGGCTTTCGGGGGGAATGATGCTGATGAGATTTAGGGGAACGGTTACCACTGCGCTAAGGGAAGGCATTTTTGATCCACAAGGAAAAGCGGTTAGAGACTCTTTGGCCGAACTCGGCTACAGTCAGGTCGAACAAGTCAGAATCGGCAAAGATATCGTGGTTGGATTGGATGCCAAAAGCCTCGAGGAGGCCGAGTCCCTGCTGGAAAAGATGGCCGAAAAACTTTTGGTGAACCCGGTACTGGAGACTTTCACCATAAGAGTGGAACGAGAGTAGACGTTTAGGTTTATAAGAGGCGGTGACTTCTTTCATGAACTTCGGAGTGGTGGTGTTTCCCGGGTCTAGCGGTGAGCAGGACGCAGTCCATGTATTGGGTTGCATTCTCGGCCAGGAGTGCCGCACTGTCTGGCACCGTGAGACGGATCTTTCCGGTTTCGATGCGATTATCCTCCCCGGGGGGTCATCCTTCGGTGATTATTTGAGAAGCGGGGCGCTGGCGGCCCGTTCTCCCGTCATGGACTCGGTCAGGGGTTTTGCTCGGGAAGGCGGCTTGGTACTGGGGATTTGCAACGGGTTTCAGATACTTTTGGAAGCCGGCATTCTGCCCGGGGCCATGTTGCCCAACGACGTTTCCGAATCCCGCTCAGGGTGGCAGAACATAAGAGTCGAGACAGATCAGACTGCGTTCACCGGGCTCTACCAGCCCCGAGAGGTTTTGCGCATGCCCATCGCCCACGGTCACGGAAATTACTATGCCGAACCGCCGGTCATGTCCGAACTGAAGGAATCGGGCTGCATCTTGTTCAGATACGTTGACCAAACCGGCAAACCGGGTCGAGAAGCCAACCCCAACGGGTCTTTGGAAAACATCGCCGGGATAATGAACAGCCGCGGCAACGTTTTGGGCATGATGCCTCATCCGGAAAGGTGTTCGGAAACAACCTTGGGCGGTGCCGACGGCAGGAAGCTGTTTCTTTCGATGATAGAAAGCATGGCCGGGCCGGCAGGACGTTTTTTCGCAGTTAAGCGAAAGGGGCGGTGAGCGGTGCCAAATCTTGGAGGCATGCCTGTTTGGAGACAGATGGGCTTGAAAGAAACCGAATACGAGATGATCGTGCAAAGATTGGGTCGCGAGCCCAACTACACCGAACTGGGCATCTTTGGGGTGCTGTGGTCGGAACACTGCTCGTACAAGCACTCCAAATCTCTCCTTAAAACCCTTCCTTCGCAAGGCTGCCGGGTTTTGGTAGGGCCCGGGGAGAACGCCGGGGTAGTGGACATCGGGGAAGGGCTTGCTTGCGCGTTTAAGATAGAATCTCACAATCACCCAAGCGCCGTAGAACCTTATCAGGCTGCCGCAACCGGCATAGGGGGCATAGTCAGGGATGTGCTTGCCATGGGCGCCCGGCCCGTGGCACTTCTGGGTTCGTTGCGTTTCGGCCCCCTCAATGACTCCAGATCACGGTTTTTGTTTGAGAATGTGGTGAAAGGTATCGCCGGTTACGGTAACGGTCTTGGAGTTCCTACGGTTGGCGGAGAGGCTTTCTTTGCGGAACCTTACAGGCGAAACCCTCTGGTTAACGTGTTTTGCGCAGGGCTCGTGAAACGCGGCGACATTCACCTTGGCCAAGCGTACGGCACCGGAAATATAGTGATGATTGCCGGGCATTCTACGGGCCGTGACGGGATCCACGGGTGTACTTTCGCTTCTGAGGAGTTGGGCGAAGACGCCGAATCCTTGAGGCCAGACGTTCAAGTGGGAGATCCCTTTATGGAAAAGCTGCTTATTGAAGCCTGCCTGGAGATGATGGAAAAAGGTGCGGTGGTCGGGATTCAGGATATGGGGGCGGCGGGCATAGCTTCTTCTTGCGCAGAAACGGCCGCAAGAGCCGGAACCGGGCTGTCCATAGAAGTCGCCCGAGTTCCTACCAGGGAAACGGGGATGACAGCCTACGATGTGCTGCTTTCGGAAAGCCAGGAAAGGATGCTCCTCATAGTCACCCCGGATAAGGTGAAAGAAGTGAAATCAATCGGCAGCAAATGGGGTTTAAACGTTTCGGAGTTTGGGAAGGTGACGGATACTGGGGAAATGCAGGTTTTTGAAAACGGAGTGATGGCGGCCTCTATCCCTGTCTCCTTGTTGGCAGAAGGGGCGCCGGAGTATTGTCCCCGATGGGCAGAACCTGAGTATTTCCAGGAGGCGCGGGGTTTTTCCTGGAGGGACCTGCCAGTCCCCCAACCGTCGGAATTCGGCAGCATCCTCAAGCGATTGCTGGCATCTCCAAACATTGCTTCAAAAGAGTCTGTTTGCCGCCAGTTCGACTCCACGGTGATGACCAACACGGTGGCGGGACCCGAAACCGGCGGTGCCGCAGTTGTGCGGGTTAAAGGTACCGATAAGGCCATTGTGTTCTCAACCGACTGCAACGGGCGGCTAACCCATTTGAATCCCAACGCAGGGGCAAAATGGGCCGTTGTTGAAGCGGCCAGGAATGTGGCTGTTACAGGGGCCAGACCCGTCGCCATATCCAACTGCCTGAATTTCGGAAACCCGGAAAAACCGGAGATCTACTGGCAACTCAAAGAGGCGGTATCTGGGATGGGGGAGGCTTGCCGCGTTTTAGACACCCCGGTTACAGGGGGAAACGTGAGCCTGTACAACGAAACTGAAGGTGAGGCTGTTTACCCCACGCCAGTGATAGGGATGTTGGGGATTTTGAAGAATACGGATTTTCTTGTTACTCCCGGGTTCAAGAATCCCGGTGACGTAGTGGCTCTTTTGGGACACGCGACCGCCGGGGGCGATTCTTTGGCGGGAAGCGAATACCTGGATAGAATTCACGGATTGGTAACGGGAAATGTTCGGCAGCCGGATCTGAGTCTGGAAAAAAGGCTCGCTGAGGCCATGGTGGCAGGCGCCGAAGAAGGTGTTTTTAGTTCGGCTCAAGACCTGTCGGAGGGCGGTCTGACTGTGGCGCTGGCGGAATCCTGTATTCTGGCAGAGGAAAGCGCCGGTGGGGCAGAGATTTTTCTTGGCGGGTTGGGATGTGGGGCAGGGACCGTCGCCGCAGGGGCTGCACGTCCTGATGCTCTTCTTTTCGGTGAATGCAACTCAGGAATCGTTGTTTCTTTTGACCCGGCACGGGAGGCGCAGGTTCGAGATCTCTGCAACCGGTTCTCGATACCTTTTGTTGTGCTGGGTACGGTGGGAGGCAGTTGCCTAAGAGCAGTTACTTGCGATGGGGAGACGATCATCGCGGAGGAGACAAGCGCCCTTGCCAATGCCTGGCTTCAGGGGCTTCCCGGGGCAAAAAAGAAACCCGTCCTCTGAGGCGAGGGCCCCGGCGAAAATGCACGGGAAATCCTTTTTGTCGTGTGGTAATGTCGTTGTTCAGGCGCGGTATAACACGATGCCGATCATCCCGGGGCCACCGTGAATTGCCAGCGCGGGTCCTACTTCGCCTATGAACAGCTCTTCTACATTCAATTTCGCCTTAACCTTTTCAGCAAATTTCTGGGCCTCGTCTTGAGCGTTGGCATGCATGATGGCCACTATGGAAGGCACGTTTCCCACAGACTGGTGGGCGAGATCCAGAATTCTGGTAAGAGCTTTTGAAAAGGTTCGGACCTGCCCTGCAACCTTTAGGGCTCCGTCTTTCACTTCAACTATGGGTTTGATGGAGAGAAGGGAGGCGAGGATCGCTTGCCCTTGGCGGACCCTTCCGCTTTTGTAAAGATATTTCAAGGTGGGAATTGCAACAAAAGTTTGAAGGCGGTCCCGCACCGAGTCCAGTTTGGCCAGAATCTCTTCTTTGTTTAACCCCTGCATTGCTCCTTTTGCTGCCTCAATCGCCATGAAGCCGATGCCCATAGATACGGCTCTCGAGTCATATACCGAAACCTCAACTTCTTCTTGCACCGATTCTGCAGCTAACCTGGCCACTTGACACGTGGCGCTTCCGTCCCCGGTGATATGTATAGATATTATCTCTTTCGCTTTTTGGGCCAAAAGGCGGTAAGCGTGCACAAAGTCTGTCGGGGCGGGGCTCGAAGTAGTGGGCATTATGTCGCCGTCGAGCTTTTGGTAGAATTCCTGTTCATTCAAATCTACGCCATCCTGATACGAGTCCTTCCCCACTTGGATTCGGATCGGAACGACCGCTATCTCGTGTTTGCGCCGCAATTCGGCAGGTAGACTGGCCGCGCTGTCGGTGACTATTGTGACTCTGCCATCCGGCAATCCTTGATTCTCTGTGCGCACCGGGTCCGGCTTATTCTTGATATTCTCCGCATTCATGGTACCTATTGTGTCCACTGAAGGAGCACAAACGCCTGCCTTACACAACACGCCCACCCCCTTTTCTTATAGTTATCCATAACCATGCATTCTAGCTTTTCCCGGATACTTCCTGCAGCTTTGTCCCCTTTTTCTTGCCGGGCCGGATTTTATTAGCCCCGGGCCATCTCACCATGGGCGGTGTCTGTCGGCCAAAAACCTAACCATGGGCATTCCCTATTATTCCATCTCACTATGGGCGGTGCCTATTTCGGGGCCATTCCACCATGTGCGGTGTCTGTCGACGAAAAACCTAACCATGGGCGTCCCCTATTACTCCATCTCACCATGGGCGGTGCCTATTCCGGGGCCATTCCACCATCTGCGGTGTCTGTCGACCAAAAACCTAAAATGCCCTTCTTGACAGACTCAAAAGCGGACAACAGTTGCCAGAAATTGGCTTCCGGTATAAAATGATCTTATGCGTCGCCGATCCGATATCCTGGTTTACGTTTTGACTGCCATATTCCTGCTCGGCGCCGGGAGTATCTGGTGGCAGGGAATTCGCCCGTCTCCTCGTCTTGAGTCTCAATCGGCCGCCGGTGCGGAGCACAGCGGTCTGGAGCAGACTTTCGAAGACGGCCCCTCTTTCAATTCAGCTTCGGAAGAACCCGAGTCCCCCGTACAGATCTGGGTACACGTTGCAGGAGCCGTGGAAAAACCGGGCGTGTACAAGGTAGAGGAAGGACAGAGGGTCCATCATGCCCTGGAAATGGCTGTCCCCTTGGCAAATGCGGATTTGGATGCTCTTAATCTTGCAGCAGTTCTACGGGACTCCGACAAGATCTACGTACCCAAAAAAGGTGAGGCCGGTGCAGTTGCCAAATCCGGTTCAGTTGTGTCCGGAAGCCAGGGTTCGGGCAACGCGCAGCAAGCAATCGGTCCCCGCTTTCCTGTCAACATTAACACAGCCAGTGCCGTTGAACTCGATTGGCTGCCCGGTATAGGCCCCTCTCTGGCAAACGCCATCATCACTTATCGCACCGAAAACGGTTCTTTTGCCAAACCCGAAGATATTCAAAAAGTATCCGGGATCGGGGAAAAAACGTATGCGAAATTGGCGGATTTGATAGTTGTCCGGTGATAGTGATAGAGGCCCCTGGCAACAATTCTAACATTCTCCTTCCATTTTGTTGACAAGGGTATTTTGGACTCAATATAATATCCATCGGTTAGCACTCGCGCTCTGTGAGTGCTAACAACAAAAAACAAACTACATATCAAAAGGGGGTTCTCTTTGGTGCTAAAGCCACTGGCCGACCGCGTAGTCGTAAAACCCATCCAGGCGGAGGAAAAGACCAAGGGAGGAATAGTCCTTCCCGACACCGCGAAAGACAAGCCTCAAGAGGGCGAAGTAGTCGCAGTGGGGACAGGGCGAGTTCTGGACAACGGGACGAAGCTGGCTCCGGAGGTCAAAGTTGGAGACAAAGTAGTCTACTCCAAGTATTCGGGCAGCGAAGTCAAAATCGATGGCGAAGAGTATCTCATCATCCGAGAAAGCGATGTCCTGGCCATCAGGGCGTAGGTGGGGCTGTGGGAAAACCCCGTGAACAGGGGCTCGTTACAGATGTTACGCTAGGAGGGATTTGTGAAAGTGCCAGCAAAAATGATCGCGTACAGTCTTGAGGCGCGAAAAGCCCTGGAGGCCGGGGTCAATACTGTGGCTAACGCAGTTAAAGTGACTCTGGGACCCAAGGGTAGAAACGTGGTGTTGGATCGCAAATTTGGGTCGCCCGTCATTACTAAAGACGGCGTGTCTGTGGCTAAAGAAATTGAAGTCTCAGATCCCTACGAAAATATGGGGGCTCAGCTCTGCCGCGAAGTGGCTTCCAAAACCAACGATGTTGCAGGGGACGGCACTACAACTGCTATCGTTCTGGCCCAGGCCATAGTCAGGGAGGGGCTTAGGAACGTGGCTGCCGGCGCGAACCCTATCTTCATCAAACGGGGAATCGACAAGGCAGTTGCCAAGGCCATTGAACAGATGAAAAAACTCTCCACCCCGGTGGAAGGCAAGGACGATATCGCACACATAGCAGCCAACGCAGGAAACGACAGGGAAATCGGGATCCTCATTTCCGATGCCATGGACAAGGTGGGCAAAGACGGGGTCATCACCGTGGAGGAATCCAAAGGCACCTCTACCACCGTTGATGTTGTGGAAGGGATGGAGTTCGACAGGGGATACAGCTCGGCCTATTTTGTGACCGACACGGAAGCCATGGAAGCGGAATTGGAGAACCCCTACATCCTCATTTATGAGAAAAAGATCAGCGCCGTTGCTGACATCCTGCCCCTTTTGGAAAAAGTGGCCCGTTCGGGCAGGCCTCTTATGATCATCAGCGAGGATCTGGAGGGCGAAGCCCTTGCCACTTTGGTGGTTAACAAGATCAGAGGCACGCTGCAAGTTTGTGCGGTGAAGGCTCCCGGTTTCGGTGACAGGCGAAAGGCAATGCTGGGTGATATCGCCACTTTAACCGGTGGCAGGTTCCTTTCAGAAGACATCGGCGTAAAACTGGAAAATGTCGACCTGGATATGCTGGGTGAGGCTGCGAGAGTGCGGGTAGCCAAAGAGAAGACTACCATCGTCGAAGGTAAAGGCGAGAAGAAGGACATAGATGGCAGAATCGCTCAAATTCGCAGGGAACTTGAAGAGACCGACTCCGACTACGATCGCGAGAAGCTGCAGGAGCGCCTGGCCAAAATGGCCGGCGGCGTAGCCGTCATCAAAGTCGGGGCCGCTTCTGAAACCGAACTCAAAGAAAAGAAACACCGTTTCGAGGACGCTTTGGCTGCAACCAGGGCGGGGGTTGAAGAAGGCATGATCCCAGGCGGCGGCACAATCTTCGTAAACGTCCAGCACGTTCTGACGGATGACGAGGTTGAGGCCGACGAGAAAGTTGGTTTCGACATTGTGAAACGTGCCTTGGAAGAACCTCTTAGGCAGATCTGTAATAACGCCGGCCTCGAGGGTTCTGTAATTGTGGAGAAAGTTAAAGAAAGCGGGAAACAGGGCTGGGGCCTGGAAGTGGTGTCCGGCGAGATGGTCGACCTGGCGAGTCACGGTATAGTGGATCCGCTCAAGGTGGTAAGGTCCGCTCTTGAAAACGCCGCTTCGGTGGCTTCTATGGTGTTGACCACAGAGGTCCTCATTGCAGAAAAACCTGAAAAGGAGAAAACGCCTCCTTATCCCCCGACTCCCGACATGGATTACTAGGAACGCAAAAGGGAAAACGCAACTTCATCAAAAAGCCCGGAGGAAGCAGTTCCGGGCTTCTTCCTTATTTTGAGTGGGGCGGGGGTTGTGTCGGGAATTTGTTTTGTCCATTGCAGGGTCTGCCGGGAACAAAAGGTTACGGGATGCGTCTATAAGGAATTGGAGGATCCTGGCATAAAACAGAAGACCCTTTTGGAAGGGCTTGCACCGGGGGGGAGCGGGCATGCGCAAACTGGCAGTGAAATGGGTATCGATTGGGGTAGTGGTACTGGCCATAGCCGGTCTGGCTTTTTGGGGCGTGAAAGCCATGTCTGGAGGTGGCGGTTCCGGCAAACTGGTGATGGCCACCAAGCCTGTTACCAGAGGAGATCTGGAGGTTATCGTCCGGGGCTGGGGAATGCTCCAGGCTACCGAGGAGCAGGACGTTTTGTCAGGGGCGAACGGGGTCGTCAAAGAGGTGCTGTTTCAAGACGGGCAACAGGTGACTGCAGGCCAAGTGCTGGCCACCGTAGACCCGGGCTCGTTGCAGATAAGCATCATGAGAAAAGAAATCGAGCTGGATACCAAACGGCTCGAGCTTGCCCGGGCGTTTGGTGTGGTGCCCGGGGATGTTTCCAACGTGGATCCCGAAGCGGCCCTCACGCTTAGAAGCCCCATATCCGGCCGAATTGCGGGCATCATTGCCTCCGGCGGATCCGAGATCTCCGGCCCTGTGTGCAAAGTTGTAGACGACCAAAAGCTGATAATGAAACTCCAGCTGTCCAAACCTCTTTTTGATCGTATCGAGGTGGGGACGAAAACCACTTTTCTGCCGGAACGTTTTGCAGGGGAAGAACCCGGGGTGGTAGTCAAGGCAGATCCAAACCCCATAGCGGGGGCCGACACATACTACTACGAGACCTGGGTGGAGATAGAGAATCCGGGCCTATTCAGGCTTGATGACGAAGGGATTCTGATTTTCCACAGCCCCCAGGGGGAATTTCAACAAGAAACTGCCGTCGGCGCTTTTGGTTCCGAACAGGCAGTGATGGCGCCTTTTGCCGGCAGGGTGAAACGGGTAATGGTGAAAGACGGTATGTGGGTTAACGCCGGAGATCCTATTTTGGAGTTCGAACCGGGAGAGGCCCTCCTCCAAGCCATGACCGCCCAGCTTGGATTCAGGCAGCTGGAATTGGAACTGGAGGATCTGAAATCCCAAATGGGAAGCCTTTCAATAACCAGCCCCATAGACGGCGTGGCTTTCGGGCGGGCCATACAGCCCGGCCAGACCATAGGAAAAGGCCAGATAGTCACCAGAGTTTCGAACTTCACGCGGATGAACTTGATTTTAAGGGTGGACGAAATTGACGTTCCCAAAGTGTCGGCAGGCCAGACTGCAAATGTCTTGATTTGGGGGCCCCAAGGACAGCAGCCGTGTGAGGGGGAAGTGGCGGAACTGGGCTCAAAGGGTGACCCCAGGGACGGGATGGCTTCTTTTAACATAACGATATCGCTGATGAACCCCGGCTTTCTGCAACCGGGTATGGGCGCGGAAGCGCAAATCTTCGTTTCTAAGAAATCCGACGTTCTGTTATGCCCTGTGGAAGCCCTTTACAAAGAAGAAGGCCAATGGTTTGTCGACCTCAAAGAAGATGGGAAAAGGGTGCCTGTTGAAATCAAAGTGGGTCTCATGAACGATACTTTTGCCGAGATCATTGAAGGCCTTTCGGAAGGCCAGGAAGTCGTGGTGGGCATGTCCAAAGAGGAGCCCAACGGGGCCGGCGGTATCATCAGGCCGATGTTCTAGATCTCGAATGTCGGAGGTTTAGTCCGGCGCTCGCAAAGGACAGCGGTTTTGGAGGGGGCAAGGAAATGGGTTTCATCGACTCTTTGTCTATGTCTGCCCGGGGGCTTACCGGCAACAAAATGCGTTCTGCCCTTACTATGTTGGGCGTAATCATCGGGGTGGCCTCGGTAATCATCCTGGTATCCGTAGGGGAAGGTGCAAGGAAAGAGGTCGTCGCAAATTTCGAAAGCATAGGGACCAACATTCTGAGGCTTAACATGTGGCGGTGGGATGCTTTGCTGACGGCCGATCAAGTTCGCGATCTGCAAGAAAGAGTCCCCGATATGGAAATGATCATGCCCATGGTTTACGGCGGGGGTGGGATTACTTATGAGGGTAAAGAACGCTGGATTCCCATACAAGGTGTTACCGAGGTGTTTCCTAAAATCAGGGAGCACGATCTGTATGTAGGGCGGTTTTTTACGCCCGTAGAAGAAGAAATAGATCGGCCCGTGGCGGTGATCGGCTGGCAAGTGATGCAGGACTTGTTCGCCGGCCGAAATCCTGTGGGCAAGATGATATACATCGACATGAGGCCTTATGAAATCGTGGGGGTCTTGGAAGAAAAGGGTCAATACTTGGGCGAAGGTGTGGATCACCAGATCTATGTCCCATTGGGTGTAGCCCAAAGACAGCGGGGAACAAACAGAATAGACCAAGTTTTCATGAAGGCCAGCAGCCGGGACACGGTGCCTATAGTTCAGGTTACTGTGGAACGGATTATGGAATCCCGGTGGGGGCCCGACTGGGGTCAGGTTTGGACTCAACAAGCAATGCTTGACGAGGTGCAGAAATCTACCAGAACCATGACCCTTATGCTGGGAGCCATCGCCGGGGTCGCGCTTTTGGTGGGCGGAATCGGCGTAATGAACATAATGCTGGTGGCAGTTGCAGAACGGACTAAGGAGATCGGATTGCGGATGGCGGTAGGTGCCAAAAGGTACATGATTTTGGTTCAATTTTTGTTGGAATCGGCCATCATGTGTTCTTTTGGGGGTCTGTTCGGTGTGGTTACCGGGATAGGGGGTTCCAGGCTTGTTGCCAGGCTCGGGGCCAGGACATCAGTATCCCCGGTTTCGGTTTTGGTGGCGTTTGGATTCGCAATCATGGTGGGGTTTTTGTTCGGCGTGTACCCGGCGTTCAGGGCATCCCGGTTGCTGCCTGCCGACGCGCTTAGGAGCGAATGAACGTGGGCCGGCAATGCTGCGCCCTGGGGGAAAATGTATTGCAACCGGCCAAGGTGTTTTGGCACCCAAAACGAGCAACGGCTGAAACAGGCAGGATTTGGAAAGACTGCCGTGGAACAATGATTTCGTGGCAGTTTTTCATTCTAATGCATTGTTTCGGGGGCCTGGCCGCGCTTTTGCCGGTGAAGGCGGGGAATTCCCGGGACTGGCTCCTCGGTTGCCTTATTATCACTATCGCCCCCTGATGTGGCCTTCTGTTGCCGGTATTGTGGGCGCCAGTTTTCCATTTTGGCTGTCCGGCAGAATTCCCCAAAGAAACCATCACGCCTCAATAAAAAGCGGATGGAATGTGGTGTACCTGGGGATCCTATGCCTCCTTTTGGTGGTAACGACCCTCTTTTTCTCTTGTCGCGGGGTTCGTCGAGTACCCGGGTTCCACAAGTTCGAAACATCCGGGAATAAGGAGGAAAATCCGGCCAAAAGCCTTCGTGCCGTGTCTTGGGTACTGATCATGGGAGGCTTTTTGTTGGGGCTGGGACGGGGCCTGCATTGGTTCGGCAAGTTTTGCGAGGCTTCAGTTGCGGCTACCGACAAGAACGAGGTTGAGGTACGGGCGCTGGTGCTCGAGCAGCCCGGGCAATCCGGTTCCGGGGTGAGTTTTTTGGCGTCTGTAGTGGGTATCCATCCGGATGGAGAGGAATCCCATGCCCGGGGACTTCTGGGGCACAATGTGGTGGTTAGGATCAAGCAGTCCTCAAGTACCGTTTCCTTCGAGCCCGGTGACACGGTTTCGATCCGGGGAACATTGTCGATGCCCAGTCCCGCCATGAACCCCGGGGAGTTCGATTACCGGAGGTACCTTTTTGGAAAACGGGTGTTCTGTTTGTTTGACGCGGACAGCGCGGAGTTGGATTGGGGGGCGGAATCTGGGTCGAAAAGCCCGGGAAAAGTGCTGGTCCGGGCTGCAGGACGCCTTAGGAGGCTCGTGGCAGACTCGGTGGATAAATCTCTGCCTGCCGAAGATGCGGCTTTCGTAAAGGCGGTGTTGCTGGCAGGCAGAGATGATCTTGACCCTGTGTTGAAAGATGATCTGCGCCGTACCGGGCTTACCAGGTTTTTGAAGGTTTCGGGGTTTCACGTAGATGCTTTCGCGTGGGCCACATTGTGGGCATTGCGGCGAATTACCGGGAAATACAATCTGCCGCGGTTGGGGGGCGTTTTGGCGGCCTGTGGGATGGCGTGGGTCTCGGGCTGGACTCCTGGGGCAATAAGGGCCTTTGTCTCAAGCGCAATGAGGTTTGCGGCGCCTCAGGTTCACAGAAAGTACGACGCGGTGGCGGGACTTTCCGCGTCGGCCCTGGCGGTGGCCTGGGTGGTCCCGGCCCCGTTATGGGATGTCGGATTCAGGATGAGCTGCACAGGAGCTTTGGGAGCCTGGTTGGGCGGCAGGTACCTGGGTTCTGCGTTGGTAGGGATGGCGGCCGCAATGGTTCCCGTCATGGCCTTGAGTTTTTCTGATGTGTCTTTGGCTGGAATTGTCCTGGGAGGGTTGTGGGCCTTGTCGGTGTCGTGTGTAGCAGCTGTCTGTCTGGGGGCCATGCTCTTGCCAAAAGGTTACGTCCTGTTGGGGTGGATTCCCCATTTCGTTTCAAAAGGCACCAGACTTTTGGTTTCTGGGGTATCGGCCATTCCCGGCTCCCTTTTAACGCTGCCTTCCCCGTCGCCCGGGGAGTTATGTTCCTGGTACGCTCTTATAGGGATAGGCATTTGGGGCATGGAATCCCGGTGGGCGGCCTCCCGCTCCGGGTCAAGACAATGGGAAGGGCCGGCACGTAAGGTTTGCCTGGTGTTGGCTGCTTTCTGCCTATTGGTGGGCTCGTGGCTGAGAGCCTGTCCTCCGTGGCCTGAAGTGACTTTTTTGAGTGTGGGTCAGGGGGATTCAGCCGTAATTCGCTACCGCCGCCTGTGCATCGTGGTGGACACAGGCACTGAAGCCGCGTTCAAACGTGCCGTGCTGCCCTATTTGAAGTCCAAAGGGGTGGGCAGGGTAGATCTGTGCGTGCTTTCCCATTTGCACAGTGACCACGCCGGGGGCATTTTGCCGTTGTGCCGGGAACTCGATGTGAAGACGGTCCTGACCATGCCCGGAACTGAAGAAGAACTGTCTTGCATTTTGGGGGAGAACGCCCCCCGAATTTTGAGCGGCAAAAAGGGCGATCGTTATGTGCTTGGCAGTTTTGCGCTCCGTGTGGACCCCCTGGGCACTGTGGGGGACGATCCCTTCAAAAGCGGGAACGAAGCTTGTCTGGCGGCGTTTATTGCTGTAGGGGATAATAGGGTAGAATTCTGGGCCGACTTGCCGGCGTGCTTGATTTCCGAATATCTAAGTGATCGTGGGCTCGACACGGGCGACGGTGGGGTTTTGGGAGGCGCGAACGTCTCCAAAGGTTTGCGGGTCATCAAAATACCCCATCACGGAAGCGCCGATGGGTTTCTTCCCGAGCTTTACCAGGCAGACCGGTGGGCCAGCTCAGGCATTGTCGCAGTCATTTCGGTGGGGCCCAATTCATACGGCCACCCTTCAGCCGTGGTTACTGAGGGTTTGAAGGTTGCCGGGGCCGACATATTGAGGACTGACAGAAACGGGGCCATCACCCTAAAAATCAAGGGAGCAGGCGTTAAGGTCAAGACCTTTTTACCCCGGGCGGTCTCCGTGGGCGATGAAGGGTCCGTGAAGTTCGGCGGGTAGGAAACTTTGGGTGTCGGGTCGAAATCCAACGGTGGAGTGAGGGAATGCGGGTGCGTGTCGTTTACAGAAAAGGAAGAGAAAAACGCCGGGTGTTGGCTTTGGCCGGCGCTTTAGCCCTTTTGTTGCTCATGGCCGGTGTGTTCATGCGCCGGGAAGTTGTGGCCCAAAACGTTTGGGTTTTGGGGGTCCCTTTGGCGGGGCTCTCGGGTTCCGACGCGGTCGAAGCGGTTTCGGAAAGAGTTCGGGAAATTGAGGAAGGCCCTCTTGAGTTTGTTGCGGGGGACAGGGTATTCGAGGTTTCATCCCAAGAGATGGCTGTACATTTGGACAGATCCTCGCTGGAACGGGGAATTGAAGCGTATGTGGCATCCAAGTCACGGTTTCTTCCGGTTTCGCGATTGAAAAACGGGCCTCGTAAAGTGTTGGCGGCCCCGGCCGAATTTGTCTCGCCAGATTTTGATGAGGTGTTGGATAGGGTGGCTTCGGCGCTATCAGTTGCTCCTTCGGCCGCCGGTTACCGGTTCCAAGGCAGGGAACTCATAATAAGCCCCCCAACCCGGGGCCAGGTAGTGACCCGGGAAGACGTGAGGCGCGCCTTACTGGCCTTACCCGGGGCGAAAGTGGAAGTGCAGGCCCAGATTGTTGAGGCTCCCGCTTCCGAAACAGTTCAAGAACTGACTCTTTTGGCCGAGTTTTCCACGGCGTACGAGCCCGGCAAGACGGACAGAAACGTGAATCTGGCCTTAGCCGCCGCGGCCGTGCACCAATGGGCGTTGGACCCCGGGGAAGTGTACAGCTTCAATGGGGCTGCGGGGGAACGCACTCAGGAAAAGGGTTACCGTTACGCGGAAGTTGTGGTGGGGGATCATTTAGAACCGGGTTTGGCCGGGGGTATTTGTCAGGTTACCACCACTTTGTTCAATGCGGCGGGAAAGGCCGGGCTAAATTTCCGGGAAATTCACGCTCACGGAATTCCGGTGGACTATGTGCCAGCCGGATTGGATGCTGCCGTGGCCTGGAACTATCTGGATTTAAAGATTGAAAACAATACGGAAGGGCCCGTGGTCTTTGGGGCGTGGGTTGAAGATAGCGAAGTTACGGTGAGGGTTTATGGGAAGGCGCGCGACAGCACTTACGAGCTGGAGCCCGTGGTTTTAGAAGAGTTTCCTGAGGAAGGGAAAAATCCCGGCCTTTTGGTTGAAACCTACAAGGTGGAAAAGCAGGGGGACAAGGTCGTGGGAAAGGCGCTTGTGGTGCGATCTTTGTATTTGGCGGCCCACCCCCACCCCAAATGAGTCGGAAGGCCCCATACGGAAGGGTGCAAGAGCCACGAAAAGCGTGAGGGCATTTTTGGAGTCGAGAGAAACCGGGGCGGTGCCGGTGACCCCCGGTTACTTGGTGTACGGCCAGGAAGTTTATTGGCATGAGCGGTTCATGAAGGCCGTATCATCGGAGTTTGGCGGCGAAAAAGAGGTTCTGGCGGGGGATGAGACTTCCTGGAAGGATCTCAAAGATGTCCTGGGCCAATTGTCATTTTTCGGGCCTAAGCTGTGGGTTGTAAGAAGCGCCCAATTTTTGTTTGACGGCAACAAAGAAGTTACACCCCCGGAACTTAGTGCGGCAGGGAATTGTCTGATTTTGTCTTGCCCGCTCAAGGACAATCCGGCGCCCAGAGGATTCATGACCCGCTGGCACAAAATGGGATGCACCACTTTGGAGGCCGCAGTGCCGAGTTTCAGCGAGGCATCAGGGTGGGTGCGCAACAAACTGACGGCGGAAGGGCTCGGGATCTCAAACGATGCTTTGAATAGCCTCATTCTTACGGTGGGCAGGAGTCTGGGTCGCCTGCAACAGGAAGTCGAAAAGATCCGTCTTTACATGAAATCGGAAGCGGCATCGGGCAAAGGCGGTGCAGCCGGGCTGGTCACAGAGGACGTGGTTTCCGCTTGCTCGTCGGAAGATCCTGAAAAAACCGCATTTGCCTTTGTTGATGCGGTGGCAACCAAGAATACCCCTTTGGCCCTGTCCGAGTTTTGGGATTTGCGGGCAAGGGGCGCCAACCCCATTATGCTGTTGTCGATGATTGCTTCTCATTTGGGGCTCATGTGGCGCTCAAAAGAATCATCAGAAAAAGGGATACCTCAAAGCGCTTTGGGGAAGGTTTTAGGGGTCCATCCTTACCCTGCAAGAAAGGCCCTCCAGCAATCGGGAAGATGGACTTACGGGCAGCTTGAGGCCGCCATGCGCCTTCTTTGCGACGTGGATGAGCTGATGAAAACAGGACGGATGGATCCGGAAAAGGGTGTGGAGTACGCGCTCACTTTTTTGGGCAGAAAGTAGACAGCGATAGACCGTTTATTTTCCGGACAAACCCGTGACCTGGCGGCAATTCCGGCGCCGCTAAGCTCCTCGGGGTGCTCCTAAAGTGCTTACAAGAGCCGCCAATCTGGACTTGTAACGGGCCCCGGTGTTGGGCTTCAACACGCCTTTGTTTACCGCCCTGTCGATCACCGATTGAGCTTCCCTGTAAGCATCTCTAACCCTGTTTTCGTCGTTTGAAGCCACGGCCTCTTTGCACCTTCGAATCCTGGATCTTACGGTTGACCTGATGGCCACGTTTCGCACCCGGCGGGATTCCGAACGTCGTATGTCTTTTTCGCTTGATTTTATGTTGGCCAAAATGGCACCTCCACCAAAGAAACTGCTACTGATGAATCTTAACATCAAGGATTCAAGGGTGCAAGAAGCGCAGGACCCAAAAGGGCCCAATGTCGAGTGCAGCCGCCGAGCCGGAACAGCAGGCAAACGCGGCTTTTCTTCATCACCGGGCCATTTTTCCTTTGTTTACGTTGACAGTTTCTTGCCTTCCTGCAGAAACGTGTCCACTGCTTCCATGAACGCCCGCATCGCGGTGGCCACCCTGG
>CAZYEC010000021.1:0-27743 GCA_964646385.1 uncultured Eubacteriales bacterium | reverse complement strand
TATCGATGTTACCCCGGATGACGGGGTAAAAATTGCCCGCCTGATCAAAGCCGAAATCAAGGATACCCTTGGGATCTCCGTTACAGCCGGGGTATCTTATTGCCGTTTTCTGGCCAAGATCGCGGCAGAAGAAGCAAAGCCTGACGGCTTGGGGGTAGTGGCTCCGGAAGAAGCCCTGGATTTTTTGGGGACGCTTTCCGTGAGAAAGATCCCGGGTGTGGGGCCCAAAATGATGCAGACCCTGGAAGCCCACGGAGTGAACACAGTGGGCGATCTGCGGTCCATGCCACCTTCGTGGTTCCGCTCAACCCTGGGGAAATTTGGAACAAGGCTGAGAGACCTGTCTTTGGGCATCGATCCCACCCCGGTGGTTTCCCGGCAAAAGGCCAAATCCATAAGCGAGGAAACTACTTTCGAAAAAGACCAGCAAGACCGCCAAGTGCTCCGAGTGATGCTTGCAAAGCTGAGCCAGGACGTGGGATACAGGCTGAGACAGGAAGGGTTTTCGACAAGAACCATTGGAATCAAAGTGAGGTACAGTGACTTCACCACCGTGACCAGGGCAAGTACTCTGCCGGCCCCCGTTTCATCGGATCCCGAAATTTTCAGGACTGCCAAAGGACTTCTTGAGAAACTGCCTTCCGCGCGCCCCGTGAGGCTTTTGGGGGTGACGGCGTCAAAGCTTTCGGACCGCACCCCTCTTCAGCCGGGACTTTTCCAGGACAACCGCAAAGACTGGGATTCTGTGTCGGAAGCGGTTGATTCGCTCAGGGAAAAACTGGGCAAAAATGCCGTGACGCTAGGTGCCGCCGTTAGGAAATTTCGGTAACCTCCTCTGTCCCAGAACCCCTCGGCCCTACAAGTCCTTGTGTGCCTTCTGCTGCCCTAATAACGGGGTGAGGTTAAGACAGATACTAGAAACGGAGGGATGCAAGTGACAAGAAACGTCTGGACCAGGACCCTATGGGGTGGAATTGCAGGTACTGTGGCAAGCGACTTTATTCTGTTGCTGGGAAGGATCACGGGGGGTATGAAGATTGATCTTCTGGGGGGCCTGGCGCGGCTGCTCACCACGACTGGTGTGGCCAGAAGCCCCAGCGGAATGATTTTGGGATTTGTACTTCACCTTTTGTTCGGGACTCTTTGGGCCCTTTTATTTACGGCAATAGTCAGGGTCTTTCATTCCCGCCACAACGCAGTTGCAGGGATCGTCAATGGCCTTGTTCTCTGGCTGCTGTGGGGGTTGGTCCTGCCGCCGACCGGGTTAGCGCCTGCGCCCTGGGCCATGGGGACCGCGACCACAATTTTCACTTTAGCCCAAACATTGGCCTACGGCATCATCGTGGGATACCTAACAAGCGAAGATGTGGTAAGAGCCTGAGCGCCCATACAAAAGAAAAGGGGCAAGCAGGCCTGTAAGCCGGGTTCTGTCGAGAGCGGTCATCCATCTTGGAAGAAAGTTGCCTTTCCCCTCATGCGACCATACCCGAGGGCTCGGCGGGCAGCGTCATCGCCCTCCTATTTGGTCTTGCTCCGGGTGGGGTTTGCCTGGCCAGCCGGTCACCCGACTGCCGGTGGTCTCTTACACCACCTTTTCACCCTTACCCTTGATCCCCACACAAGCGCCTCGCTGCGGCACTTTTCGGCAGGGCACGCCGAAAGATGCCAACGGCACTTGCAGGACAAGGGCGGTACTTTTCTGTGGCACTTTCCCTGAAGTCGCCTTCGCTGGGCGTTACCCAGCACCCTGCCCTGTGGAGCCCGGACTTTCCTCAGGCGCCGGTTACCCGGCGCCCGCGACCACTCGACCTGCTCACCAAGAAAAATATAACAGAGCCGGTGGAAGGCGTCAAAGCGCCTTTTCCGCGCCTGACTGTCGGGGCGGAAAGCCCCGCATACCGGCTCCTTCAGTCTAACCGGGTCCAAATATTATGTCAAATCCAGGTCATGCCAGAGTCTTTGCAGTTTTCGCACTGTTATTTCGTGAAATCCACCTCGGGCACCGTTCTGGCCGAATCCGGGATCTCGAAGTAAGCGCGAGGCAGGAACCCAAACAGTCTGGCGATGAGAACTCTGGGAAACTGCTTCACGTCGGCGTTAAACAATCTGACCGCCTCGTTGAACCTTCCTCTTTCCACAGACATCCTGTTTTCTGTCCCGGCCAATTCATCCATAAGCGCCCTGAACTGGGTATCGGCCTTAAGTTCCGGGTAATTCTCCACCACAACCAATAGCCTTCCGAGGGCGCCTTCAAACTGGTTTGCGGCTTCAACGCGATCGGCTATGGGCGCGCTGCCCGCCAACTTCGATCTGGCTTCCGCGATGGCAATGAAAACGTCTTCTTCGTGTTGCACATACCCTTTCACGGTTTGCACCAGGTTGGGTATCAAGTCGGCGCGCCTTTGCAGCTGGTTCTCTACCTGAGCCCACTGGCCGTCAATTCCCTCGTTTTGTTTGACCAGGGAGTTGTACTGAGACACCCCCCAAACCCCGATCACTGCCACTATCACAAGCACCAAAATTAAACTTGAGCCCGTCTTTTTCATTCCCGTTACCCTCCTTGACCGCCAATCCATCTACTGTTAAAAAATCAGCATAACACGAGGAAAAGAGTCACCATTTTCGACCGGCTCCTCCCCCGCCGCTTCTGCCACCGCCAAATCCTCTTGGGCCCGAAATACCGCCGCCCGAGGACCGCCGGCCTGAAGCACCGCCACCAAAAAAGGGGCCGCCGCCTGAAGCGAAACCGCCGGTCGGGGGCTTTTTCAGCTTAGATGTTTTGTAGGGCCGCTCATCGTGGTACCCGCACTTGCCGCAATGATAGACTCGCGTGGCAAGCCCCCCGACATCGTAGGTGGCTTTCTGAATGACACGATCAGTTACCGTCAACTTGGCTTTGCACTTGGGGCACCTTTTCCCCCTCATAGTAAAAAACAGTATCAATCCCAAAGGCCCCAGAAGCACAGGAAGGAGAAACCACGGGAAGGTGCCTGCCGTACCAAGATCGTCTTGGTATCCTATCGGAGAGCCGTCAATTTCGACGCTGACTCCCTCTGCCTGGCCCACATACTGGGCGGCACGCAAAAGCCCCGCGTACAACCCTTTCCCGTAATCACCACCGGCGAAATAGGGGGTCATGATATCCAGGCAATCCCCTGCTCTTGCATCGGTGATAATATGCTCCAGCCCATACCCCACTTCCATACGCAAGGCCCGCTCTTCCAAACTGAGAACCACCAAAAGCCCCTTATCCTCACCCTTTTCGCCGATTCCCCACTCTTCATACAGGCCTACCGTGTAACCCAGAAGGTCTTGGTCGCCCAGAGTGTCCAAAATGGCTACGGCAAAAGTCGTACCGGTCTGGCTCAAAACCGCATCCGCAAGGGCATCAAGATCGTCCTTGTCTGGGCCCGATAAAACCCCGGCAAAATCATTGATGTTGCCCGTGGCCTCAGGGTACAAAGAGGCGGCAAATGCAGCATGAGGGACAGCCGCACTAAATGCCGAAGCCCACAACAAAATGGACAAAAATGCAAGGGCTGCCGCAGCCCTTCCTCTCGGTCCCATCGATGCTTCCACTCCCAAGACCACCTATCCGGTTCATTCGGTCCCACCATGCTAACATTACGCCGGCAAACACACCAAGGTCTGATAACAGTTTATCGCGGGCCACCGGGCGATATGGTAACATGTGGTGAAAAACTGAGGCGGCAAAGCCAACAAGTGCAGGTAATGGAATGGAGGCGTGCCGGACCACATGTCTCAAAGGACGAAGGGCGAAAAAGTGAAACCCGGGCAAGCGGTTTTCGCGATCCAACGGCGCGAATTGAGGGACGAAATCCGAGAGGCCCTAAAAGACCTTGCGCCAGGTACAGACAGGCAAGAGCAACATTGTGAGTACTCGTTCCGCTTCACCCGGGGAGATGAAACGCTTGCCGTAAAGCAGTACTCCTCTGGGGCCCTCCAGGTACAAGGAAAACCCGGCACCCTTTTCCAAGAGGCAGTGGACAGAATCCGCGCCTTAAGCGAAGATGCGCCCTCCCCCAAAGACAAAGAAGCCCTCACAAACTCGATACCCTCCGGGGAGCCTTATATCGGTATAGACGAATCGGGCAAAGGCGACTATTTCGGGCCTTTGGTGGTGGCGGCCGTGTATTTGGATCGCGATGCGGCCCAGGCGCTGGAGGGCGCGGGCGTAAGAGACTCCAAAAAACTCACGGACACCCGGTGCGCGGAACTGGCGCAATTCATCAAAGACGCTTTGCCCGGACGATATCAAGTGGTGGAAATTTCACCTGCCCGGTATAACGACCTGTACGGCCAGTTCAAAGCCGAGAAACAAAACCTTCAAAATCTTTTGGCCTGGGGACATTCCAGGGCCCTGGAAAGCTTGCTCGACAGGGTCGAGGCCCAATACGCCGTGTCGGACAAGTTCGGAAATGAACAACTGATTCTCTCAAAACTTATGGTCAAGGGAAAACAAGTTCGCCTGGTGCAAGAACCCGGGGCGGAAAGATATGCGGCCGTTGCGGCAGCTTCGATTTTGGCCAGGAACCGCTTTTTGCTAAGGCTTCAAGAACTGGGGCAAGACGTGGGCGTTACGCTTCCCAAAGGGGCTTCCCAGGCGGTGATCGCCGCGGCGAAACGCGTAGTTGGGGCCAAGGGACCCCGGGCCCTGAAAGGCATAGCCAAACTCCATTTCAAGACCACACAATCGGTTCTGGAAAAAGAAGTCTAGTTTGCGAGGCGGGCCCGCTCGCACTCTCAACGCAAGAACCCGCCCCGCTTTGTGCATGCTAAGTCCAATTCCCGTTACACCGGGACGCTTGATGCCCAATAGACTGAGTTAAAAATCACTTTGTAAGTGCCTCTGGCTTGCGCCCTGAAATGGGGGTGAAAACCTACCAGTATGACCCGGCCGCGTCCCACCGAAAACTCGGCCAACGCCGCCTTGTCCGACAAAAACCCGGCCCCCAAGAGCCATCCGGACATAAGAGGGTCTCCCGAAGGATACCTGGCCGCGGCGGTTCCACCGCTCAGTTCCCAAGCAGGGCTTCTGCTGAACATTACTGCGGTCTCTCTTGACAGGCCGAATCCTAATGGATGTTCGGTGTCAACGATGACTTTCAGCAAAGACCCCGGAGCGAAAAAGTCCTGGGGTTTCAGGCCAGCCACTGCGTTTTTGCATGGCAGTCCCAATTCTTCCACCGCCCAATCGCAAGCCGCATCCAAGAATACGCACACGCCGCCTTTTTCGATGAAAGACGCCACAGAGTCTCTTCCCTTTGACCCCAACCCGCCCGAAAACTCCGGGGGGCACGCCCCCGCTTTGTTGCCCTCTCGGAGAAAACCGGACGGCTGGGAGGGGAAAATCACTACATCGAGTTCCTCTTCCAGGCAACCGTCTCTGAGCCTGCGATTCTCAACAGAACCGTACTTGAAGCCGTATTCCGACAAGACGTATCTGAGCCAGCCCTCGTCGGCAATGGGACGGTAAGACTTGTACACCGCAACCCTGGGTTCCTTTAAAAGAAATTTAGGGCTCCCCACAGAACTTCTGGGAGAAATAAGCTTGAACGATACTCCGTATTTCCGGCAAAACTCTTCAACAAGGCCGGCAAGGGTACCCGGGACAAGAAAAGTACCGGCATCCACGGGTCCTGTTTTCGGATCTTCATAAGATACAAAGGTCCGGTAAACTTGGTGGCCCAATCCCAAAAGACCGTTGACAACTTTTGCCGAGGCGTTCACGGTAGGGCTGATGGCGAGCCAGGAATCGTCCGCATCTTGGACCGGCCCGGAAGTAACCGCGGGCAACGCCGGCGAGTCCACCTTTGTCATGACGCAAGAAAACGGCTTCGATATCTGATACGCCGCTACATTCATCATAAGTGGCAGAGTGTGTCCCGTAATGTCATAGGGCAGCTTTGGGGGCCCGCCCGGGTACTGCCTCAAATCGGGGTATTTCTGAATTTCCAAAAGGGTCTTGGCAAAGGCGCCATAAGGCTGAGCGAGTTTAATGACGAAACTGCCTTCTTTAAAAGACGCCCCCCCTGCTTCAAAATCCCGGTCGGCACGATGAATCTCAACCTGACCCCGGTGCAGGACTTTCAAAAGCTCGTACAGCATGACAGGGTCTTTCTGATCCCGTGGAAACACGAAAGCATAGGGTTCTTTTTCTTGGCAAGCCCTCCTGGATAGTCCCAAGAAATTTGAAACCCACAGAGATCTGAATTTACCGGCGTGACGGAGACACCCGAAAGCGGCTATTTTTTCGTAGTCGACTATGTCTCTGAGGCGCCATTGGCCCCCTTCCCAGGGAACCGGATGATTCCACGTAGCCTCCTTGGGGTCCGCTCCATCCCTGCCGGGACGCAGCTCGTCTTTGCCGCGGGTCACAGGCGTGGCAAGTTTCACGCTGGCCGCCTCGGAAAGGATCCTTACGCCGCCGTGGTAATGTTGATACGCCCTGGCAGGAGCAAAAGCATCGAAACCGTTACAACAGCTGACCCCGGTTTTCCCCGAAGACAACAGCTCCGTCATCATATGGAGACCGAGATCGGCGATTTGTTGGCGCAAAATATAATCCACGTTAGGGTCGTAAGGGTCCACGTAAGGGGGCACAAAAAACCTGAAGCCCAGGTCCCCCATTTGATGCAGATCGAAAACGATGTGAGGGTGCCAGACATGGTGCACTTTTTCCACTGCCAGCCTGTTTTCCACAAGGTTCAACATAAACCAGTCTCTGTTGTTGTCGTGGCCCGCGTACTTTTGGTACAAGAAAGGAGGCGATGTCCCTTCCCATTGGGTTCCCAAATACCTTTTGTACCAGTCCACTACCATATCCAACCCGTCGGGGTTAAGGGCAGGGATCAGAATCAGGATCACGTTCTGAAGCATCTCCAGCGTTTCGGGATCGCCTGCAGTTTCCAAGTCATGGGCCAGCTCCATAGACATCTGAGCGGCCCCCACTTCTGTGGCGTGTATGGAACAGGATATGAGCACCACTGTTTTGGCCTTGGCCACCAATTCCTGGGCCTTCACATCCGACAAACCCCTGGGGTCAGCCAATAGAGATTGCGTCTCCCTCAGTTCTTCCAAACGAGACAAGTTTTCCTGGGATGAAATGCACAAATAGAAAAATGGCCTGCCTTCGGTGGACTCTCCCATGTCAAACCAGCGAATGCGTCTTGCCCCATCCGATAACCGGCGCATGTAGCCGGTAATTTGGGACCAACCGGCAAGTTTTCTGTCATCCCCGGGCCTAAACCCGAGATACTCGGCAGGTGATATTGCCATGATTGCGCACCTTGAAACGAGCGGTGCCTTCCCCCTTCCGGTTTGTTGTGGCTTTTGCCTGGCCTGTCACACACAATTTCAATTTGTGCGGCAAAATTTCCTGCCCTGCCCAGATCGCCCTACTTGCCGCGTTTTATCATGGAAACCGCAAAACTGAAGAATCCACGGTTTCCCTTAAACACGTCTTCCAAAGCATTCAGAACATAATCGATCTGTTCCTTTTCCACCGTCAAGGGGGGTTCCAACCGCATGACGTTGGGGTTATTGAGGGTGTAGGCCGTGATAATTCGGTGTTTACGAAAAAGCTCGCTTGCAACCATGGAAGCGAAATATTCCTCAGATATGCGGTTGATTGAGCCCGCCGTCACGGTATCCAAAATGCCGGCCGCAGGCTTCCTAAATTCGAGACCAATCAAAAGACCCCTGCCTCTGACATCCTCCACCATTTGGTACCTGTCTTTCAATGTCAGAAGCCCGCCCATGAAATAATCCCCTAACTGCCCGGCTCTTGCGGGCAAATCCTCCGAGATTACTCTTTCGACGGTTGCCAGCGCCGCGGCGCAGGCCCTGCTTCCACCCCCGAATGTGGAGGTGTGGAGAACCGCTTTGGAAAGCCCGCCGTAGGCTTGCTGCCACACTTTCCTGGTGGCGACCGTTGCCCCGATGGGGACGACGCCTCCACCCAAGGCTTTTGCCAGGCACAGTATGTCAGGAACGACGTCCTCGTGCTGGCAGGCAAACATGCGGCCCGTGCGCCCGAACCCGGTCTGCACTTCATCGGCTATGAGAAGGGCCCCGTGACGTAAGGTAAGCTCCCGAACCCTTCGCAAGTAACCCTTTGGGGGAATTATGACCCCGCCTTCACCTTGAACCGGTTCCACAATGAAGGCAGAAACCTTTTGAGTTTCGAGCACTTTTTCCAAGGCGCCTGCATCGCCGAAAGGGATCTCCACAGTCCCAGAAAGTAAGGGAAGGAAGGGTTTTTTGTACTTTTCGCGCCCCCCCACTGACAAGGCCCCCAATGTTTTTCCGTGGAAAGCCCCGGTACAATAGGCGAAAAGGCCGTCGCCCCGGACGGCTCTGGCGAGTTTTAGGGCCGACTCCACCGCTTCGGCGCCGCTGTTGCAGAAAAAAGTCATCTCCAGATCGCCGGGGGTAACTTGAGCAAGGTCATGAGCCAGAGCTGACTGAAAAGGATTGATTTGCGTTTGAAGAAAAATCGGGCGATCTGCCACTTTCTGTACTGCATCCAAGATATTCTTGGGGTTGTGGCCGAAAACCAGGCTCCCATACCCTCCAAGAAAGTCAAGGTATTTGGCGCCGTCATGGTCGTACACTTCAACTCCGTCGCCCTTTATGAATCCGCGATCGAAACCTATCACCGAAAGGAGGGTTTTCAAACCCGGGTTGACATGCTTTGCAAAAAGCTCTGCGTTCTTTTGTTGGCCCAGACTCAGAGCCCCTTCCAGACCCAAAAGGGGTGGTGTTTCACCGGTCTTCCTTGATATATTTGTCACCACGAAATCACTTCCCCGGTTCCAGGATTTTGCCGTGCACATATTTGTGCACCTCCACTATACAGTTATCTGGGCTCATGGGGCAACTTTGTCGCCAAACCAGTCACCTACCTCATTATGTCAACATACTTTGTATGGCACGGGATGTTAAGTCCCAACCGAACATGGTGCGGTCTCCCTCCTCCCCCGGAGACCGCGCCGCCCTTTTGCGGCCGGTGGATGACCCCCACGACCAGGGAAAGCACCTTTTGGGCAAACGGGAATGGGCGGACCTGAGGGAGAAGAGCCATCGTTTGTGGTACTATTGTGAAAAAGCGCTATCTCTCGGGAGAATGTTTTTGAAAATCGGCGGACTCATCATGACTGCATTTGTTATTGGGCTTTCCGGAGCCATGGCCCCGGGCAGTCTTCTTGTGGTTGTCATTACTGAAACCATGAAACACGGTTTTTGGGCGGGCCCAACGGCCATACTGGGGCACGCCCTGATTGAACTTGTGGTAGTGGCGCTGCTTTCTTTGGGCTTGGGCGCTTACTTGGCCATGGACAGCGTTTTGGGGGCCATCGGTTTTGCCGGTGGTTTGACGCTTTTCTATTTTGCTTACGGCACCTGGCGTTCGGCCAAGACCGCCAGCATTGCTCAAGAATCATCCAGAATACAACGGAGCGCCGACGGCGCCGCCCAGACTGCAGGCCGGCCACAGACGAAAGGCGCCAGACGCTGGAACACGGCCGCAAGCGGCATAGCGGCGAGCATTTCAAACCCCTATTGGATAATCTGGTGGGCGACAATAGGTGCCGCTTACGTTGCCACCGGGACCCAATTGGGTCCTTTGGGACCCGCCATTTTTTACGTAGGGCACATAGCCTCCGACTTCACTTGGTATGCCCTGGTATCATGGGCAGTCGCCACAGGCAAACGCTTCATAAACGACAAGATCTACAGGACCGTCCTGTACGCGTGTTCTGTGCTCATCGTTTTGTTCGGCGCCTATTTTTTGCGGCTTGGCGTCAGACTCATGTTGGGCGGTTAATCCCGGTCTTTCGCCGGCTCCTCCGCTTCGACGCTTTTCCCCTTGCGACCCTTTCCCTGTCTGATCTTGGATATGTAATCCGGGATAAGGTTTGCAAGCTGCCCCAGGGTATCTTTCTTACCCAAGGTGAATACCTGCACGTCGTCGTTGACCACCGCCACTATGGCGATGGGCCGGAGTGAAGCGCCGCCTCCCGCCCCCCCTGCTGTCCCGGCGTCTTTCTCACCTTTTCCTTCTCCGCCTCCCGAACCGAAACCGAAAGAAGCGACCTGAACGGGGAGCAAAGTCACGTTACCGATAACTATGGGTTCCCCCACCACCGTTTTGGTGGTCAAAAACTTTTCCAGCCTGGAAGCTGTCGATTCCAGCATGTTTTCATGATCCATGCCGTTTGCCTCCTTTTCCCTACAAGTTTTTATGCGGCAACCTCGTTCCGGGCGGCGAAACCGCCCTTGATCAACCTTCTTATTTCAGGCGACAAGAGAAACCTCGCTGTGTGCCAGGCCACCACCGCCGGAACCGCACTGACATGCAATGTGCCTTCAAGATCGATGACTTCTTTCTGAAAATCCGCCACAAATCTCACCTTTGACATAACGGGGCACCCCGATAACGCCGCACATGCTCCGCACACCATCCCCGTGATGGAAGGGTCTGAGAAACCGCAGGTTAGGCGCAACTTGGGGCGAAAGCTAACGACTCCCCAAAGTCTTTTGAGAAAATCCAGGGTACGCCCCCTGACATGAGGATCCAGAAACCTTTTTGCGGCGCCCCAAGGGCTCCTGCCGGCACCGGTAGGGCGGGCAGGAGTCTCAGCCCCGCGTCTTTCCGCTTTTCCAGCCTCTAGCCTGCCCGTTTCCGTCTGGCCGGTCCCGCTCCCAAGTTTTTTCCTCCCGGGAACAACGGCTTTCCAGACGCTTGCCCCGGCAATCTTGAAGTTCACTCGACCCGGACTCACCAATACTCTTAAAAGCCCCAGCAGTACAGAACCCTCAAAGGCGCCGGCAAAAGCGACTGAGCCGGCCTCGGGGCCTTCCAAAAACCCCTCCAGGATGCCCTCCAGTGACCCCCGTAATTCAACACGCCCGGTCCCGGCGATGCTTATGGGCAGAACGATCGCCAAAAGGGCCAGGCCCGACAAAACGGCCAAAAGGCAAGCCAAGATCTTAACAAGAAGACCAAATAACGCCATAGCCCTTCCTTCTCCTTAGAAGCAGTCTATGCCTGCCGCCGCCTGCCCTTCCAGCGCCGGCACCTCCGCTTCATCGGGCGGCGCAAGCGGGGCGCACCACGACAGCTACTTCTTAAGAGCCCAAGCGAGTTCCTTTAAAAGCAAGGGAAGCCCCAGGCGGAGCCTGTGGAATTCCTCCACGCGCAAAAACTCGTTGGGACCGTGAGCCCCCGAATCCGGACCCGACATAGCAAAAAATACTAGGTACACACCCAAAAGATCCAGAAATGTCCTTGCAACGGGAAGAGTCCCGCCCAACCGCACTGTGACGGGCTCTTTGTGAAACAAATTCTTCAGCACTCGGGCCATGACGGGCAAGGCGGGATGCTCCCCGGGGATCACATAAGGTTTGGAATTTCCAGGGAAGGTCTTAACAGCCACCTTTACCCCACGGGGCAAATTCTGTTTCACATGCCGTTCCAGAAGCGCACTTATCTTCTGGGGATCCTGATGGGGTACAAGTCTGCAGGTAATCTTGCACGATGCCCTGGCAGGTATGATCGTCTTGATACCATCCCCCTGAAAACCTCCCCAGATCCCATTGGCGTCCAAAGTGGGCCGCACCCAGGCCCTCTCCAGCGGACTGTACCCTGTCTCGCCAAAAAGTGCAGGCACGCCGGCTGCTTGTGCGTGAGCCTTCTCATCAAAACCCGTTCTGGCCATTGACCGGGCCTCGGCATCAGAAGGAGAAACCACGTCGTCGTAAAAGCCTTCAACCAGAACTTTTCCGTCAGCCCCTTTCATTCCCGCAAGAATCTCTACAAGAGCATGTATGGGGTTTTGAAGTAAGCCCCCCTGCCCGCCGGAATGAACGTCGGTCTTGGGACCCTGAACATCTATCTGAATCGCCGTCAACCCGCGGCACCCCACCGTGACGGAAGGAACGTCTTTGGAATACATCCCGCCGTCCACAGACACCGCAAGATCTGCCCCAAACATTTCTGAGCGGTTTTCCAGCAGTTCTTTGAGGTTGGGGCTACCGATTTCTTCTTCCCCTTCGAACAAGAATTTTAGGTTCACTGGAAGCCCGTCCGATCTGATGATCTCCTCAACAGCCACAATGGCGGGAAACACACCTCCCTTGTCGTCTGCCGCACCCCTGGCATAGATCTTGCCGTCGCGTATTTCTGGTTCAAAGGGGGGCGAAATCCACTCATCCAGAGGATCTGCCGGTTGTACATCGTAATGCCCGTATATGATCACAGTGGGGGCCTCAGGGTCTTTTGCTTGTGCGAAGCCGTAAACCACCGGATGACCTTGGGTGGCCATTATCTGCACATCGCCGATTCCCGCCTTGATCATGCGGTCCTTCACCCACCGGGCCGCATTTACCACATGTTCTTTATGGGACGGAAGAGCACTTATGCTGGGGATAGAGAGAAACTCGAAAAACTCGTCTATATGGGGCTTTGAGTCCATTCAGATTCCCTTCCTTTCGGCTCGAAAATGGCCGCGGGCGCTTGGGGCCTAGTGCCCTCTGGTCCCCACCGGGGCCGGTGCATGCAAAAACTGGACAAAAGACTTATAGTTAGTAGTTAGAAGACCGCGATCGCTGCCGGTTCATGCTACGAAAGGCGGGAAACCCCTTGGCCAAGACGTTCGATGCCATCTTGTTCGATTTGGACGGAACTTTGATCGACACCACAGAAGCAATCTTATCTTCTTTAAGACATACCATGAACCACTTCACCGGGACAACCCCCGACTTGCCCGTGTTTCAAAAGACCATGGGGGTGCCTTTGCTGGAGGTTTTGGAAGGACTCCTTCCGGGCCGTGCAAAAGAAGCCGCCGAGGTGTACGTAACCCACAGCCTGAAGATTCACAAGGACCTGGTAAAACCCTACCCGGGGGTGATAAAGACTTTGGAAACCCTCCGGTCTTCAGGCACAAACCTGGCGCTTGTAACCTCGAAAAGACGGCGTTCCGCAGAAATCGGCCTTAAGCAGTGCGGGCTCGACGTGTTTTTTAAGGCCGTCGTGTGCTACGAAGATACGGCACAGCACAAGCCTCATCCCGCGCCTTTATTTGCGGCACTGGATGCAGCGGTAATAGAAAGGGGCCGGGTGCTTATGGTGGGCGACACAGTTTTTGACGTGCGCGCTGCCAAGAACGCCGACGGGGCCCGGCCCGGGCTTCGGGTAGAGTCCTGCGCGGTGACCTACGGCACAGGGCAAAAGGAAGCCTTGGCAACCGAGGACCCGGATTATCTTCTGGACGCTTTTGGCGACATCCTGCCCATTGTGGACGCAGGAATCCGAAATTGTTGAAACAGAAAATGGCGAGCACGTTGTCAAAACGAATGATACTCAATGCAAGGATCCGTTTACTGTTGACTTGGGGGGCAGCCGGTTACCTGCGCCTACCGCGCCCCATTCACCGCGATGATTTAAGGAATCCTCGAAAGATCCCGCCTGGTAAAGATGGCGGTTGAGGCAACTAAGGACACCCCAAGAACCACCACACCGACAAGAAGCGCAAGCGCGACGCCTTTGGCCGATGCGGCCAAAGGGCTGATGCTGACAACAAACCTTTCCATGGCGCCGCCAAGCCCCGCGCCGCTTTGAGCAAACGCCAGGAACGAGCCGGAGAGCCCAAACGCTACAACTATCAGCGCTATCTTGGCGGCTCTTGTGCCTAGCCAAAAATGAAGGAAAAGGCTGAGCGCAGAAAGCAGGAACGTGACCAACACCAGCCCCGCCATCCATACCGTTACCTGCTCGAGCCCGCTTCCGAGCCAGACTTGGCTGATCCCGACCAGAATCACCGCCGCAAGGTTTGTGGAACCCGAAACCGCGTATTTTGCCGCCACTATCTCCAAGGGGCGCACGGGAAGGGACCTGAGGAAGATGAAGGTATTCCCCCGCTCTTCTTGATCGAACATCATCTGGGGCATGGTCATCGATAACACTGCGGGAAGACTGAGAGAAAGCGAATCTACAAAAGGACTTACTCTCTTCCCCAAAAACACCGACGCGGCGAGCAGCAGGCCGAACACCTGCAAGAGCTGGGACCTCAATTGCACAAGCTCTTTGTGCATCAAGCTAATCATCCCTTCCCCCCCTTCCCCACCAAAGAGATTAGTATCTCGTCCAAGGTGAGCCCAATTATCCTCACGTCAGATACTCCTTTGCTTTTCAGGTTTTCAAGCCACCCCTTTGTAAAGGACCCGGTAATACCCGCAAAAACCCGGCCTTGCGCTGTAAAATCCCTGAACATTGCCGCCACCGCGTCAGCGGCCCCTCCTTCCCTCGCCTCCAAGACGCCGGTGACTTTCTTCCAACCGTCCATCATTGCTTCCTTGTCAGAACACACCACTACCTTGCCGTCATCGATGATGGTGATGTAGTCGGCAATCTGCTCAATGTCGGCGCTAAGGTGAGATGAAATCAAGACCGTGCGCTCCTCGTCTTTTACCACCGCCGCTATTTCCCGCAAAAGTTCGTGGCGAACAATTGGATCAATGCCGGAGGTAGGTTCGTCCAGAACCAGAAACTCGGGGCTGTGAGACAACGCGAGCATCAATCCCAGTCTGACCCTCATGCCCCTGGACAGCTCGACGATTTTCTTGTTAGGATCCAAGGCAAACTTTGCAAGATAACCTCGATAGAGTCCGTCGTCCCAGGTTGGATAGTAACGCCCGACGAAACCCGCCGTCCATCCCACCGTCATAGTCTCGTAAAACCGGGGGTCTTCGCTCACGTATCCAACCCGCCGTTTAATCTCCAGTTCGTCTTCAGGTTGCCGCATGCCCAGCACCCTGACATCGCCGCTATCCGGGTAGATTAGATTCATGAGTATCTTGATGCATGTGGATTTTCCCGCCCCATTTCGGCCAACCAAACCCATTACATAGCCCTGCTCCAAAGACAGGTGGTTAACATGGAGCGCAAAGCCCTTGTAGGTTTTGCTCACATCCCGTAAGCGAAATGCTTCCTTCACCTTTGTCCCTCCTCGCTCCTGGACCCCATTCATCTATCCTCTTTCAGATCTACGATCCGCTTCAGCAACTCCTCAATCTCGGACCGGTTCGCTCCCAACCGAAAAGCCGCGTCCACCCCTTCTCCCAGTTTCCGCTGGATTTCCAAGAGGCGCATCTCGTCCAGGCGAAGATCTTGAGATTCAACCACAAAAGTCCCACGCCCGGGCCGGGTGCGGATAAGGCCCTGAATCTCAAGGTCTTGGTAGGCTCTTCTGGTGGTGATAACGCTAATGCACAGATCAGAGGCAAGCTGGCGAATGGAAGGAAGCAAAGCGCCGGGCTGCAACTGCCCAGTCAAAATCTGATCCCGAATTGCGTCCACGACCTGTTGATACAAAGGTGTCGCGGAGGTATGATCCAGCGTTATGAGCACAATCGGCCTCCTTCTGCGCACCTCAACCCGGGTGCCTCAACCTGCCTGTCCCGATCAGCGACCCCCATCAGGGCGCCGCAGCCCCCACCCTTCAACTCACGCATCGCGTGTTCTACATATCTGAAAACCTCTGTATATAGTGCTTATACACACTATACACATATTGATATTCCTTGCAAGGAATATCAAACAAATCGTGTGGGGATTATCGGGCAGATGAGGGCGTTTCTGGCCTGGCAGCCAAGTCTGTCGACCTTTAGCGTGAAAGGCTAAGGCCCCTTAGTATCATACCCCAGCATTTCCAAGGCCCTTATCAGGTTGGAGGATTCCAGCACGTGCCACGGGTACTGCCTGCGGGGATACTTTTCAGAGGCCCATCCTACAAAGGCCCCCGCCAAATCCGTGTCTCCCATTACAGCAGACGCCACAGCGATTTCCGCCCAAGGAAAATCGTCCCCGGTTTCACCCAGGCTCCATTTGGGGAATTTTGAATTGAACCTTTCCCATATCCCCGCTGCTTCCGGGCCATCCAAATCGATGAGGCCCGACGATAGCAGGAATATCTGAGACACGGCATCGGGGTACCACTTGCCTTTGCGGGGAAACCTCTTCCCGTACCAGGATAAGGACCAAGCGTAGTCGCCTGTTTTGGGGTCAAACATGATGCCAAGTACAGCCTCCCGCACCGTACCGGCCAGAATCCTTTGGGTTTCGGCATCATCCAAAAACCCGGCTTTGGTCAGAGTTTCTGCCCAGTCTAAGAGCCCTCTGTAGGCTTCAGCGTTGTCCATCAGGTATTTTGTGCCGCTGTTGGGTTTAGCCCTTACCAAGCCGTCCTGGTCCATCAAGCCCAAGATGACTCCCGCCACTTTGTCTAAGGACGCTTTGTTGGATTGCACGAACTCGAAATTCCCGGTGTTCTCGCAGTAGTAGGACACAAGTGACAAAAAGGTCGATGCGTAACTATCTGCGGAATCATAGTTTCGCGTGGACACCAACTGCCCGCTCTTCATTTCGTAGTCGTAAACGGTACCCTCAATTCCCCATTTGTCAGGCACGTTGAGGTTGCAAAGATACCAATCCATGTAGGCCAAAGACCAGGACGGATCGTAATCCACCATTACCTTTGCGGCAAGGTTGGCAAAGTAAGGTATTACCAAGCTATGGCCCGGCGTCTGCGCCACGGCGCCGTTGGGAAGCTGGCAGTCTTTCAGCCACAGGATTTCATCTTGAAATCCTTCCGCAAAAAAGGGACCGGCGATGGCAGTGTTCTCTTTGACAATTCCTGCGTCGCAAGTGAGGACTGTGACATCGTTTTCAGCCTGCAAAAAGTCCGTGTTACCGGCGCCGAGCCATCCCAGAAGCCTGAGGGCCCCCACAAACACGAAACTGCCCACAAGTATTAAGAGGGCGAACAGAAACCCCCTCGGTTTTTTGTCGATCTTGGGTTTTGGCAACAACTGAACCGGCACCCTTCCCGTCTCGCAGTTTGCGAAAGGCCGAAGCAAACGGCAGGCTGTAGATTGCAAGATAGTGGAGAATACTTGCTAAAGAGCCCAAAGTCCTGCTAAAGGGCTAATTTACCATACTCTGCGCGGCTTTTTTGTACACTCCTGGCAGGGCAGTCCTTGCGCTTACACGCGGTAAGTGACCCCTTCTTCGGCCATGCAAGAATTGGGAAACGCAGCTCTCGCCTGCTCCAAGAGCACCGTCTCGTCATAAAAGGGCCATAAGTGGGTCAGAATCAACCGCTTGACGCCGGCACCTGCCGCAATTTCACCGGCCTGACGGGCCGTAAGATGTTTGGACGCGGCAAAGTCTTTATCTTCTTCCGTGGCCGATGCTTCGCAAAAGAACAGGTCAGCACCTTTTGCGGCCTTCAAGAGGTTTTGGCACGGGCCCGTGTCCCCCGAGTAAACTACGGTGCCAACGGGCCCTTCAACCCGCACGGCAAAAGCGGGAATCGTGTGACTGACCTCATAAAAGGTGAATTTTAACTTGCCTGCCGCAAAAGCATGCCCGTGGGATACGGGGATGCCCGCCATGACCTCTTTGTAGTTCAGTAACCCGTACTCCAAAGCGGGCTCAGGCGGGGCGTAAACGGTAATTTTGGAAGGTAACCGGCGATAGCGTCCATCAGGGCTCGCAGCGTATCGCAACACGGTAACATCGGCCATATGATCAAAATGCAAGTGAGACAAAACAACGGTTCGGATTTTGGCCAACGACCCCACATATTCTTGGAATTTTGAAAGGACACCGGGTCCGCAGTCCAAGAGAACCCCTTCACTTTCTGACTCAACCCAGTATCCGACCCCCGCCCCTTTGGCAGGTGGAAACGGGGAATACTTGCCCAATACGGTAACGTTCACGGGGCATCACTCCATCTCGTTGCCGTGCTATGTGTCCTGTTTCCGGGAAAACGGTGGGCAACACAAGTCCGAAGGTGTACGGCTTCATCTCAACCATGTTACGCAAGCTGTCCAGGACACGAATGCTACTTACCGTTAACCCGCTTGACCCCCGATTCTAATCGAGCCTTGGACAACTTGGACGCAGCCGCACGATCACAAATCACCGAAACTTCCTTGTGCGACTTGAGCGCCGTGGCCGGGACATCCCGGGTAACCGGGCCTTCAAGCGTCGTGGCGATTATGCTTGCTTTCCCTTCCCCCGAAGCCAGAAGCACGACTCGACGGGCTTCCATTATAGTCCCAATCCCCATGGTGAGCCCGTGGGTAGGAACTTGGTCTGCCGTCGACACAAAACGGGCGTTGGCACTTTTGGTCGATTGGGCCAGCTCAACCAGTCTCGTTCGGGAATCAAAAGAGGAACCCGGCTCATTGTAGGCAATGTGGCCGTTGTGACCTATCCCGATAACGGCTAGATCCAGGCCGCCGGCAGTCTTGATTTCTTCTTCATATTCCCGGGCCCGTACGGAAGCATCTCTGCCCGCCCCGTCCAGGCGATGCCACCTGTCCTTTGAGATGTTTACCTTCCCTGCAAAATGTTTTTGCAGGTAACTGTAATTTGAGCGCGGGTCCTGGTCATCCAAAAACGCGTAAGTATCGAGATCAAAGAGGGTGACTTGAGCAAAATCTACCCTGTCCTCCCTGTAAGCCCGGGCCAAAGCCTCGTACATTCCAAAGGGCGTCCCACCGGAAGGCAAAGTGACCACACAGCCGGGCTTCTTATCCACAACATCCATTACAATTCCAGCCGCTTCAAGGGATAAACTAGCATAATCTTCCGTCACGATTATTTCCATAATCGATACCCCCATGTCGGAATTATTTTATCATGTACCCCGCCTTTAGTTTCCACAAAATTCGATTCCCAAAGCGTAATTCCTTTTGATGATTTTTGCAGCCCATAAGCGGCCAAAAATAATGTATGATCTGGACTGGAATCGAACACAGGAGGAATCAAAGTGGATAACAGGCGAAGGACAACCGGCGTTAAGCCGGGACGCGCGCCGTCTTTTCTGGGCGGAATCGGCTCAGTTGTCGCCATTTTGTTCGGCGTGTTTTGGACGGCAATGGCTTTCTCTATGACCAGGGATTCTCCTTTTGGGGGCGCCGGCTTGTTCCCGCTTTTTGGTGTCTTGTTCATCATTCTTGGCATCGCCAACGCAGTGTACAATTTCAGACAAGCAACTCAGAAGAATCGTTACTCCGTGCTTGATATCACCGATTCCCAAAGCGAGCCCGACCCCCTAAACGAACGATTTGGCCTCCCGACAGATAGGTATGCCCAGGGCAAGGGGCAAACTGCCCCGCGCAACCTTCGGGACCGCTATTGCCCCTATTGCGGCAGAGAAACAGGCGAAGGTTTTGCGTTTTGCCCTTCATGCGGCAAAGAACTGCCCCCTGCAACCGGGATTTGATTTGACCCTTTTTGTTTGCTATTATAGTTCAAAGGCGGGGGTTTAGCTCAGCGGAAGAGCGCACGGTTCACATCCGTGAGGCCACTGGTTCAAGCCCAGTAACCCCCACCATTTATTTTCTCAACTGCCCCAGAGAATCTCGATTGACCGTCATCAGAATTAGTCTGCGAGACCTGTCTTCCTCCCCTTCTCTGGGCACGCGCACTTGCCACTCGGGTCGAAATCCCACTTTGTGGTAGCACCTGATGGCTCGGTGGTTTTCCCGGTCCACGCGAAGAAAAGCTTCTTGTAACGACGTAGTTTCAAACAGCCCTTTTACAAAAGTGTAAACAGCATCTTGTCCCAATCCCTGATTCCGCATTGATTTGTCGGCGATGACCACCCTGATTTCCCCCGTATGTAACCGCCAGGACATATTCAGCATTTCAACCTTTCCTATGGGGGTTCTGTCGGCCATCTCGATAACAAGCGTCCGTCTTACCAGATGGCTTTTCCCGAGGTAGAAATCCTTTGCTTCGTTTTCGGACTCGAATTTCTCGCCTTCCCAGTAAGGGATATTCCCATCGGAATCCCATTCCATCAACTGCGCCAAATCTGTTTCGTTCACTGGTCTGAGTCGAATTCTTGTTCCTACAAAAACACCCGGTTCCGATTCCCTGCCGCCCGACCTTTTGGTTATGCCCTTTTCAGTAGCCGGCTCCGATAAGTCTCCCGATCCCGACTTGGGATGCACGCTTCGCAAAAGAAAAACGCCTCTTCCCGCCCCGAAAGGTCCACATTGCTGGGGCATCCTAACCAATTCAACGAAGACGGGACATTCCCTTTTCTTGCAGTAATGCAATGTCAGGCAAGCCTAGAAACAATTAGGAACCTGACAACAAAAACGACCGCGCACTTTTTAGGTGAGCGGTCTAATCTTGTTCAGTCTGGCAGCGGGTTTTCGACCGCTTGGCGTTCTTGGTTCTAAGCTATCTGTTTTGCAGACCCGAAAGGTATCAAATGGGAAAGGTCGTGACGGCGCAAAGCACATTCCAAAATCCCGTTTATAAGGTCTGTGTAAGTCCACCCGCCTTTTTCCGCCATCCTGGGATAGTCGGAAAAACCCGGGGCAAGACCCGGTAAAGGGTTAATCTCGATAACGTTGGGGACCCCGTCGTCGTCAAGCCTCAAGTCTACCCGGGCAAGATCCTTACAATTGAAAACTCGGTACGTTGCCAGAGCTGCTTCCACCAGTTCCGTTTCCAATGCCTCGGAGATCTGGGCGGGGCATGTGTAGTAGATTTCCTGAAACCAATCGCTCTTAAACTGACCGGTGTAAATTCTTCCGTGTTCTTGAGGGACCAAGTCGAAATTTATCTCCGTTACGGGGAACACAAGGGGATTGCGGTTTCCTAACAGGCCCACGGTAAACTCCCGGCCAGGCAAATATTCTTCTACCAAAACCGGCTGCTTGTACTCTCTTATCAGTCGTTTTGCTTCCCTGAAGAAATCAAGCGGCTTTGAACAATATGACCTCGGTGTAACGCCCTTGCTGGAGCCTTCTCGGGCCGGCTTCACAAAAACCGGGAACTTCAGGCCTTGGGGGTCTACCTCATTTTCGTCGTCAAACGCCATGAAAAGTGGGGTCGGCACGCGGTGATAGGTCAAAATCTTTTTGGCTAAAGGTTTGTCCAAGGTTGCCGCAAGGGCCAAAACTCCGGAACCGGTGTAAGGGATTCCCAGCATATCTAAGACGGCAGGGACCTGGCTTTCCCTCGATTCCCCTTTGCGCCCTTCGCACATGTTGAAAACGATATCCAAGTGCAAATCGGAGACCTTCGAGACTGCCCCGTAATCTCCTTCCAGCAGACAAACATCGTGGCCGTACGCCCGCAGGGCATCGGCCACAGCCAAAACCGTTGTTTCCGAGTCAAGTTCGGCCTGGGAGTCCGGAGGCTCCCCTTCTTCGGGAGGCTCCCCTTTCAAATTGTACATAACCCCGACCACGGCCATTTCCACACGTTCCCCCTTTTGGGCTTTATCATGCAAGAGATTATTGCACGCGCCACACAAAGAGTCAACGACCAAAATAGGCGAGGCCGAGCCCTTAATCTTGGCCACAAGAGCCGCCTACGAGCGCGCCTCCCCTACGCTTACTCTGTGTACCTGCTGGCTGTCGGGAACACACGAAATGGGAACCAGATTTTCCTGTTGTTCCGGTTTCTTCAGCACGGCAGTGGCAAGCACTTCGTCCATATGATCTACGAAAAGGATGGTCATCTCATCTTTGATGTTGTCGGGAACCTCTTCGACATCTTTGGTGTTCTTTGAAGGTAGCAAGACGGTGAATATTCCGGACCTGTGAGCCGCCATGACCTTCTCTTTTATTCCCCCCACCGGAAGGACCCGGCCCCTCAGAGTTATTTCCCCCGTCATTGCCAGATCGTGGCGAACCGGCCTGTTGGTCAAGGCAGAAGCAACGGCACAGGTCATGGTGATTCCGGCCGACGGACCGTCTTTGGGAATGGCGCCCTCGGGAATGTGGACGTGTATATCAGTAACTTCGTAGAAGTTTTCCTGCAACCCAAGATCCAGCGCTCTGGATCGCAGGTAGCTTAAACCGGCTTGAGCGGACTCTTTCATCACGTCCCCTAGTTGGCCGGTGAGGGTAAAATTACCTTTCCCTTTCACCGCGCTCACTTCAACGGACATCACATCGCCACCCACGTCCGTAACCGCAAGGGCCGTTGCCACGCCCACCTGATTTTCTTTTTCAGCCTGCCCGTAGCGGAACCTGGGCACCCCAAGGTATTTGCCCAAAATTCTGGCGGTTACGCGGACCCTCTTTCTTTTGCCTGACACCAGGTCTTTGGCAGTCTTCCTGCACAAAGTGGCGATTTGCCGTTCCAGGCCCCTCACTCCGGCCTCCCGGGTGTACTCCCTCACCATGTTCTTCAGGGCGTCTTTCCCGATGGAAAGCTCCACAGGGCGAAGGCCGTGTTCTTTCAGCTGTTTCGGAATGAGAAACTGGGAACCTATCTGCATTTTTTCTTCTTCCGTGTAACCGGGCAAGGTTATGACTTCCATCCGGTCCAAAAGCGGCCTGGGAATTGAGTGCGAGGAATTTGCAGTGGTAATGAACATGACTCTGGACAGATCGAAGGGAACCTCCAGGTAATGATCAGAAAAACTGTGATTTTGTTCAGGATCCAGAACTTCCAAAAGCGCCGCTGCCGGATCGCCTCGAAAGTCAGACGCAAGCTTGTCTATTTCATCCATGAGGAACACGGGATTCTTGGAGCCTGAAGTGCGAATCCCTTGGATGATGCGGCCCGGCAGCGCCCCTATATAGGTGCGCCTGTGGCCGCGAATCTCGGCCTCGTCCCTGACTCCTCCCAAGGATATCCGCACAAACTTCCTTCCCAAAGCCCTGGCAATGGATTTTGCGAGAGAAGTCTTGCCCACACCCGGGGGCCCCACAAAACACAAGATAGGCCCTTTGGGTTTGTCCACAAGCTGTCGTATGGCAAGGTATTCGAGAATTCTTTCCTTGACCTCTGTCAGCCCGTAGTGATCCTCGTCCAAAATCTTCTGAGCCTGGATGATATCCAGGCGATCATCAGTGACAACGCCCCAGGGCAAAGAAACCATCCATTCCAGGTAAGTGCGGACAACAACCGCTTCGGCGGAGGCTTGCGGCATTTTCTCCAACCTGTCAACTTCACGCAAGGCCCTTTCTTGGGCCTCGCCGCTGAGCCCTGCCTTTTCAATTTTCTCCCTAAATTCCTGAGCTTCACTTACGGTGTCGTCCCTATCCCCCAGTTCTTTCTGGATGGCTTTCATCTGTTCTCGCAGCCAGTATTCCTTCTGGCTGCGCTCTATCTGCTCCCTCACGCGCCGGTTAATCCTCTTTTCCAGGCTCACCATGTCTATTTCCTTTGAAAGCAAACCAACCAGCTTATGGACTCTTTCCTTTACAGAAAGGGCCCCTAATATCTGCAGTTTGTCGCCATGGGACAAAGGAACGTGACTCGCTATCAAATCACACAATTGGCCCGGGTCGGTGAGGGTGGCAACGGTGATTAGAGTCTCTGCCGGCACTCTCTTGGTTGCCCGTACATACTCCTCATATTGTTCCATCAAAGGCTTTATCACACGGTCGGTTTCGGAAGCGGGCACCGGTTCTTCGTCCAGTTCTCTTACGGAAACCAAATATCCCGGATCACGGGATACAAATGAAGCAACTCTCACCCTGGATACTCCCTGGACGACCACCCTAAGACGGCCGGCGGCAGTTTTGACGGCTTCCCTGATTACGCCCAAGGTGCCGACATCAGATATCTCCCCGGGCGAAGGATCCGCCACATCGTTATCTTTTTGAGGACATAACACTATCCGTTTTGCGCCGACTTGAGCCATCTGGCAGGCTTTTACGGATCTGGGGCGGCCAACTTCAAGAGTCTGGGTAGTCCCAGGGAACACCAGTTGGTTTCTCAAAGGTAAAAGCGGGTAGGACTTCATCTCTGTTTTCGCTTCGCTCAATGGATCCACCTCCCGCGTTCTCCTCCGAAGAGGTCCCAGCCACATCATATTAGTCAGAGTAGGCGAAGTGACATGGCCAAGAGGAACGCAAACCATTAATTCTATTTGACCTTTGCCAAGTCCTTCAGGAATCCATGGGAAGCTTTGGGAGATGTGGCAAAATCGCAGGTAGAAGTGGTAAACTCGATCTGCTGTTGAGCCGGGTCCCAGGGGAGCGGGCTTTTGTTTCTGGGTCTTCTTTCCCGGTTGAAGGTTGCCCGTTGGGAAATTACTCGGCAGAAGCCGGTGACTTGGCGCGGTTTTTGCAGCCCGGATCCGCCAGGTCCAAAGCCTCAATCACCTGATCGAGGCAATTCACAGGGGTTACTTCCACGGATCTGCCGGCAAACCGTTCCTGCCAGTTGGCTTCGGGGATGAATACTCGGACCAGGCCCGCTTCTTCGGCGGCCCTCAGCTTTTGCTCCACCCCGCCCACGGCTCTTACCTGGCCATAGATGGAAACCTCACCTGTGAAGGCAGTGCGGGCGGCAAGGGGGTATCCTGTCATGGCCGAAAACATGCTCATGGCGATGGCCAGCCCGGCGGAAGGTCCGTCAACCGGTGTGCCCCCGGGGAAATTGACATGGATATCCGATTCATAGGGTTTGAGGCCAGTTTGAGAAGAAAGGGCCGTGCGAACGTTTTCCACCGAAGACATGGCCATGCTCTTCCTTCTCAGGACGTGAGGGCCTGAGCCCATTTCTTCTTGTTCGATAATCCCCGTGATGATGATTTCCCCGCGCCTCCCCGGGGCGGGCGTAACCACCTGCGTTTCCACGTCGATGACGTGGGCCGAACCGGGCCCCGAAACCGCAAGCCCCAAGGCCGCCCCCGGAAGGGACACCGCCGGCGGCACGAATCCGGTCCGCAGGGAAAGTTGTCCTTGAGACACTATCCACTCGATATCTTGTAAGGTTATTGGCCTGCAGCCGTCCATCAGCGCCAGACCGGCAGCCAACTGAACCATGTTGACTGCATCCCGCCCATTGCCTGCATACTGCTCCACGAGATCGATGGCCCCGGGCTCAATACCTGTGCCGGCCTTGAGCGCCGCATTCCCGGCGATCTTCCCCACTTCCTTGGGCGACAGAGTCCTAAAAAACACTTCCAAACAACGGGATCTCAGCGCCGGAGGAATGTCCCCCGGGGACTTGGTGGTGGCCCCCACAAGCCGGAAGTCCGCGGGAAACCCGTTTTGAAATATGTCGTGGATGTGTTCCGGGATGTTAGTGTCATCCTTGGCGTAATAGGCGCTTTCCAAGAAGACCCTTCTGTCTTCCAAGACTTTGAGCAATTTGTTCATTTGCACCGGGTGGAGTTCCCCGATTTCATCCAAAAACAGAATGCCCCCGTGGGCTTTGGTCACGGCACCTGCTTTTGGTTGGGGAATTCCCGCGACACCCATTGGACCCGCGCCCTGGTAGATGGGGTCGTGAACTGAACCGATGAGGGGGTCGGCGATGCCCCGCTCGTCGAACCTTGCGGTAGTGGCATCCATTTCGATGAACTCGGCTTGCCTCAAGAAAGGAGAAAGGCTTTGCTTTTTAGCCTCTTCCAACACCAGGCGGGCAGCAGCGGTTTTGCCGACGCCTGGCGGCCCGTAGATCAGGACGTGTTGGGGGTTTGGACCGCACAGGGCAGCTTTAAGGGCCTTGATCCCATCTTCCTGGCCTATGACGTCGTCTATGGTGCTTGGCCTGGTGCGTTCTGACAAGGGTTCGGTAAGTTTCACCTCGCGCAGGCGCTTCAGCCGTTCCATCTCTTTTTTGGATTCCCTGTTTACGGCCACCTTTTGGGTTTCTTGGGTCTTCAAAAGGTTCCAAAAATAAAGGCCCATCACGACGGCCAAAAACAGCTGGATGTAAATGAGAACCCTCGAATCCATTTGAAGTCATTCCCTTGTCTTACACCGGTGCGGCACCCCTGCTTAGGTTATGGTGAGCGTTTTATCCCCTTATTATTTAAGCTTTGCGGAAAATTAAAGCCCCCCTCAAGCCGCTCGCCTGAGGGGGTAAATTCCCTGTTGTAGTCGAAACCTGTCGACCTCCTGACGCAGCCGTCAGGCTGTCTCTTCTTTTTTCTTCTTTCTCCGTTCGGAAGTGACCAGTATTGGGCTGCTGCCGTTTAGCACAAGGTCCTTGGTGATGACGCATTTGGTCACATCCGTCCTGGAAGGCAGGTCGAACATGATGTCGAGCATCCTATTTTCCAAAACAGCCCTCAAGCCCCGGGCACCTGTGTTCCGCTTCACGGCTTCAGTGGCCACGGCCCTTATGGCTTCTTCTTGAAACTCAAGAGCCACGCCGTCAAGGGCGAATACCTTTTGGTACTGCTTGACCAAAGCGTTTTTCGGTTCCACCAGTATCTTTACAAGATCGTCTTCGTTCAACGCATCCAGTCCCACTATGATAGGGACCCGACCCACAAACTCGGGTATGAGACCGAACTTGAGCAGATCTTGGGGAAGAATCTTAGCCAGAATCTCTCCCACATTGCCCTCGGACCTGGACCTCACTTCTGATCGAAAGCCAAGCACTTTCTGCCCGATGCGGTTTTGAATTATCTTGTCGATGCCCTCGAAAGCGCCCCCGCATATGAACAGGATGTTGGAAGTGTCCACCTGGACGAACTCCTGATGGGGGTGTTTCCGGCCGCCCAAAGGAGGCACATTGGCGATCGTCCCCTCCAGAATCTTGAGAAGCGCCTGCTGGACGCCTTCTCCCGAAACATCTCTGGTTATGGAAGGGTTTTCCGACTTCCTGGCTATTTTGTCTATTTCATCGATGTAGATGATGCCTTTTTCGGCTTTTTCTATATCGTAATCGGCCGCCTGAACCAGCCGCAGCAAGATATTCTCCACGTCTTCTCCGACGTAACCGGCTTCAGTCAAGGTTGTGGCGTCTGCAATGGCAAAGGGCACATTCAGGTACCTGGCAAGGGATTGGGCAAGGTACGTTTTTCCGCATCCGGTGGGGCCCAATAGCACGATGTTGGCCTTTTGGATATCCACATCGTCGGGCTTCTGGGAGCGCCCAATCCTCTTGTAATGGTTGTACACCGCCACCGACAGCGTCTTTTTGGCTCTTTCCTGGCCTACTACGTAAAGATCGAGGAACGCCTTTATATCCTTGGGCCTGGGTACATCCTTCAAACCCTGTTCGCATTCGTCGTCCAGCTCTTCCGAGATTATTTCGTTACAGAGTTCGATGCATTCGTCGCAGATGTAAACACCGGGACCGGCAATAAGGCGTTTTACCTGGTCCTGGTACTTCCCGCAGAAAGAGCACTTCAGTCCCTTTTGTTCCTCGAATTTGAACATCCTTTCACCCCAATTGTCTCACAACTTGGGCACCGGGAACAGGATACCATCAACCAGTCCGTATTCTTTGGATTCCTCGGCGGTCATCCAGTGATCACGTTCTGTATCTTTAGCGATCCTGTCCGCAGGCTGTCCCGTGTGTTCCCCCAAAATCTTGTTAATCCGCTGTTTGGTGCGAAGAATCTCCCTGGCCGCTATTTCCACTTCCGTAGCCTGGCCTTGCACACCGCCCAAAGGCTGATGAATGAGTGTCTTTGCGTTGGGCAGGCAGTACCTCCGGCCTTTCGTGCCCCCCGTGAGGATAAGGGCCGCTATGCTTGCAGCCAGTCCTACGCAAATAGTGGATACCGGCGGTTTGATGTGCTGCATTGTGTCGTAAATCGCCAACCCCGCGGTAACCGAACCTCCCGGCGAGTTCACATATATGGAAACCTCTTTGTCCGGGTCTTCAGCCTGCAGGAAGAGGAGCTGGGCCACAACAAGGTTTGCCATCTGATCGTCTACCGGTGCTCCTACAAATACGATGCGATCCTTCAGCAAGCGGGAGT
>CAZYEC010000020.1:0-27990 GCA_964646385.1 uncultured Eubacteriales bacterium | reverse complement strand
CTTGTCGTAGGATTTTCGGCCCCGCGCCACGGCTAAATCGACTTTCACCTTACCGTCGCGAAAATACAGGGACAAAGGGATGAGAGTATAACCCCTTTCCCGAACTTTTGCCGCCAACTTCCTTATTTCTCGTTTGTGAAGAAGGAGCCGCCTGGGGCGAAGCGGGTCATGATTGAATCGCGCCGCCGGTTCGTACTGGTCGATGTGAGCATTGCGCAAGAAGACCTCACCGCCAACCACTTCGGCGTAGCTGTCGCCCAAGCTTGCGCGCCCGGCCCTCAAAGATTTCACTTCTGTTCCGATGAGAGCGATGCCCGCTTCAATAGTATCTTCCACAATGTAGTCGTGTCTGGCTTTGCGATTTTCAGTTATTCTTTTCACATTCCCGGACTTAGCCACAATATTTCACCCCACGGCCACCCTCAAAAGGCCAGCACCTGCGCACCTGCACCAGGCTAGCGTTTTCCAGAGCCGTCCGGCCCTCAGATCTTTGGCACCGGTGCGTCCAACCCAGACTCGCCACTGGCGCTCATTCCCGGGAAGGCGGTTCGGGGGCTGGTTGGGGCTGTTTGGCCCCGAACTTGCCAGCGGCGTCGACAAGCCCTACAGGCCCAATTCTTGGCTGATTCCCTGCATGGCCCCGAGCGCCAAAGAGATGAACTCTGTCAGTTCCAGTCCCAACTCGGAGCTGGCCCTGATGGTGTCGCGATTTGCGCCTCGGGCAAAGGACTTCTCACCCATCCGGTTCACCACAAAGTCGGCGTCTATGGCGGACAACTTTTTGGCCGGCACGATAAGGGCGGAAGCAACGATCAGCCCCGTCAGCGGATCGGCAGAGTACAAGGCTTTCGCCATTTTGGTTGTTCTGGGCAGGCCATGATATTCGTTGTGGGCCCTTACGGCATCAACGATCTCATCATCAAACCCGAGTTCCGAGGCTATTTTGCCCGACAAAAGGCTGTGCCTGGCCGGATCGTCTTTTGTATCCTCATAGTCTATATCGTGCAGCAGCCCGGCCGCTCCCCAACGTTCCTCGTCTTCGCCAAAATGCCGTGCCAACCTTCTCATTACGGCTTCCACAGCCAGTATGTGCTTGAATAGGTTCTTGGTTTTTATCCTCTTTTTAACCTCAATCACTAGCTCATCCCGGGTCATGTGCAATTCCCCCCAATCGGTAACTACCGTTCCACCCCGTGTCAACAGCTGACCCCGCTCGGCCGACTAGTCAGGCTCACCCCAGTACCCCAGTCACAGTCACTCAAGTCATCCAAATCATCCGGGCCATCAGACTCACACAAGGTTGTCCTCACGCCCGGCAGCATACGCGAATTCTACCTGAGAAAAGGTGCGAACACCAGGGCGACAATGCTCATTAGCTTCACCAGTATGTTAATTGAGGGACCTGCAGCGTCTTTGCAAGGGTCCCCCACAGTGTCTCCGACCACTGCCGCCGCATGGACTTCAGTACCCTTGCCCCCCAAATGCCCCGCCTCTATATACTTCTTTGCGTTGTCCCATGCCCCGCCAGAATTGGCAAGATTGATTGCAAGCAAGATGCCTGTAACCAAACTCCCAGCCAAAAGTCCGGCCAGAGCCGCTTTCCCCAACAAAAAACCGACGATGAGAGGCGCCGAGACAGTCATTAATCCGGGAAGAATCATCTGTTTCAAAGCCCCAACCGTGGAAATATCCACGCAGCGAGCGTAGTCGGGGCGTGCTTTTCCATCAACCAGTCCGGGAATCTCCCGAAACTGCCTTCTGACCTCATCCACCATTTTGTGGGCTGTAATGCCCACGGCCTCCATGGTGAGGGATGAAAACAAAAAGGGTAACATCCCGCCGATGAGAACCCCCGCCATCACTTCTGGCCTCATAAGATCGATAGACGTCAAACCAGCAGCTTGGGAATAGGCCGAAAACAGGGCCAAGGCCGTAAGAGCGGCAGAGCCTATAGCAAGCCCTTTCCCCAAAGCCGCCGTAGTGTTTCCCAAGGAATCCAACGCGTCGGTCACTTCCCGAACCTGCCCCGGTTGGTGGGTCATTTCCGCAATGCCCCCGGCGTTGTCAGCAATAGGCCCGTATGCATCCACGGCCACTATCATGCCAGTTGTGGACAACATCCCCACCGCTGCCAGAGCCACCCCGTACAACCCTCCCGTCCCACTCATTTCACCGAACCGGTACGAAATCAAGCTTGTCAGGGCTATGCAAACCAAAGGGATGGCGGTCGATTTCATCCCGACGGCCATCCCTTCAATCACATTGGTTGCGGCACCGGTGAGGGATGACTGAGCGATCTTTTTGACTGAACGGAAATCGGCCGAAGTGTACAATTCCGACAAAAGACCTATGGCCAACCCCGCCACAATTCCCACCAGAATCGGAATAAACAAAACCCAGCCCCCGGTCATTACCCGCACGACCACAAGCGATCCTAAAAGGGTCATGCCTCCCGAAGAAAAGGAAGCCAGCCTGAGGGCAAAAGAGGGATTGGACCGCAGCGCCCTCACCAACAAGACGCTCAGGATAGATGCAATTATCCCCACAGAGGCGATAAAAAGGGGCAAAAGAATGGCTATCATTGAAAGCTTCGGCTCACTCATCATCGCTCCTATAGCCATGGCGGCAGCAAGTGACCCTACGTACGACTCAAACAAATCGGCGCCCATACCCGCCACGTCCCCGACATTGTCTCCGACGTTGTCTGCTATGGAAGCCGGGTTCCTGGGATCGTCCTCGGGGATCCCGGCCTCAATTTTGCCCACGATGTCGGCGCCGATGTCCGCGGCTTTGGTGTATATGCCGCCGCCGACTCTGGCAAACAGGGCTATGGAACTGGCACCGAAAGCAAAACCGTTGATTACTCCAAAAGAGGCGGGGTCATGGGGGTCACCAAATACCATGAACACCAAGCCAAGTCCCAAAAGGGCAAGCCCCACCACCGTCATGCCCATGACGGCGCCCCCGGTGAAAGCGATTCTCAACGCCGGGGCAGCACCTTCTTTTGCAGAAGCAGCGGTCCTTACGTTAGCTGCAGTGGCGGCCTTCATACCAATGAAGCCCGCAAGGGCGGATGCCACTGCTCCCAAAACGAAGGCCACCGGAGTCCCGGGACGCATCATTTCCCCCCCGGTGGATTTGGCCATAACAGCCATGAGAACGGCGACGACAAACACGAAAACGGCAAGAGAAGTGTATTGCCTCCGGATGAAGGTCATGGCACCCTGGCTTATGGCCCGGGATATTTCTTGCATATCAGAGGTCCCGGGATCTGATTGTTGGACCTTTGACTGCAAATACAACGTGAAAAGCAAAGCGATACTACCGGCGACCGGCGCAATTACGGCCCATCCCAGTTTAGGCAAAGAAAAAGCCCCTTTCGCCCCAAAAGCTTCTGGTCATTTTGTCGGACTGCCCTGACCACAAACACGGCTGTGAGAGGAGCCTCGTTTTCCACAACTCCAAACCAGAATGAACGCCAAACAATGGCAAAAAGTCTGACTGCTAGCCGGCTGCCCCCCGACGAAAAATGGTAAGGGCTATGGAGCTTGCAACAAACCCCACTGCTAAGTACACAGTCAACTTTGCCAAAAAGGCGTCCAAACCTTTCCTGCGACGCCCTGCAAAACTCTCGGACGTTCCCCCCATAATGCTACCAAACCCCGCATTGCGTTCGGGCTGCAAAACGACCACGACGATGAGAGCGATAGTTATTACCCAGTGAATAACCCGTACACCCAACAGCACCCAAAATCACTCCTCTCCCAAACGGTCTGCTAAAGATCGCAAACTCAAAAGGCCAGGCAGTCTCCCGACGTATTTTATCTTAGCAATACCCGCAACCAATATCAATCGAATGCGGCAAACCGTCGACACAAACATCATTACGTTCCCCCACAGCCCCCGGTAATAATGCCGGCCCAACAACATTACTCCGGGCCTGCAACAAATTTCGACGCCGGTTACCTGACTTTGCGGCCCAAAACCGTATCGGAACCGAATAAGGCGTTCTGCCCCAGTTCCTCCTGGATCCTGAGCAGCCTGTTGTATTTGGCCACACGCTCACTTCTGGCCGGGGCCCCCGATTTGATCTGCCCGGCGCCGCACCCCACAGAGAAATCGGCAATGAAAGAATCTTCGGTTTCGCCCGAGCGATGAGACACCAACCAGCGGTAGCCCGCCAAACGCGCCGTTTCGATGGTTTCAAGCGTCTCCGTCAGGGTGCCAACCTGGTTCAGCTTGATCAATACGGAATTGGCCGCACCCACGTCAATTCCCTTTTCCGCTCTGGCCCTCTGAGTGACAAAAAGATCGTCCCCAACAATCTGAACCTTGCCGCCCAGAATTCTGGTAAGCAGAACCCAACCCTCCCAGTCATCTTCTGCCAAACCGTCCTCAATGGAAATTATGGGATAGGCTCTGGCCCATTTGCGGTATTTTTCCACAAGATCACCGGCATCCCCGCTCCAATTCTCCCCGGACAAAACGTACTTGCCGTCCACAAAAAACTCCGATGCCGCTGCGTCAATTGCCAAAAAACAGTCCTTGCCCGGGATATAACCTGCTTTTTGGATCCCCGTAACGATGAATTCCAAGGCTTCCTCATTGGACTTAAGATTGGGGGCAAATCCTCCTTCGTCCCCCACTGCCGTCGCAAGGCTCCTGGATTTCAGTACAGATTTTAAGGAGGCATACACCTCGCAGGCCATCCGAACTGCATCTGAAAGGCTGCGGGCACCTGCGGGCACGATCATGAATTCCTGTATGTCCAGATTATTGTCGGCGTGCCGCCCCCCGTTTACCACGTTCATGAAAGGAACAGGAAGAGTCCTGGCACCGAGTCCGCCTATGTAACGGTAAAGTGGCTCGCCGGCAGACTGAGCCGCCGCCGCTGCCACTCCCATGGAGACTGCCAAGATCGCATTGGCCCCCAGCACCCGTTTGTTGGGAGTGCCGTCCATCCTTACCATCGTCCTGTCGATTTCCGCTTGTTCTCGGGCATCTTTGCCCAACAATTCGGGAGCTATCATTTCCCTCACATTTGAAATGGCTTTCAACACGCTTTTTCCTCCGAAGGCCTTGCCCCCGTCCCTCAGTTCCAGGGCTTCATAAGTCCCTGTGGAAGCGCCCGACGGCACCATACCCCGGCCGAAAGAACCGTCGGCCAGAAGCACATCGGCCTCCAGCGTCGGATTCCCCCGGGAATCCAATATTTGTCTCGCAGTAATATCAACAATTTGCGACATCTGAATCACTCCTGGCAGTTGTGATAAGACTGTCCCTGTCCATCTCGGGCGGTTTGGAAAGACCCAACATCTCCAACACCGTCGGTGCCACATCGGCCAGAAGCCCGCGGCGCACTTCTTGGCCCGGATTCCCCCCAACCAAGATGCACGGAACCGGGTTATGGGAGTGGTAAGTATGGGCGCTGCCTGTGCCCGGCTTAAGATCTTCCACATTGCCGTGGTCGGCTATGATGAGTGCGGCGCCACCGGCCTTTAAAACCGCCAAGAGCAGACGTCCCAGGCATGCGTCAACCGTTTCCAAAGCGCGCACAGCGGCTTCAAAAACTCCGGTGTGGCCCACCATATCTGGATTCGCATAGTTCAGAATAACCAAATCGTATTTCCCGCTTTGCACTTCTTTGACCGCGGCGTCTGTAACGGGAACGGCGCTCATCTCCGGTTTCAAATCATAGGTTGCCACTTCTTTGGGCGAGGGGATGAGAATACGGTCTTCTCCGGGAAACGGAGCGTCTTTCTTGCCGTTAATGAAAAAGGTGACATGGGCGTATTTCTCGGTCTCGGCGATCCTGAGTTGTCGCATCCCAGCTTTGGAGACTACTTCACCCAAGGTGTTTGTGAGCGTGAGCGGGTTGAAAGCGTAATCACCGGCTATTCCTTCCTCATATCTCACCATACCGCAAAAGTGGATGTTCGGTTTGGGGCCCCTGGGGAAAGCGTCAAAGTTTTCGTCAAGCAGGGCGTGGGTTATCTCCCTGGCCCTGTCTGCTCGAAAATTAAAGAAAATGACCGAATCGTTTGCCATAATTGGACGAAATTTCCCGGGATGAATTTTCACGGGCACCACAAATTCGTCTGTTATGCCCTTTTCGTAAGACTTCTTCAGGGCCTCTCTCCAGCCGCTGGCGGAAGGTCCTTCCCAAGAGGTGAGCATGTGGTAAGCCTTTTCCACCCGTTCCCACCTTTTGTCCCTGTCCATAGCATAATACCGGCCTGACAAGGAAGCCGGACTCCCCGTGCCGGTTCTCGCCATCTCTATCTCAAGTTCTCTCAGATACTGGGCAGCCGATGCAGGAGCAACATCCCTGCCGTCCAAAAAGGCGTGGACGTACACTTCCCCACACCCCTTGTCTTTGGCCATCTTGAGCAGCGCATGAAGGTGCCCTTGAAGGCTGTGTACACCGCCGTCGGACAAAAGACCCATCAGATGCAGTGCCCGGCTGCCGGTAGCGTTATTCATGGCCCGCACCAGGGCGGGGTTTTCGAAGAAATCCCCGCCAGCTATAGATCTGTTGATTCGGACCACGTCCTGGTACACGATCCTTCCCGCACCGATATTGAGGTGACCCACGTTGGAATCCCCCATTTGGCCGGGCATTAGCCCCACCGCTTCCCCAGAAGCCTCAAGGGTGGAATTGGGGTATTCCCTCAAAAGCCTCTCATAGTTAGGTATATGGGCCTCTGTCACCGGATTGGGCCCCTCTGAAGGCAGGCCCCACCCGTCAAGAATGATGAGTACCACCGGCTTTTTGCCCGTGGGTGCTCACTCCTTCACTTTTCTCGCAGCCGAGATAATTTTGGTAAATTCGACCGGGTCCAGGCTTGCTCCTCCTACAAGCGCGCCGTCTACAGCCCCCCTGCCCATGAAGCCCCTGATGTTGGAGGAATTGACGCTGCCGCCATAAAGAATTCTAACTTCACCGGCAGCCCCCTCAAAAAGACTTTCTAACGAGGCCCTGATCCCGGCTATGACTTCCTGGGCATCGTCGGGCCTGGCCTCTTTTCCCGTGCCTATGGCCCAAACAGGCTCATAAGCGATGACCACCCGAGAAATTTCCCGGGCCCCTACCTCTTTGAGCCCTTCCCGGGTCATGGTATCGCATACTGCAAGGGCCGAACCGGCTTCTCTTTCCTCCGAGGTCTCTCCCACGCACAATATGGGTGTTAACCCGGCGTCCAGAGCCGCTCTCACCTTTTTCCCCACCGCAAAGCCTGTCTCCCCAAAAACATGTCGCCTTTCGGAATGCCCCACTATGACATGAGAACACCCTAGGTCAGCCAGCATAGAGGCAGACACCTCACCCGTATAAGCGCCTTTGGGTGCCCAAAACAGGTTCTGAGCCCCCACTTTCACTTCAGTACCTGTAAAAACGGAACAAAGGGCAGGAAGTGAGGTAAAGGGCGGGCAGATCAGCATTTCCGGGATTGCAGGGCTTTTCGCGCTGTCCAGCAGTCCCAAAAAAGCCCCCGCATATTCCAGGGCCTCTCCCACAGTTTTGTTCATTTTCCAGTTGGCCGCCAACAATGGCACGCGCGTGCGTCGGAGCAAAGCCACGAATAATCCCTCCCAAGCGTCAGGGCCGCCCTATCAGAACTCCTCACCGTGGGGTTCCGGCAGCCCCGGCGGATATTCTGATTCAATCCTGTTCTTTTAGACAATGGACCCCCGGAAGCGTTTTCCCTTCCAGAAATTCCAAAGAAGCGCCTCCGCCCGTGGACAAATGGCTGATCCTGTTTGACAGCCCCGACATCTTTAGGGCGGACAAGGAATCCCCACCGCCCACCACGGTAAACCCGCCCAGGCTGGCCACAAGAGCCGCCATTTCCATAGTGCCGCCTCTGAATGGCTCCACTTCGAACACGCCCATGGGGCCGTTCCAAAAAGCTGTCTTAGAACCGGATATAGCCTCGGCAAACGCCTTGCGGGTTTCTGGCCCTATGTCCAAAACCATAAGATCGCCGGGAATGGCTTGGACTGACACAACAGACACAGGCACCCCCACTTCAGGCCGGGGTGCCACAACTACATCCCGGGGAAGGTGGAGATTCTTTCCCAAAGCAGAAGCCTTCCGAAGAATTTCCTTGGCCTCTTGAACTTTGGCAGGTTCTGCAAGAGACTTGCCCACGTCGAAACCCTCGGCAAGCAGGAAGGTGTTGGCCATGCCACCGCCAAGAAGAAGCGCGTCAACCTTTTCCAGCAGTTTCCAAAGCACGCTCAATTTGTCCGATACTTTTGCCCCGCCCAATACGGCAACAAAGGGCCTTTCGGGATTTCTGAGCAGCGTACCCAAAGCCCGCAATTCTTTTTCCATCAACAACCCGGCATATGCGGGAAGGAGCCGGGCAATTCCGACGGTAGAGGCATGAGATCTGTGAGCAGTGCCGAAAGCATCGTTGACATAGAAGTCTCCCAAAGAGGCCAGCTGTTCTGCAAAACTGGGATCGTTCTTCTCTTCTTCTGGGTGAAACCTGAGGTTTTCCAGAAGGACCACATCTTTTGGTTTCATCCCCAGGACAAGGGATTTTGCTTTGAGCCCCACGCAATCATCGACGTAAGCTACCGGGCAGTTCAGCAGCTCGGCCAGCCGCTTGGCCACCGGTCCCAAACGGAGACCTTCCACCACTTTTCCGCCGGGTCTGCCCAAATGGGACATTAGAACCACTTTTGCGCCTTGATGGCGCAAATACTCGACGGTAGGCAAAGCAGCTTTTATGCGGCTGTCGTCGGTTATGGTGCCTGCCTTCATGGGGACGTTGAAATCGACCCTCACGAGGCAACTCCTGCCTGTCACAGGCATGTTCCGTACCGTGGCTTTGGGCACCGGGAAGGCGCCTCCCCTCACTGGGTGCTTTGATAGATAATCCTGTTTCCCCGGGTTCTACAAGCCCTGGGCCACCACATGGTTTACGAGGTCTACAAGCCGCGCGCTGTAACCCCACTCGTTGTCATACCAGGCAATAACTTTGGCAAGATTCCCCAGAGTCTGGGTAGCCAGACCGTCGACGACCGTTGATTCGTTCATTCCCTTGAAGTCTGTGGAAACCAAAGGCGCTTTGGTTATTCCAAGGATTCCTTTGAGAGAGCCTTGGGCGTACTTTTCCATGGCATCATTGATTTCTTCCGCAGTGGCCTGCCGGCTGATGGCAAGAGTCAGGTCCACCACCGAGACTGTCGGGACGGGAACTCTAAACGCCATTCCGTTAAGCTTTCCTTTGAGCCCTGGGAGGACCAGGGAGATAGCTTTAGCGGCACCGGTGGTCGTGGGGATGATATTCAGGGCCGCCGCCCTTCCCCTTCTCAAGTCCTTGTGAGCAAAATCCAAAGTCACCTGATCGTTTGTGTAAGCGTGGATGGTGGTCATAAGTCCTTTCTCGATGCCAAATTCGTTGTCCAACACCATCGCCACAGGTGCAAGGGCATTTGTGGTGCAAGAGGCGTTGGAAATGATGTTGTGCTTAGAGGGATCGTAGTCCTTATGGTTGACGCCCATCACTACCGTGATATCCTCATTTTTGGCCGGCGCCGAAATAATGACCTTTTTTGCCCCGGCAGGCGCGATGTGCTGCCTCGCCATGGCTGCGTCAGTGAAACGCCCTGTCGCCTCTATCACCACGTCGACCCCAAAATCTTTCCACGGAAGCCGCCCCGGTTCTCTTTCCGCGACAACTTTTATGAGCTTTCCCCCTACGCGGATTCCTTCAGGCGTCCCGTCAATCTCTTGGGGCATGGTGCCGTAATTCGAGTCGTACTTAAGAAGGTGCGCAAGTGTGCCAGGATCTGTCAAATCGTTGACGGCCACGATTTCGAACTCATCCTGCCCTTGTGCCGCCCGGTAAAACCGCCGTCCGATGCTCCCGAAACCGTTAACACCGATCTTTACCATTGAGCCGCCCCCATCAAGCATGCTTGGCCAATCATGCCAGTCGGTTTCATTATAACCACTTTGGCTGAATTGCCCAAGGTTCTCCCGGCAGGCCCGGAATACAGGCGGCAAGCCGGAAAATTAAGAATACTTGACCCGGTCGTTGCGGGGGCATTTCGGGGCGAGGAATCTCGGGTTTACACCAAATAGTCTTTCAGCCGTCTGCTCCTTTGGGGGTGTCTGAGTTTTCGCAACGCTTTGGCCTCGATCTGCCTTATGCGCTCCCTGGTCACGCCGAACTCCCGGCCCACCTCTTCCAAGGTACGCGCTTTGCCGTCGTCCAGCCCGAACCGGAGACGAAGCACTTTCTGCTCCCGATCGTTCAAGGTGTCCAGGACTTCTTCTATCTGCTCTTTCAAAAGCAAGAAAGACGCCGCCTCCACCGGGGCCGTGGCTTCTTCGTCCTCGATGAAATCGCCCAAGTGGCTGTCTTCCTCCTCGCCGATTGGGGTTTCCAAAGACACGGGTTCTTGAGCGATTTTCAAAATTTCCCGAACCTTGTCCGCGGTGATCCCCATCTCTTGAGCCACTTCTTCAGGGCTTGGCTCCCTGCCCAGTTCCTGGATCAGATGGCGTGAGGTGCGGATGAGTTTGTTTATGGTCTCGACCATGTGAACCGGAATGCGTATAGTGCGAGCCTGGTCGGCAATGGCCCTGGTAATGGCTTGCCGGATCCACCAGGTGGCGTAGGTGGACAGCTTAAAACCCTTGCGATAGTCGAATTTTTCGACGGCTTTGATAAGCCCCATATTCCCTTCCTGAATCAGATCCAAAAACTGCATGCCCCGCCCCACGTATCGTTTTGCGATGGAAACCACTAGCCTAAGGTTGGCTTCAATAAGACGACTTTTGGCGCTCTTGTCGCCCATTTCCATGCGTTCTGCCAGTTCCACCTCTTGTTCAGCCGTGAGAAGGGCCACCCTGCCTATTTCTTTCAAATACATTCTGACCGGATCGTCCAGAGCGACCCCCTCGGGAACGCTCAGGTCGATCTCGGTGCTTTCGCCGCCTTCGTCTTTCACGTCTTCTTCCTGAGGCTCTTTGTCGGGTTCTTCCGTGTCACGAGAATCCTTCTTCACAGACGCTCGTTTGACAATCTCCGCAAGAGTCCCCACTGCCACAGCAAGGCTGCCCGACGTCCCCCCCGGGGGGGAAACCCGCCCTTCGGGGCCCGCGCCATCTGCCCCCTCGCTTGAGCTCGCACCGGCCACCGTGGCCACGACAGCGCCCAGCGATGGGACAGGCCCCGTTCCGTCTCTCCTGACCTCAATGCCCATATCGGTAAACCGTCTGTACACGTCGTCGATTTGTTGGGTGGATAGCTCTAGCTGATTCAGGGCATCTGAGATCTCGTCGTAGGTCAAAAACCCTTTCTTCTGACCAGAGGCAACGAGCTCTCGAACAGTATCCATGCCCGGCTGCATTTCCTTCAACACTATTCCCTCCTGGGAAGATCGTTGGGATCACCGCAACCGGCCTCACCCAACGGATTTCACTTCTTTTAACAACCTTCGGTAATCGTCCAGCACCTCATTGAGCTTCTCGTGGTCTTTCTGCCGTTCTGCTTCTGCTATATGATCGCGTAATTCGGCGAGTCGCATTTCCTGGAGTTTCTTGAGACAGTCTTTTAGTATACGTTCCGGCCGGTCCACTGGCCCGAACCTTACACATAACCGGGCTATCCAGGCAAGAAAATCCTCGTCTTCGTCGGGCCCTATAGGGCCATTTTTCAGTTTAGAAAACGCCAGGCGGCATGTCCTGTCGTTAATATCGTCTTCCTCCAATATTCCTGAAAGGGAACGGAATAATGCAGGTTTTTCGACCAGGCAGCGGATTACTCCTTCTTCAGCTTTCCGCCTAACCATATCCGTTTCGCCATGGTCGGCTCTGGATCCTTCTTTGATGGCCACTGCACCGAGAAAACCCTCATCAGGGCTGCTCACGGGCCGGTTGTCATAATCAGTAGTATCCCGGCTTTCACCCTTTTTATACCTTTGAGCCCGGCGCGCCCTGCGTTTGTACAATTCGACGTCCTTGTACAGCGATTCCTTCCTGACACCCAGATCCCTTGATATCTCCTCAATGTACGCCGCTCTTTCAAATTCGCTCTCCAAAAAAGCCAGCACGGGCATCATAACTTCTTGCAGTCTCAGTTTGTTTTGGACACGCGATAGATCCACCGTGTTTCGCGCTTGCTCGTATATGAAAGCCACATCAGAAAGCGCATCATCGAGGCATTTCAAAAATTGGGCGGAACCTTTTTCCCTGAGGAAGTCATCTGGATCTTTTGCACCGTCGAAGGCGACCACGCTGCTCCTTCCGCCGGCCTCCCTGAAGACATCGATAGTACGCCTGACAGCCCTCACACCGGCTTCGTCCTGGTCGTAAGCCAAATATACTGTGTGGGTCAGAAGAAGAAGCGTGCGCGCTTGTTCTTTAGTGAGAGCCGTTCCCATCCCCGCAACGGCGAAGTCTATGCCGTGCTCAAAACACGCCACCACATCCATGTACCCTTCCACCAGACAGACCTTCCCTGCCGTCCTGATGGACTGCTTTGCAAGGTTCAGCGCGTAGAGTTCCTTACCTTTCCTGAACAGCGGAGTCTCGGGGCTGTTCAGATATTTTGCGGGGTCATCGCCCAGCGCTCTGCCGCCGAACCCGATAATGGACCCGGAAGAATCCCATATTGGGAACATGAGTCTGTGGCGGAATCTATCGTAAAACCCACCGCCGGCCCTTTTTGCCAGCAGGCCCGCGGCCTCAAAATCGGCTTGGTCGAGGCCGCTCCGCCTGACAAGGGTTGCGATGAAATCCCATTCGTCGGGGGCCAGCCCCAATTGAAAACGCTCGATTGTGCCTTGGGAAACTCCGCGTTTTTGCAGATAGGCCCTGGCTCCCTCCCCACGTTTGGATGCCAGTTGTTCTCTGTATTTAGCATGAGAAAAACCGAGCGCTTCCCTCAGGCGCTTGTTCCTCTTGCCGAGGCGGTCGTCTCCGGCCCTGCCCGTCAAAGGCAGGCGCACCCCCGCCCTGTCAGCCAGAAACCGGAGGGCCTCAGGGAAAGACATCCCGTTCTTTTTTACCAAAAAAGTGAAGACATTCCCGCCGACACCGCACCCGAAACAATAGAAAAACTGCTTGTCGGGATCCACATTAAAAGAAGGAGTCTTTTCCTCGTGAAACGGGCAAAGCCCAGTATAGCCCCTGCCTGTTTTTTTGAGTTTCACATATTCGGACACAACCGCAACAATGTCAGTTTTTTGCCTGACTTCGTCGACTATTTCTTCCCCGTAATAACCTTTGGATGCCACCTGGGTAAAAAACACCTCTCCTCTGCCATCGAAGTATGTGTTCTATCTCCCCAAGGTGTTTCCCTTCCTTCCCGGCCCCGGAGGACAAAGGGTGAATCAGCCGCTGGGAGTTTGAAATCAGGGTCTTAGGCTGCGATTGTTGTTTGCGGTATGGGACTCAAATGAAGTCGAATCTCCAGGTTTTAGGCACAAAAACCAGGCTGTATTGGGCTATTGCAAACCGGTCTGTCATGCCTGCCACGTAGTCGCAGGCCCCGGTGGCAATGACACCGGGGTCGGTTGCGGAAACATCGTGGAAATCGGCCATGGCACGAGGATTTTCACAATAGTGGCGGTACAAAGCCGACACCACGCCTTTGGCCTTATCCTCTTCCCTTTTGGCCGCCGAACTCACATAAACCTTGTCGAAAAGAAATGCCCTTAGTTCAAGCAGCGCCTCAAGCACACCGGGACTGAGGCTCACCTTCCCTTGGCAGGCACTATTGTTCATGACGTCAGTTACTAAAGTGTTGATCCTTTCCCCATGAGTTTTGCCCAAAACTTCAAGTGGCCATTTGGGCAGATCGGCCTGGGATACGACATGCCCCCTGATGGCATCGTCGATGTCGTGATTGACGTAGGCGATTCTGTCGGATATCTGAACGCATTTGCCCTCGGGGGTGGCAGGCGTGCCGCTCGACGGATGGTTCAATATGCCGTCCCTGACTTCCCAAGTCAGGTTCAGCCCGCCCCCTTCAAGATGATCCACAACCCTCAGCGATTGAGCCTCGTGGGCAAAGCCGCCCGGGTGAATTTCGTTAAGCACATCCTCACCGGCGTGGCCGAAAGGCGTGTGGCCCAGGTCGTGCCCCAGGGCAATAGCCTCTGTCAAGTCTTCGTTCAGACGCAAGCCCCGGGCGATGGTGCGGGCGATCTGGCAAACCTCCAGGGTATGGGTGAGCCTGGTCCGAAAATGATCGGCTTCCGGTGCCAGGAACACTTGGGTCTTATCTTTAAGCCGGCGAAAAGCCTTGGAATGAACGATACGGTCCCGATCCCTTTGAAAAGCAGTCCTCACAGGGCAGCCTGTTTCAGGGACTTTCCTTCCCCTTGAGTTTTTGGACAAAGTCGCAAAGGGAGACAGAATTGTCTGTTCCAGTTTCTCCGTCTTTTCCCGAACCCCGCAGCTGGCGCAATCCACGGTACTTCAGCCCCTCCCCCAGGGTCTTAACGCTTCAAACCGCACCTAAGACTGAGCACCAAAAAGTTCACCCAGAAATGAGTCAAAGACGTGGCCCCGATGGCCCACCAAGTGCTCCTGTCCCGCCATTTCACCCAGACATAGGCGAAGACTATGCCTGGAATTATCGCGGCAAGTATGCCTGCCAGACCCGAACCGCAATGAGCCGCGGAAAACAGTAAGGCAGACACCCCTATTTGAACAGGGACAGACTGCTTCAAGCGTCTTGCAACGGATATGGGCAGCCATTGGGATAAGAGCGTCTCCACAATTGGTGCCAGTATAAGCACGTCGAGCCAAGGAACATCGGATTCCGCCGCCATCGTACGTGCCTCCGGAAGCGACAACAATAGGGGTATTAATACGAGGGCGAAAACAAACCGCCCCAGCAGGCTGTAAACGGCCATCGCCAAGGAGTAAAAGGCTATATTTTGCTTTTCAAGCCACTGCCGGTGGCGCAACCATTTTGCACGCACGCCAACCCCCCCAAAAAACCCACACCAGACGACCTTGCCACCGGCAACCTCACCTATTACAAAACACCCGTTCCCTCAGGGCCACGTTCCGAAACCCATTTGAGCGCCGCCTGGGCCGCAGCCAGCCTCGCCACCGGAACCCGGAAAGGCGAACAAGACACATAATCCAGCCCCGCTGTATGGCAAAATTCGATGGATTCGGGGTCTCCCCCGTGCTCTCCGCAAATACCTATCACCAAATCCGGCCTGGCGGACCGACCGGCCTTTACGGCCATTTCCACCAATTGCCCCACACCCTGACGGTCCAACACCGCGAAAGGGTTCTCGTCGAAAATCTTATCCTCGAGGTATTTATGAAGGAACTTGGCTTCCGCATCGTCCCGGCTAAACCCGTACGTCATCTGAGTGAGATCGTTGGTGCCAAAAGAGAAAAACTGAGCATATTTGGCTATATCACCTGCCGTAAGCGCCGCTCGAGGAACTTCTATCATAGTGCCCACGATGATGGGAAAATCAGCGCCGGTTTCGGCTTTGATAGCCTGAGCGATGTTCACCACCATTTCCCTGTTTACCTCCAGTTCTTTGGAATCCCCCACCAAAGGGATCATGACTTCAGGTTTGACGTCCTGAAACCCGTCGGCAAAAAGCTTGGCCGTGGCGCTGTAGATGGCCCTGGCTTGCATCTCGTAAATTTCGGGCCACAACAAGCCCAGACGACAGCCCCTTAAACCCATCATGGGGTTCTGCTCGTGCAAATTCCTGGCTTGTTCTAAAATCGCTTCCAGGCCGGCTACTTCCGTTTCCGACGCACCCTCATGTTTCATCCCCAAGATTTTTACCACAAGTTCCTCGATGCCGGGCAGGAACTCGTGAAGCGGGGGATCAAGAAGCCTGATGGTGACGGGCAACCCCCTCATGGCTTTGAGGATCTCGTAGAAATCCTCCACCTGGATGGGCAACAGCCGATCCAAGGCTTTGCGCCTGTGATCTTCATCCTTTGCCATGATCATCTTTTGCACTATTGGCAGGTGCTCGGGCCGCATGAACATGTGCTCGGTCCTGCACAAACCTATGCCCCCGGCACCTAATTCTCTGGCACGCTTTGCATCAGCAGGCGTGTCGGCGTTGGCCTCTATGCCGAGCCTCCGCACATCGTCGGCCCACCCCAAAATTTCCTGAAAAGCGCTACCCAAAACCGGTTCCACCAAGTTGACTTCCCCCAGCAGAACGTTTCCTGAAGTCCCGTCTATTGACACAAGGTCCCCTTCAGTCAAAGTCACACGACCGAACCGGGCCTTCTTGCGTTCCAAGTCCAGCTGCATTGAATCACATCCGACTATGGCCGGTTTTCCCATCCCCCGTGCCACCACGGCGGCGTGACAAGTCATGCCACCCCGCGAAGTCAGCAGGCCTTGGGCGAACACGATGCCGGGCATGTCGTCGGGTTTAGTCTCAGGCCTCACTAATATGATCTTTTGACCGGCTTCGCCCAATTCTTTGGCCGCCTTTGAGTCGAACACGATGGTGCCTACGGCAGCCCCCGGGGAAGCGGGAAGTCCTGTAGCCAACACCTCGTTCTTAGCCTCCGGGTCGAGCCCCCTGTGGAGCAACCTAGAAACCTCCTCCGGGCTCACGCGAAGCAAGGCCTCTTTTTTGGAAATCCGACCTTCAGCCACCATTTGGCGCGCTATTTCCAAAGACGCCAGGGCAGTCCTTTTCCCGGTGCGGGTCTGCAACATATACACCTTGTTGTTTTCTACAGTGAATTCGATGTCTTGCATGTCGTGGTAATGGTCCTCCAGAATCTGGGCCACCTTCTTGAGTTCTTCGTAAGCGGCGGGCAGATCTTCTGCCATAAGCGCTATTGGCTTAGGAGTCCTGATGCCCGCCACCACATCCTCCCCTTGAGCGTTCATCAAATACTCGCCGTACAGCACGTTTTCTCCGGTGGCGGGATTCCTTGTAAACATGACCCCGGTACCCGAATTCTCTCCCATGTTCCCGAAAACCATAAGCTGAACGTTGACCGCTGTACCCAAGTCATCGGGAATCTTGTTGATTTTTCTATAGAGGATCGCCCGTTCTGTGTTCCAGGAGCGAAACACCGCTAAGACAGCCATAAAAAGCTGTTCCATAGGGTCTTCGGGAAAGGGAGCGCCTGCCTTTTCTTTGACAATCTCTTTGTAGCCCTTGATGACATCTTTCAAACCATCCACGGAGACTTCGAAATCAAGCCGAGTCTCTTCGCGGACCTTAACCGAAGACAAAACCTGTTCAAACAGGCCGTGATCCAGTCCCAGAACCACATTGGAAAACATCTGGATGAAGCGTCTTTGGCAATCCAAGGCGAACCTCATGTCGCCGGTGGCCTCATATAACCCGCGAACGCTTTGATCGTTCAGACCGAGGTTTAGGATAGTATCCATCATGCCCGGCATACTGATCGGGGCGCCGGAACGAACAGAAACCAAAAGAGGGTTCTTTGCGCCGCCAAAATCTCTGCCCGTCTCCGCCTCAAACTCCCTGATGTGCTCCCGTATATCTTCTTCCAGTCCCGGGGGCATCTTTTCCCCCAGATCATAATAAGCAATGCAGGCCTCAGTAGTAATCGTGAACCCGCCGGGAACGGGAAGCCCTATTCGGGTCATCTCGCTCAGACCCGCGCCTTTCCCCCCGAGAACAGGCCTCATGCTTTCGCTGCCTTCCCGAAACCAGTAGATCATCTTCTTCGAACTCAAGTTCACGCCCCCTGTATGTGATTTCCACTGAGAACCATACCACAATCCCGTGAATCACGTGAAATTCCGCAGATTGCTACAAGGCTCTCGGGACGGACGTCCCCGAGACCTTCCATATTCTGCCCGCACACAACCCCGGTACCCGGGTTGGACCACCGGCAATTCAAGAGGTCGGGCGGGGCGCTAAAGACAATACATGGGAAAAATCAGCGAAATCCGAGAACAAATCCGAGGCCAGGCCCAGGAGTCGAAGCCGGTTTTCCTTCAAATCGGCTTCCGGGGCCATGATAAGCACCCGGTCGAGACACTCGTCGATCGCGGGCCTCAGCCGGGCGAGAAAATCGAGGTAACCCCGGTAATCGCCTCCTTCGTAGAGGGCCCGTGCCCTGCCCCGGCCCGCTTCAAGGATTTCGTACAAATCACGTTCTGCAGGCTCCTTCAGAAGACCCTGCGATACTCCCCCGGGGGAAATGTCTTTGCTAAGAACCCCGGTCCGCCTCCACCCGGTCAGAACGTCCGACAAGGCTTGAGAACCGCTTATTTCAGACAGCGCTTCGGCCATGGCGGGCAGCCGGCCAACGCGTTTTTCTTTGCCCCCGGCCACCGCCCGTATCACTGCAATGGGGTAATCTCGTTCGACCAAGGCAGACTCAACTCTACCCATCAGGAATTCCCAAAGCCTGTCCCGGGCGTCGGGGTCGGGCCGCTTCACGATGGCGGAAGCCAACTCCAAAGATCTTTTTGAAAACCACTCCAAATCCACATCATATCCGTGGCCCACAAGCATGCTTACGATGCCCGATGCGCTGCGCCTTAGTCCCAAGGGATCCTGAGAACCCGATACGCGTATGCCCAAAGAAAAGGATACGGCAAGAGTATCCATTTTATCCGCCAAAGCCACCACCGAAGGAACGCCTGCTTCCGGTAGCGGGTCTTTCGCCCCCCTTGGAAGATATTGTTGTTCTATAGCCTTGGCAATTTGGTCGGGGAGTCCCTGCAAACGCCCGTAAATCCCGCCCATGATGCCTTCAAGTTCGGGCAGCTCCCGGACGATAGATGTGACCAGATCACATTTGGCCAAACCGGCGGCCAGCACCGCCTGCCGGACCTCTTCCGCCTCAAGTCCCATCTTTTCCCCCACGTCTCCGACCAGTTGGGCCAAGCGTTGGGATTTGTCGAAAACGCTCCCGGCATCCCGTAGAAAACGCATTCCTTTCAGTTCATGTACGCGATTTTCCAGTTTAACTTTTGCGTCCTGTTCAAAGAAAAATTTAGCGTCTTCCAACCGAGCGCGAAGCACCCACTCGTTTCCCCGCTTCACGGTCTCCATGCCCCGGGCGGGGTCACCGTCCCGAAACCCCACAAACCCTGCCAGAAGTCTGCCTTTTGCGTCCGCCACGGGAAAATACCTTTGATGATGACGCATGGAAGTGACCAGAACTTCTTTCGGCAATTCAAGATACTGGGGATGGTATCTCCCCAAAAAGCCTGAAGGGTTTTCGGAAAGGTAAACCACTTCGGAAACCAGAGGGTCGTCAAAGAGGGGTTCCCCGGATAGCTTAAGGGCAATTCGCCGTGCCTCCTCAAGTATCTTTGCCCTGCGTCGATTCTGGTCGACTTGGACGCCAACAGACTCCATGACGCGGAAATAATCTTTTGCATGGGGTATCTCTTTGGGCCCCGGGTGCAATGTGCGGTGCCCGAAAGTGACTCTGCCGGCCACTTTCCCACCTGCCGCCAAAGGGACGATCTCACCCCCGAAAAGGCAGGAAAGCCATCTTATCGGGCGATACCAATGCCAGTTCTGCGAACCCCAACGCATGGGGTGAGGGCAATCCATTCCCATAATCACTTTGGGAAACGCCTCTTGCAGCACCTGGGATGCAGGACGCCCCTTTTCGTATTTGTTGCCATAAACATATTGCGCCGCACCTGTGCTCTCGACTGTGACAGATTTGTGGTCTATCCCAAGGGATCTTGCGAACCCCAACAGGGCTTTCGTGGGGTTTCCTTCCGGATCGTAAGAAACCTTTTGGGAGGGTCCACGCACCTTAAAAACCGCGTCTTTTCCCGTTTCGTTGAGTTCTGTAACAAAAAGTGCCAGCCTGCGAGGGGTCCCATAAGCGCAAATTTTATCGAATCCCAGACGGGAATCCTCAAGTGCGGCCCGTGCTCTGTCCTTTAGCTCGGTTATGGCCAGCGGCAAATAGCGGGCGGGAATCTCGTCAGACCCAATTTCCAGCAACAGGTCTCTAGGCATTTTCCGGGCCCTCCCGGTGTGCAACGTACTTTTTGGCACACTCTCTAGTCAGCGCCCGTATCCTGGCGATGTAGTTTTGCCGTTCCGCTACGGACAGGGCTCCTCGCGCATCCAGCAAGTTGAAAACGTGAGAGCATTTCAGAGCGTGATCGTAAGCCGGGTAAAAAAGGCCCATCTCAAGTACCCTTTTGGATTCTTTTTCATGGCCTTCAAAACTTTGTCTGAGCATATCCACATCGGCCGCCTCAAAACCGTAAACCGAGTTTTGCTTTTCCTGTTCCATGAAAAGATCCCTGTAAGTGAGCCCGGGGGATACTTGCACATCCCAGACATTGTCCAAGCCTTGCAGGTAAGCGGCCAGACGCTCCAAACCATAGGTTATCTCCACCGAGATGGGCTTAACTGCCATGCCCCCAACTTCTTGGAAATAAGTGAATTGCGTGATCTCATTGCCGTCCAACCAGACTTCCCATCCCAGGCCTGCCGCCCCCAAGGTCGGAGATTCCCAATTGTCTTCTACCAGGCGAATGTCGTGCTCTTCCCTTTTGATACCTAATTCTTCCAAAGAGTTTATGTACAATTCTACCACCATGTCCGGAGGCGGCTTCATTATCACCTGAAACTGAAAGTAGTGACCCATCCTGTAAGGGTTGTCCCCGTAACGGGCATCGCCCGGTCTCCTGCAGGGTTCCACATAGGCCATGCTCCAAGACTCGCGCCCCAACACCCGGAAGAACGTAAAGGGGTTCATGGTTCCCGCGCCTTTTTCCATGTCATAAGGCTGGCCGATGTGGCAACCACGGTCCCCCCAAAACTTTTGAAGCCGCAAGATCATGTCGCCAAAATAGAAAACTTCCCCCACTCCAAAGACTCCTTCCCACAACAGGGCATCTCTTAAGTGTCCTTTTCCCCCGAGACACCGGAAGGGCGTTCCACCTCCAGGGTCATGGAACTTGCCAGAAGCGCCATTCCCCCAAGAAATGCAAGGCCGGGCGCCATAACGGCACCGATGAATCCGGCAGTGACCGGAACGTTCAACACAACTTTTTCGTCGTCCCTCACGATGATGCGGCTTGCGTTTCCTCTTTTGACTATCCGGGCCAGGGTCGGAAAAAGATCCTTATCCTTCAGACAACAGACAGCTTTTTCAAGATCCCCGTCTGCCTTGTCCAAAATGGCCGCCGCCTTTTTGTAAGTGGCACCGGTCCTTTTGCGTATAACGTCAATTTTCTTGGCCCAATCGTCCATGTCCTGCTTCACTCCTTGTGGGTGCTTACCTCTATACTTTCCACAAAGGGCAGTGATTTTAGACGCTTCCCCAAAGTATACTCCACATACTTTTTCAGGACCCCGCCGGTTTCTTTTTTAACTTGCCCTCTGGCGATTACGTTTGGGCAACGCGAATCCCCAGTATCCCCCAAGATTCCTTGAGTGAGGATTTGCAGGGTCTTTGCGGTCCCCAAGCTGATATCCAGAACTCCGCCGGGAAGGTCTGAAGCGCAATTTTCGCAAACAACCCCGCCGAGTCCCACCGAGAATCGCATCCCGGTTGCACCCAAATCGTTGGGAGTGCCGCAAGCAACGCAACGTTCCAGGGAGGGCGCCAGACCCGCCCTGGCTAAAAGACCCATGACTCCCCATTGGGTAACGATCCAGGGGTCTTTCCGCTGCTCCAAGCAATCCAGCAGTCTGCTGAAAAACAGAAACTGGTCCGTTTGAGCCTGCCTTTCGGGAAGCAGTTCAAGGGCCAGCTCGACCAGGTAATTGGCATGGACCAGCTTGTCGTAGTCGGAGACAATGCCCGGATGGGATGTTTTCAAAGACACCTGCGTTACCCTGTCCAAAGTCCTGCCTTTGTAAAATTGGAAAATGGCTCGACAAAAGGGCTGGGTAACGGGGGATAGCTTGCTGGCGGGCTTTCGCACGCCTTTCACTACCGCCCTCAATATGCCTTCCGCCAAAGTCAAGACAGCCACAATTTTGTCATATTCACCAAGGGCCGTTTGGGACAAGACGATGCCTTCAGTCTCGTAGAGCACCTTTACCGCCTCCCTTTCCACAGCCCCAAAAGCGCAGGGAAAACCGTGGCGGCGACGTAAACCGCAAAAACAGTCGCGCGGTTTGACAGAAAGTCTTGAAATCTAAAGCGGATTTCCCGGAGGGGAGGAACAAATACCACTGCCCCGATGACCAAGGAAAACAAGGAGGTGAGCAGGACTCCGGCCGCCGCCACATCCTTCGCGGTCTTAGAAAGGCGGTTAAAGTCGGGTCTCATGAGATCTATGAGCGATTCGGCGAAAGTGTTGGTAATCTCGGCCACAAAAACTGCCGCCACCGCAACAAAGACCAGCACCACCTCTAAACCGCTGACTCCCAGAAAGATGCAAACAGCTCCTGCAAACGCGGCAAACAAAACGTGGATTCTCATGTTTCGCTGAGTGGTGTAAACGTGGGTAAGTCCCGACCACGCGTTGCCGAAGCTCCCGGCCAAGCCTTTCAGAAATCCCCCGGCCTTTTTCCGTCTTTCAGAGATTCCAGGACCTTTTCTTGTCGTTCCCACATGATCGCCTCTTTTTCAGGCCTGTCATGATCGTAGCCCAAAAGGTGGAGGAGCCCGTGAACCAACAACAGCGCTATCCGGTCGTCTTCTGGTTGGGCTTCTTGTTCGGCCTGCCTTTGGGCCGTTTCAAGGGACACCACGATGTCCCCCAGCATGTCCACAAGCCCCGGGATATGAAAAGCATCGGTGTCTCCCCCGTCTTCCGACATGGCAAAAGACAGCACATCCGTGGGGCCTTCCACGCCCCTGTATTGGGAATTCAGGTCCGCGATGAAAACGTCATCGGTGAAGAGCACCGAGACCTCGCTTTCGCCAGGATCACGACCCTCACAGGAAAGCGCGGCATAAACGATATTGCGGGCAAATTCCCGGAGAAAACGGGCTCTTTCAGGCCGCAATTCCCGTTTCAAGATTATGTCCACTTCAACTCCCAGAATCCGCACCTTCGCTTCCTTCAGCCGGTTTCCCCAAATCCTTGCCCGGGTACTCGATCCTGGTGTGGAAAATACCCGTCAAGACCCTGATAAACGTGTCCGCGATGGTATCCAGTTCCTTAAGGGTCAAATCGGAGCGATCCAGCTGGTGGTCATTGAGCCTATCCTGAATGATGCGCCGAACCATGGATTCTATTCTGGCCGGCGTGGGTTTCGAAATCGAACGAACGGCAGCTTCGATGCTGTCGGCCAGCATTACCACGGCGCTTTCCTTGCTGCCGGGCCTGGGCCCCTCGTAACGAAAATCCCACTCTTCGGGCCCCGGCTGGTCTTTGGCCTGAGTTTCCGTGGTAGCTTTCATGTAGAAATATGAAGCTAAGGTTGTTCCGTGATGTTCGGCAATGAACTGCCGGATTACTTGGGGAAGATTATGCTCCTCGGCCAGTTCCAGACCGTCTCTCACGTGGGAAGTGATGACCGTCGCAGACAGGAAAGGACTCATTTTGTCGTGGGGGTTCTCCATTCCAAAAACCTGATTCTCCACGAAGAACTCAGGCCTTTTGATCTTGCCGATATCGTGGTAGTATGCCCCCACCCTAGCCAAAAGGCTGTTAGCCCCTATGGCCCAAGCGCCCGCTTCCGCTAAATTCGCCACCATGATGCTATGATGGTAGGTGCCCGGGGTTTCGATAAGCAGCCGGTGAAGGAGCGGGTGTTTCGGGTTGGACAGCTCTATCAACCGGATGGGAGTAATGATACCGAACAGGGTTTCAAACAGGGGCAAAGACCCCAAGGCAAGCACCGCCGATACCGAACCGTTAGCGGCCACAAACAAGAGATCCTTCACTGACAGGACGTCGGCAAAAGGAATGGCTCCCGTCAGGCCCAGAGCAAAATAGACGGCAACGTTCACTACGGTCACCGCCAAACCTGCCCGAATCACCTCGGCCCTGTTCCAGTCGGCCCGAATAGTGAGGGTGGCCGCAAGCCCACCCGCCAAAGACAAAGCCATAAACCTTATGTCAAACCCTGTGATAGCCCCCACCACCAAAGTCAAACACGACCCAAAAATGACACCCATCCTTCGGTCTATCAGGATGGATGCCAAAATCACTCCGGCAGCGGTAGGCGCCAGTAGCCCCGATATCTGGCATGCCATTTTGATGGACAAGACCCCTAGGATGAAGACCGAAGCCAACAAAGGGAGTTTTCCTGAAGGGATTAGGTCCGCATGATACATCCTGATGTACCCGCCCAAAAAAGCGCCCACAAGCACTGACACGAGCAAAGCCCCGATAACGGCAGTCGCCCTTACCCTGCCCCCCATCATGCCAAGGGATTGGAGGATGGTAATTTGATCCTCGCTGACCAAATCACCCTCCCTCACGATAAACTGCCCTCTTCGAATCCTGACCGGTTCCACGGCGGCAATGGCCTCTTTGATTCTCCTGTCTGTTTCTTCCTGATTCAGGACATGGTTGGGTCTTAGATATTTCGTAACAAACGACATGAGAAACCGGGACATCTGAGACGGAATGTTGCCGTCGGAATTCAGCGCCAAAGAGATTTGTTGTTTCGCGGCATCCAGATTTTCCGCTTTCAAGTCTTGGGAAAGAATGTCTACCAGGACACTCTGCAACCTCACCACTGAAGCATCAACCGCTCTGGCGGGAGTCGCCCAAACTGCAACAATATCTGTATCGGGCAGTTCCGAAGTGACGTAAAACCTCAGCTCGCTTACAATCTCCTGGGTTTGCAGTTCAGGGTCGTCGCTGAGATCCGCTATCTTGTCCCGTAAAGAGGCAAGCATAGAGGTCATATCAGACAAGACGTTAGGATCCGTATCCCAGGCCTTGCTGACGGTTTTGGCACGTTCGGCCCGTAACCTGTCCGTAGCGGCTTGGTCGATAACTTCCTGAGGGGCCTTAACGTTTATGGACGACACTTCACCAGCACGAAGGCCAATCTGGGGGGGCATTTGAGAGACAAACAAGACTGCGAACACGACCAAAAACGTCGCGCTTACCCAAAGAACTGGCCGTATGTTGCGGATTAGCACCTTGAGAAACGCGCTGAAGCCAGCCGGCCCGCGCCTCTCCCCGTTGCCGCCGGAGGTTGTCCGCGGTTTAGCCGTAGCCCTTTTCTTATGGTCTTTGGTTGTGGACGGTGTCACTGCTTCTGCTTGCTCTCCTTCCAAACCTCGTCGTCGAATTTTTCGTATGCCCTCACGATCCTTGAAACCAGTTCGTGTCTTACCACATCCCTATCAGTAAGATAGACGAACCCAATTCCCTGGACATCCTTCAAAATCACTCTCACCTGGTCGAGGCCGGAATAGGTCCCTTTGGGCAAGTCAATCTGAGTAACGTCCCCTGTAACAACCGCCTTGGAATTTAGCCCCATCCTGGTGAGAAACATTTTCATTTGTTCCGGAGTTGTATTCTGGGCTTCGTCCAAAATGACAAAAGAAGACTCCAGGGTCCGCCCCCGCATGTAAGCCAGAGGCGCCACTTCTATGAGCCCCTTTTCCATACACCTGTGAAACGTTTCAATCCCCAACACATCAAAAAGAGCGTCGTAAAGAGGTCTCAAGTAAGGGTTGACTTTCTCTTGGATGTCTCCGGGCAAAAATCCCAGTCTCTCGCCCGCTTCCACCGCAGGTCTGGTAAGAATAATCCTGTCGACCTGCTTCTTTTTGAAAGCCGATACGGCCATGGCGACAGCAATGTAAGTTTTCCCTGTCCCGGCGGGCCCAATTCCAAACACGAGCGAATTCTGTTTGATGGCTTTGACGTAGTCTTTTTGTCCCTGAGTTCGGGGCCCTATGGGACGGCCCCGGGCGCTCACCAAAATGCTGTCACCCAAATCCTCCAGTACATTACCCTCTCTTACTGCCCTTATGGCGTAACGGACGTCGTGAACCGTCACCTTTTGCCCTGCCCTGGCCCGGCCGATCAAATGGTCCAAAACGGATTTGGATAAACGCACTTCTTTTTCTCCGCCCAAAACTGTCAGACCCGTGCCCCGGGCTACAATTCTAACGTCCAGGCTATCTTCCAACAGCGCGAGATTCTCGTCATAGTTTCCGAAAAGCCGGTACAACTCGCCATTGTCTGTCATTTGAAAGCATATGCTAGACTCCTGTGGTGACAAGTTTATCTATCTACCTCCCTGTTCTGTCCCGGCCATTGGCGCAAACAACCAATCTCCTCTTGAGCCCGGGCGATAATCCGCACATAAACGCTTCCAGCATCCGATGGCAAGGCCACGCAATTAAAGTCTACCAATTCTGCCGAAGAAGGCAACTGCTTTTCCACGTATTTCCTGGCCTCCTTTTTGGCGAAGTCCACCGCTTCCTCAGGTTCAAGAATCCTGAGGGCCCAGGACAGCTCGTAAAAGACTCGATTTATCACCTGCAAAGAAGCGCTGCCATAGTTTCCGCCAGGCAACATCAATTTTGCCACAGGATAATCCTCGATTTCGTACCATTCGAACATGCTTTTTCTGCCTGTAAGCGCCCACTCGCGCCCCCGATAGCAAACGAGTTTGACCTCGGCTTTTCTGCCCGTTCTGCTTGGTACCAATTTTTCCAAAGGGACTTCGATGCGGACTTGGTAGAAAGTGTCGGCTATTATCGTTCCTCTTGCCCCTTTGATTTCACCGGCAGTATAACCTGTTATGAGCATTTGACCCTCTCGCACAACGTCCCCGGGGCGAACGGCCGGGGTTCCTGAAAGGACCAAGATGGATTGGATTATTCCGTCTTTGGCAGCAACGATGTCCCCGGGCATTTCCATCTCGCGCCGGCTTTTTTCGACTATCTCTATTACTACGCGCGTCCCGTGGCAGCGGACGTATGCCCAAGATATCTGGGGAAATTCCTTGATCAGGTGGAGCTCTAGGTCGGACGGGATCTTGGATTTACGTATGCCCACATCTAATCCGGCTTTGTGAGCCGCTTCCAACACTCTGCCTCCATCAACTGACTGCGCACCTTTCACCTCTATGGCCCAAACCGATCCCGAAATATAGATGAGGGCCAAAACGGCCAAGACCGATGACCACACCAAGAAAGGGCGTTTGCCTAGTCTCCCCAGTAAGAAAGGCAACCCCACACGTCTTATGACTCTGGGGGTGCAACGGGCTTTTCTTGCCAAAGGCCTGATTCCCATATATCTGGACAAAGATGTGGAAAACACGGCCTTGTCGCCTTTGACGACAAAATCCCAGACCGGGAAACCTTTTGACAGGCACAGGTTCACTAGTCGTTCGGGGTTCTTGCCACGAACTTCCACAACGACATACCCTGCCAGGTATTCTTTGGCCCGCTTAAATGAAACTCCGCCCATCTCAGGTGCCCTTGCGCATCAAGGTAGTTCGGCCAAAATGATGCATTCTACGTATCCATCTGCACTGAGCCGATTAGTCCTCTTATGACCACATCCTCTTTGCTGATTTCTTCAACCTCAAGATCCTTGCCCAGTATGGTTATTTGGCCTTTCCCCACACCCATGACTATGGCACCCCTGGAACACTGCATAATCCCTCTATGGTTTTGAATCAGAACACCAAGATGTCCGTGAATTACCACTCTTGGCAGATCCAGGCTCACATCTGCAGGCAATTCGAGGATTTCAATGAGGCCCTGCTTCACCTTTTTTCGCATAACATTCCCCCTTGAAGTCTATGAACATGGGAATACACAAAATGTAAGGAACCCGCATTGCGGGTTCCCCTTGTACTGGTCTACTTCAGTTAAGCACCTGTAATAGTCCCTTTTAGCCCGGTTTTTGTAGGGCAAGGGGACAATTTATCTTCGGAAGCGCTTCCTGTTCTTACGCTGCCGTGCAGCCTCCGATTTTTTCTTGCGCTTCACACTAGGGCTTTCGTAATGTGCGTGTTTGCGCAGGTCCCGGAGGATACCTGACCTTTGGCATTCCCTTTTGAAGCGGCGCAGGGCACTATCGAAGGATTCTCCTTTTCCGACCCTAATCTCTGGCAAGTCTTGCGTCCCTCCCTCCGCCGCAGTCGTCTCCTCGTTCCCCA
>CAZYEC010000019.1:0-29055 GCA_964646385.1 uncultured Eubacteriales bacterium | reverse complement strand
TAATGGAGTCCAGCTTTTTGTCCGCATGCCCTTTCCGGAGGGATACCACTTGATGACCCCAGAGGCGCTGAAACCTCGGTCGATTAGCCTGTTGAAGATGCTCCTTGGTCGTGAGGATCCCGTGTCGATTAGTTTTCTGGCTAAACACTTTTCTGTGAGCCCCCGCACTATACGGTACGATCTTGCAAACCTAAGGCGCTGGGTCATTCCTCGAGGTATGGTCTTGGTTTCGGAACCCCGGGCCGGGATCAGGCTTGAGGGCAACCCAAAGCACACCCTACTTGACATAACCGAGACTGGGGTCCTCTCCTATCAGACACCACTGTCTGTATCGCATCGGCGCAACGGAATACTGCTTGCTTTGATGCAGGCTTCGGCGCCTATTACGTTGGCTGAACTTGCAGATTCTCTGTTTGTAAGCCGTTCCTCAATCAAATCTGATATTTCGATTTTGAAGAAAGCGACGTGGTGTCAAGGTTTTCAGATCACGCATCGCCCTGGTGTCGGCCACTATATCTTCGGGGATGAACAGGCTATTCGAAGGGTTATGGCTACGATTGTAATGGAGGGCAATGGCAAAGAATGGGCAGGTTTAACACCGTCTCAGGTTTTTTCAGAGAAAGCGCTGCTGGATAAGATATGGCAAGCAGCAAACACCTTTCGGATCCAAACCAGGCTTTGCTTGGACGGCGAAAGTTTTTCTGGATTTGTTGGAATGCTTTTAGCAAGCGCGTGCAGAGTGCTTCTGGGGTACCATGTTAGAGTTTCAGAAGCAATGTTATCCAAATTCTCCGCCACCAGAGAACACGAGTCAATTCAGCACCTCTCCAGTCGACTCGAAGCTTCTGTGGGGATGGAGATGACCGACGGCGACATTGTGTTTCTCACTTCATACTTGATGGAGTTAGGGCAGACTTATGAGGTCGACAGCCCGGGAAGTGGAACCGTACTGGGATCCGTGCACCACGCCAGGAGGTTTGCGGCTTCCGCCGAACAGGCTCTGGGAATTGAGCTTTGTTCCGACGAGGAGTTCTTTGTAGGGTTAAGTATGCACATTGACAGAATTCAAAGGTTGCGCCAATTAGGGGTACGGATACAAAACCCTCTGCTTTCCGACATCAAACAGCGGTACCCGGCAATCTACTCAGCGTGCCACGCTGTCTGCCAATCGATCGCGGGTGACACCGGCTTCAGAAGCTCCGATGAAGAGGTAGGATACATCGCTATGCACGTGGGTGCCGCGCTTGAGCGAAAAAAACGGAAACCTCTCAGAGTCCTGGTCTGCACCAATGGTGCCAGCGCCGGCAAACTACTGACAGCCCGGCTTCTAAGAAACTTCAGTGATATTGATATTGTGTCCACCCTTCCCATTTCCCGCGCGTTGCAGTACCCAGAAATAAACAGTGTCGATGTTGTGATCTCAACGGTTCCCTTGAGTTTGCCCAAAGAAGTGATCGCGGTGAATCCGCTGCTTACCGACGAAGACATCGTCAAGTTAGAAAACAGAGGACTTTTGCGAGGACGGCAAACCAGATCTGACGAGCTCTCTGTTCGTCATACGGTAAACAGGGTAGTCGAGGCCGTAATGCGTCACGCCAGGGTGCAGGATATGGTGGGCTTAGTCGCAGCAATTACTGCGGTTTTGAAACCGATGGGTGGGACACCTCTAGATCAGAAACTCGATATCCAGAGCGCCTCGACCCGCCTAATCGCACAGTTTGGGGAAGCATTTCCAAGCAAGATTCGGGAGGGGTCGGTCAGAAAGCTGGAATATCACGCCGAGATCGCTTTTGAACGGTTAAGCCTCGGGGCGCAACTGTCAAGACCGTTTGCCAACATTGAGATCAGAGCACCGGAGGCGGTCGAGCTGTGCAGACGGTTTGTCGAAGAAGAGGGCAAGCGATCCGGTATCTCATTTCCTCGCGGGGCTGCCGCATTTCTCGCTGTCATATTGCTATATCCAAACGAAGTGCCGTTTTTCATCATAGAAGTGTCTATTTTGGTAGCAAAAGAAATGCAGCTTGAGCCCAGTGCCGCATGTTTTCTTGAGCAGCTGTTGGGGGCTGCATACGATGGGGCCCGGGAGGCTGGCATCTCGATGGGGCAGGACACTTTGTTTGACCTGGCCCTCCACTTGGCTTCAACCATTCTTCTAGGACAAGAAACCGCAGTATTGGCTGAAGTTGCTTTCCATGCGTCCAAGTCGCTGAGCCCAAGTATGGTTGCCGCTTCCCAAGCCATGGCAGACCGTGTTTCCGAAGTATTAGGCCGAACACTCGAAGAGTGGGAAGCTACCTATTTGGGTCTTTATGCCGGCGCTTCTCTGTTAAGAGACGAATCGCAGTTGGACGTGTCGAAGGAACCGGACCGGGCAACTTCGGGAAAGGTGCCGGCGAAGGTGGGGAGGTGAAAATGGGCGTATCGTTGTGGGCCGAGCAGTAGGTCGTGTTTTTCGTCGCTGGGGATCAAGAACAAGGGGGAATGTGTTTTGATAGTCACCATTATCGGGGCCGGCAGCACTTATACGCCAGAACTCGTTTATGAGATGTGCAAGTGGCCCGGAATTGACCCTTCTGAGGTTCGTTTCATGGATATAGATTCGGCGAGGCTGCAGGTGGTAGGCGGGTTTACACAAAGGGTCTTGTCCCGAGATTTTCCTAACGTCAAAATCAAACTTACGACTGATAGGCGTAAATCGCTCGAAGGTGCGGATTTTGTTATCACCTCCATCCGGCCGGGTGGCAATAGGCAAAGAGTGTACGATGAACGGATCCCCTATGATATGGGTCTATTTTCAACGGAAACACACGGCCCCGGTGGATTCGCTTTTGCTTTGCGGGTTGTGCCTCCCATGATCGATATCGCCAAAGATGTCGCCAAGTATGCACCGGACGCATGGCTCATCAACACCACGAACCCGGCAGGAATTGTGACGCAGGCCATTTTGCAGAACACAAATGCGAAGGTAGTGGGAATGTGCCACGGCGGGATTACAATTCTACCCCACATAGCGACCGTGATGGGAGTCGATGTCTCCAGGTTGAACATCCGTTACACTGGGCTCAACCACCTCGGATGGATTCTGGGCGTATTCATCGATGGGAAGAAAGTTCCCGATGATATCGTTGCTGAAAAATTCGCCCTGGAGGCGGAAAGGCTGGAGCAGGAAGTGGAGTTCATCGGGGATGGCCACCTGTTCAGGAACTGGCGTTGGCCGATATGGTCTTTGGACCATCCATCCTCTACCTTCTACTTCAAGGAGCGTGCCGAGTGGTCCCGTAGCAAGAACCGTGTTCGCGCGGAAGATGTTGTTGCTATAGAGACTGCGTTACTGGAGTACATGAAGCATGGTTCCTCCATGGAAGAACTCGTTGAGGCTGCTCCTGGGCGTGGCGGTTCGGACATCGAACGCAGTAGGGCCTATGGCCCTGGGGGATACTCCCCCGGCGTCCTCACTTGTCTCGATGGCTTAGCCAACGACCGAAAAGTCCTTATGGCGGTAAATGTGCAAAACAACGGGACTGTGTCAGATTTGGCGGATGATGTGGCGATCGAGACTTCTGCGCTTATTCGCAAAGACGGGATATGGCCTCTGAACGTAGGCCACTTACCTCCGGAGATCCGCGGGATAATCCAGATACACAAGGCCTACGAGGAATTGACGATTAGGGCTGCGATTAACGGGTCATACGAGGCTGGGATCAAAGCGCTTACGATTCACCCAATGGTGAGCAGTTACAGGATAGCTAAACAGCTGCTTGACAAGTATCTTGCAGCCCACAGGGAGTATCTACCCTTATGGCAAGGGTAACCGTCAGTACAAAGCCACGGAGGTGAGGACGTTGACTGAGGCTGTCAATCACATTATGATTGAGGAAATACGCGATACGGCACGTTGTTTGCAGGAAGCGCTTGACGTGCCGGCGCAAACCTTCACAAGAGACCTGGGAGCGTCCCTAAGCTCGACCAAGACAAACAGGCTCTACGCGATCGGTTGTGGAACTTCCTTCCATGCGGCTGCCTACGCCCGTTATGCTTTTCAAAAGTTGGCAGGGCTTGACGTACACCCGTTATCCTCGTTCGATCTGTTGCAGTACCCGCCTAGTGGTCTTGCCGCAGATGCTGGGGTGATTGCGTTTTCTCACTCCGGGAAAACCAAGTGCACAATCGATTCTCTCATCCTGGCCGCGAAATCTGCGGGTTTCGTTCTTTCGGTCACCAACATTCCCGGCACCCCCCTTTGCACCGCCGCGACACATTCGTTAATCGTTCCTGGGGGGGCTGACAGAGTCTATGCAAAAACGAAGAGCTTCACGACAATGCTGATGATGAATCTTCTGTTGGCTCTCGAGTGGGGTTCCTTCTCGCGATTTCTCCGCCCCGAGAAACGGTTGCATTGGGAGGGCCTGTTGGCCGGCATACCTGACAAGGTGGGGTCGGCTGTTGGAACTCTTGACGAACACCTTGCCACATTGGCAAAGTCTTGCCAAGACACACGGAATTGGCTTTTCGTTGGAAGCGGGCCGAACCAGGTCGTGGCCGTAGAGACGGCTTTGAAGATGAAAGAGGCCAATTACTCAGTTGCCGAGGGATTTGAATCGGAAGAGGTCGTCCATGGCCGCCTGCAGCCGGTAGATAGTAGTTCAGTGGTTGTGTGCTTCGAGAGCGGGGGTCCGGCCGACAGAAGGTGCCTTGATGTCGTATTAGCAGCCAGGATGGCCGCAGCTCGCGTGGTAGTAGTCACAAACGATCCGAGGTCTGCAATGTCGTCGGTGGCGGATGATGTGATCCAAGTGCCGAACACCGGCGATGAACTGCTCAGCAGCCTTGTGAATGTGGTGCCCGGGCAGCTCCTTGCGTACCATCTGGCGGTTGTCAGGGGCCTAAACCCAGACTTAATCAGAAACGACGACCCCCGTTATGCGGCAATGAGCAGGATCGTGTTTCCTCCGGGAACTCATTAGGAAAAAGCAATGTACAGGGGGAATTCCCGTGCCAAGTAAAACAATCAAAGTCCTTATCGTGTGCGCCATGGGTTTTACCTCCAGCATGATCGAAGAAAATGTCATCAAGGCAGCCGAACGGCGGGGTTTGAGCGTGGAGCTCAAAAGCAGAGGGACAGGCGGCATAGAGGACTTTATTCAGTCCTACCTTCCGCACGTAGTGTTGTTTGCTCCTCAGACAGCTTTCATGCGAAGGCAGCTCGAACCACTGGTATCGTCTGCCGGCGGCAAGTGTGCCACCGTCGACAACATGGCGTATGCCACTGCTGATGGCGAAGCGGTTCTCGACACTATTCTGAAGTCCGTGGAAGGGGCCGGTGGCAATCTGAAGTGATGCGGATGTGATTGATGAGGAAGGAGTGAATGGCATGCTGGAAAAACTCGGGCTGTGGATGGAGAATCATCTAGCTCCAAAGGCGAATCGATTTGCCGAACAAAGACACGTCCGTTCGATACGAGACGGTCTTCTCGCCGCTTTACCGTTCATTGTCACAGGTTCTTTTTTCCTTCTGGCGGCGGCCTTGCCAATTGGCGGGTGGGCAACTCTCATTGCACCTTATAAGGGCAGCCTTCTAACCATGTTCAACGTGACATTCGGTCTTGCAGGTGTTTATGCAGCGTTCATGATCGGCTATCAGCTTGCCTCAAGTTACCGCATAAATGCACCTTTCGCAGGTCTTCTCTCTGTGATGGCCTTAATCATGCTAAACCCGCCTAGTGACGGTGGTCTCGCAATCGGCAATCTGGGACCAAGCGGGTTGTTCGTGGCCATAATCGCGGCGATGTTTGCCGTAGAAGTCTACCATTTTCTAATCGCCCGAAACTTCGTCATCCGGATGCCGAAAGGGGTTCCTCCGGCTGTGAGCGCATCGTTCACGGCCCTGGTTCCCGCGTTCGCGATAGCGGCGATTCTTGGTATCGTCCGCCTCGTGCTCGGAATTGACCTAAACGTCCTCATAGACTCCGCTCTGAGACCGTTGGTAATTGGAGCAGACTCTCTTCCGGGTGTTATGCTTTGGGCGTTTATCATGAATTTGCCGTGGCTTGTGGGAATCCATGCTATGGTTATTGTTACCCCGGCGGATGCGATATGGATGAAATTCCTTGCAGACAATGCCGCGGCGGTGCAGGCCGGCATCGCCATGCCCCACGTCGGTACCAAGGTTCTGTTTTCCATTTTCAGCATGATTGGCGGTTCGGGTTGTACGCTTGCCCTGGTTTTCTTCCTATTGAGAGCCCGCTCGCTACAGCTTAGGAGAATAGGGCAAATTGAACTGATTCCTGCGCTTTTTAACATAAACGAACCGATAACTTTCGGCCTTCCTGTTGTGCTTAATCCCATCATGGCCATTCCGTTCATTCTGGCGCCGGTGGCGGCTGCGACTGTAACGTACTTAGCTACTTCCATCGGCCTGGTCTCCAGGACATTCCTGATGGTTCCGTGGGCGCTCCCCAACCCAATTGCTTCGTATCTGGCTACCGGTGGGGACTGGCGGGCAGTTGTTCTGTTTGCAGTGAACCTAGCAGTAACTGGGGCCGTCTGGTATCCGTTCTTCAAAATCTATGACAAACAGCTTGCGGCCAAAGAGGCTTTGAGTATCGATGCTTAACTAGATTCAGCCATGTGCCCCGGAAGCTAGGAGATCCAATGAGCGGGGACTGACCTGAAATCTTGGGGAAATCCCCGCTGTTGATTCCATGTAGCCCGGGTTTGGCTCAGGCTGCTGAATGAGGAGGGAAAACGTGAACGCTGATGAGCGAACTCTAGAGATGATTGTTCTGGCTGGCACAGCCAAATCGCTGGCGTACGAGGCTCTTGATACTTACGCTGCGGGGGATCTATCGACAGCCAGGGCTCAACTGGATGAAGCCGACCGCAAAATCGGTGAGGCTTATGAACAGCAACGGCTAGCACTAGCCGAATGGGCGAAGCAGGAAGCGAAAGCCGAGGGGTCGCCGGGGCTTCTTTGGATGCATGCGCTTGACATAGTGATGACTACGATAACCGAGACGAATTTGGCTAAGCGGATTATTGACCTGTTTGAGAAGGGAAAGCAAACATGACCATGACGCACCCGAAGACCTATGAACGTGCTGAACTCGCCTTCTTGTTGGATTTTGATGGGACCGTTACCGTGGAGGATGCTACGGAACTTCTTCTGGATAGTTTTGCCCGTCAGGAATGGAATGATCTGAAGCGAAGCTCAAGGGACCATTTCGACGGCAGGAGCATGCTGGACCTGTGTTCTTTGTTTCCCACCGACAAGCAAACGGTGATGGAGTTTGTCCTGGGCTCTGTCAGTATAAGACCCGGATTCGTACAGTTTGTTGAGTGGGCCCGCTCAAAGGGATTCGGTTTGTTGATTGCAAGCGGCGGTTTCGGGTTCTATATAGAAGAACTACTTCGCACAGAAGGGGTGCAAGGCATCCGCACATACGCCAACGATGTTCTTTTCGGATCAATCAACAAACCTGTCTGGGGTCTGCCGAACCTGTCATGTGACCTGTGTCCAACTTGCAAGAGACTCTGTGTGGAAGAGCTTCGAGCTGTCAATCCGCAGGTAGCATACGTTGGTGACGGGCTGGGGGACCGATATGCGGCTGTTCATTGCGACTTAATTTTCGCCAGAGATTGTCTCGAAAAATTCTGCTCACAAAATAACATAGTATATGCGCCGTGGGATACATTCTACGACATCATGGCCAAAGTTGAGGCCGGCCTGGAGTCTGTTTCTCAAACCGATCTTGATCTTTGCCCTGCTGTGAAAAACTGACATTGTAATATGTGATAAGAGTTATTCCTGTTCAGCGTGGATGGATAAGCTCTCGGGTTTTTGATGAACGATGATTGCGCGGTCAAGGCTAGCAAGGCCTTCAACAGACCGCTGTGCTTGGGTCAAAGTCGAGTGACAAGTGGGAGTAGGTGCTTACCCGGTGTATTTTGGTCCATGTTTTTCGGAGTTCTACCGGTGTGTTGTTTTATTGCTGAATTGCCATTCGGCGAGCAATAGGAGGGTTTCCAGTGACAGAACGTAAGGTGGCAATTGGGAGCGATGTTGGGCTGCATGCGCGGCCAGCAGCAGTCTTCGTCCGCGAAGCCCTGAAATACCCCTGCCAAATATGGGTCGAAAGTGGAGGCAGGACGGCCGATGGCAAAAGCATACTGCAGATTCTGGCTTTGGGGGCGAGGCGTGGCCAGGAGATTCGCATACGTGCAGACGGCGAGGGCGAAAACGAGGCTGTTGAAAAACTCGCCGCTCTGATAGCTATAGGCGAACCCAAAGAGCCGGGGGTGCTTTTTTGATGAGGAAACGGCTGAGGGGTGTTGCTGGAGTGCCCGGTCTATGTATCGGCCACGCTGTAGTGATGCGTGGCCCGAATTTCGAACATGTGGGACGCTCCATCACAACAGCCGAGGTGATGCTTGAGATAGCCCGCTTTCAGGAGGCGAGTGCTGTCGCCTTCGAGCAACTGCAAACGCTCAAAAAAGAGATGGCCCAGAAAGTAGGGGACGGGCAGGCTGGAATTTTTGAGGCGCAGGCCTTTATGATCGCGGATGCGCACCTTGCCTCATTGGTTTCCAGGATTATCTCGGACGAGCTTGTGTCGGCAGAAAAGGCGACCATTAAGGCCTGCGAAGCCCAAGCTAAGGCCCTTGAATCTCTTCCTGACCCGCATCTTGCCGCCAGAGCTGCCGATATAAGAGATATTGGCAAAAGAGTTGTGTCTTGTCTGAGTGATGGATCCGAGCCGGGATCTGGAACGACACTTGTAGATGGTGCTGTGCTCGTCGCTGAAGACCTCACACCTTCTGGCACTGCTGCGCTTGACGCGCGGGCGGTGAGTGGGATTGTCCTTGACAAAGGGGGTCAGACCTCGCACACGGCGATTCTGGCTCGTTCTTTGGGTATACCGGCTGTTATGGGTGTGGGCAACGCGACTGAAGGAGTAAAAGACGGTGACATTTTGGCGGTAGATGGTGATGAAGGAGAGGTTTGGGTCGGGCCTGATCCGGCTGAGGTTGAGGAGTTCAAGAAGAGAATTGGGACTTTGCTGGACAGGAAGCGTCATTTGTCGGTGCTGAAAAACCTGCCTGCTGTAACGACAGACGGGAGCCCGATTTTGCTAACCGCCAACATTGGCGGAGACAAGGAATTGGGGCTCGTCGAAAGCGCAGGAGCTCAAGGGGTGGGGCTGTTACGTACCGAGTTTCTGTTCATCGGTAAAGAAGGCCATCCTTCCGAGGATGAGCAGTTTGAGACCTACAAACACATTCTCAAAAGGCTGGCGCCTAAGCCCGTCGTAATAAGGACTCTGGATGCGGGCGGAGATAAACATATTGGGTATCTCAGACTGCCGCCGGAGGATAATCCGTTTCTTGGGCTTCGCGCCATAAGACTATGCTTGAGGGAAAGGGCGATATTCCGAACGCAGCTGCGGGCGCTGTTCAGGGCTTCTGTGTATGGTAGCCTCCGAATCATGTTCCCCATGATTTCCGATGTGACAGAACTCCGGACGGCCAAACAAGAGGCATTGACAGTTCTTGCAGAGCTGGAGGCTCAGGGTATAGCGGTAGCCCCCGGAATCCCATTGGGGATCATGGTGGAAGTGCCCAGTGCCGCTATCCAAGCGGATGTCCTTGCAAACGAATGTGATTTTTTCAGCATTGGCACTAATGACCTGGTGCAATATACGATGGCGGCTGACCGCGGCAATTCTTTGGTAGATTATTTGTCGGACCCGCTTTACCCATCAGTACTCCGCCTTATTGAAAGGACTGTCGTAGAGGGTCATAAAAAGGGCATTCCGGTTGCCATGTGCGGGGAAATGGCAGGGATGTCGTTGGCTGTCCCCATGCTCGTGGGCGTTGGTTTGGATGAGCTTAGCATGGACCCGGCTGCAATACCGGTTGTGAAAGAAATAGTGAGAAACCTAGATTCGCATGAGGCAAGATCCATTTGGGACCATGCTGTGGCTCTGGATACCATCGCTGAAGTGAAATCTTATTTGGGCTGCGTTCTCCGGTAAAGAGGAGGCTCCTATAAACAGCCGGACTCAAACAGACAGAGGGTTGACGGTCTTCTTAATGAGCACACGGACATTCTTCTGTCTTATTTGAGTCCGGTTGTTTGCCCGCACCTCTGTTTGGGGCGTTTTATTGCGGTAAGCTGCAGTATTTGGGTGCCTCGTTGTCGCTTGCGCCCCAGGCGTTGGAATTGGTATCATTCCCGGGGAGCCATTGTGTTCCTTTTATTGCAGGAGGAGATGCCCTATGAAGGAGTATTCGACGGACAGCATCAGAAATGTCGCCTTCGTTTCCCACAGCGGGGCGGGTAAAACAACAGTGGGCGACGCTATGCTTTATGTCTCCGGAGGTAATGACAGATTTGGCAAGGTTGACGACGAAACGTCAATATTGGATTTTGATCCCGAGGAAATACGAAGAAAGACGACTATTACTACATCGGTTGCCCCCGTGGAGTGGAAAGGCAACAAGATAAACATCCTGGACACCCCCGGTTATTTTGACTTTGCGGGAGAAGTCCGATCTTCCTTGGGAATTGGCGACGGGGCCGTAATTATTGTGGATGCTACCGGCGGAGTTGAAGTGGGAACGGAGCTAGTGTGGCAATATACTGAGGAATACCGGTTGCCCAGGCTTTTTGCCATCAACAAGCTGGACCGGGAAAATACCGACTTTGATGCCGTCCTGGCCAAAATCAGGAGCAGTTTTGGAGGGCGCGTTATCCCTTTGTATTTGCCCGTCGGTGCCCAGGGGGAATTCAGAGGTCTTGCCGACGTTATCAGGAACAAAATGTACTCGGTTGGACGGGACGGCAAAGTCGCGGAGGAACAAGTCCCCGCACATCTTGCCGGTTCTCTTGGACAGGTAAAGGAAATGCTCACCGAAAGTGCCTGCGACGGGGACGACGATCTGATGGAAAAGTACCTGGAGGAAGGGGATTTGTCCGACGAGGAAATTCTTCGTGGACTGCGCCTGGCGTCGATCGCCGGCAAGGTGTTTCTTGCCATCCCCATGTCCGCCGCAAGACTCATCGGAGTCGGTCAGCTGCTGGATGCCGTGGTTGATTATTTGCCTTCCCCCAAAGATGTCCCTGCCATAAAAGGGACTCTCCCGGGCAAGGATGCCGAGGTTGTGTTGGAAGCTGCAAGCGACGCACCCTTTTCCGCTTTGGTTTTCAAGACCACTGCCGATCCTTACGTGGGAAAACTGACGCTGTTCAGGGTTTACTCGGGCAAGTTTATGGCAAATAATACGTATTTTAACTCGACGAGGGGCAGATCCGAAAGGGTGGGCCAGCTGTACACCATCAAAGGCAAGACCCAGGAACCTGTCCCCGGGGTTGTTGCAGGGGATATTGGTGCGGTGGCCAAGCTTCAGGAGACTTTGACGGGAGACACTTTGTGCCGAACCGAACAACCTGTAGTCTATCCTTCCATGAGCTTCCCCGTCCCGGTTTATTCAGTCGCGGTCCATCCAAAAACTAAGGGTGACGAGGACAAGATAGGAATGGGGCTAAACCGGCTTACTGAGGAGGACCCCACCATACGTGTGGAAAGAAACGCCGAGACCGGAGAGACGATTTTGTCGGGCCTCGGTGAAGTGCACGTGGATGTCACTACCGGCAAATTGAAGAGAAAATTCGGCGTCGATGTGGAATTGACTACTCCGCGGGTTCCTTACAGGGAGACTATCAAAGGTTCTGCCAAGGCGGAAGGCAGGCACAAAAAACAGACCGGCGGGCGTGGTCAGTTCGGACACGTCTGGATCGAATTTGTGCCCGTGGCCGACAAAGATTTCGAATTTGTAGATAAGATTTTTGGAGGTGCGGTGCCCAGGCAGTACATTCCTGCCGTTGAAAAAGGTCTTCGGGAAGCTCTGGCCGAAGGCGTCCTCGCAGGCTACCCGGTGGTGAACCTTAAGGCAACTTTGTACGACGGCTCTTACCATACGGTGGACTCATCAGAAATGGCGTTCAAGATTGCAGCGTCTCTGGCTTTTAAGAAAGGGCTGACCGAAGCGCAACCCGTCATTTTGGAGCCTGTCATGCGGCTCGAGGTAACTGTCCCGGAGCAGTATATGGGAGATATCATGGGGGATCTGAACAAAAAGCGGGGCAGGATTTTGGGAATGGAAACAAAGGGCCACATTCAAGTGATCAAAGCAACCGCTCCTTTGGCTGAGATTCAGAAATACGCCATTGACCTGAGGTCCATGACCCAAGGGCGCGGACTTTTCAGCATGGAATTCGACCATTATGAAGAAGTGCCCGTGAACATCTCTTCAGACATTATAGAGGGAGCCAGAAGGGCAAGAGAGCAACCGCGATAGGATAATGCAAAAGGGGGCAGGCTCGTCTTGTCCCAGAATGCCCAAAAAGCCCCGCCGGGAGCTCCGGCAGGGCTTTTGTGTGTGCGGCTGTCCGGTCACGAGCCGACGGGGTCTATTTCCACAAACTCTGGATTTTGATCCCTTTATAGTAATAATTGACTATGTCGCTTGCGGATTTACCCCGTTGGGCCATAAGCCACGCTCCCCATTGGGACATCCCAACACCGTGGCCGTCACCGCGGCCTTTCATCACCACCGAGTCACCGACAATACGGACTTCGTCCAACAGAGTGGATTTCATTTGCCGGTCACCCACCGAAAGTCTGAAGGAAGGCGCAGACACGCTCTTGCCGTTGATTTCCAGAGTCTCTGCCCGCCCCGAAGGACCCTTTTTCCCGATTTTCACAGAGGTTACGTGACCAACATCAACTCCCAAAGTCGAGCATGCCCGGGAGATGGCCTCGCTTGAAAAGGTATGCTGCCAGGTTTGCACCGGCTGCGTCTGAACATCCGTTACGGGCGCAACATACGGAGTAGACTCTTTCTTGAAGTTCAGACCTTCTGCCGCCGAAGCTGTTTTGCCGCCAGAAGCGGCATGGAACCACGCCATAATCGGTTTGCCTCTGTAAGTTATCACTTGCCCCCGGGTGTTTTGCACAGCCGCTTTAACCCTGTCGTTGACCCTTGCAGCGTTGTAGGCCTGAAATTCTTTGGGGTTTGTGCTCGCCTGAGCATTTTTGCCTGGGATGTTGCCTTCCTCAAGTTTCTTCATGGTGTAAGTGCGGGCGACAATGGCCTGTGCCTCCAGGGCCTGGGTTGGCCAGGAGGGTTCCATCTCTGCTGCCACCACTCCCTGCAAATAGGTTTCCAAGGGCATAGATTTGATATCGCCGGTTTCATGGAAATACACTGATACTGTCGGCTCTTCCGTGGTTCTAGGCGGCTTAGCCCCGTGCCGCTGGCCCCATATGACCACTGCCAAAATGATTGCCGCTGCCGCCCCGGGAATCCACAGCCATTTATCCGTTTTGAGCAAGTCTTTCAACCGTCTGAAATCCATGGACATGTTTCACACTCCCGCCGCCAACCTGTGCTGAACTCGCCCTTAGTCTTCCCGCGTCGCGTAAGCGTAACACCGGATTTTCCGGGGCGCGCCCGGAGTGCACAAGGGCAGGTTCCCTGTCCGTTTATGCAAAAAGAGTCGTTGCCTTGAGACGTAAAGTTTTACCATGGTAGCATCTAAGCAGAATATTGCGGGAGGCGGTTTCGTGGAAAAAGACATGTTAGATGTATTAATAGTAGGAGGTGGCCCTGCCGGTATGACAGCGGCTATTTATTCGGCCCGGGCAGGTTTTGATACTGTGGTTTTGGATCCCATGGGAGGCGGAGGCCAAGCAAGTACTACGGACATGATACACAATTACCCGGGCTTCCCCCAGGGAATTTCGGGGTTCGGGCTCATGGAAGCTATGGCCGAGCAGGCCAAGGCTTTTGGGGCCAAAATCCTGTACGATGAGGTGCAAACCTTGGGGAAAGCAGACCATGTTTTTGCCCTTCGGTCTGCGGAAAGCCAATACAGGGCCCTGGCCGTGATTTATGCTGCGGGGACAACACCCAAAAGGCTTGGGGTGGCGGGGGAAAGCCCGCTGCTGGGCAGGGGGATCAGCTTTTGTGCCACCTGTGACGGCCCGCTTCATAGGGACAAAACCGTAGCCGTTGTGGGAGGGGGGGATTCCGCTCTGACGGAGGCCCTGTTCTTGACCAGGTTTGCAAGAGAGGTAGTCATAATCCACCGGCGTGATCAATTCAGGGCAGGTCAGGCCGCGGTCAAAGGTGTCGTCGGGCACCCCAAGATACGCCTCAGACTGTCGGCCGTGGTCGAGGGGGTTTTGGGCCGCAAACAAGTGGAGTCCATACTGGTAAAAGACTTGATTGCGGATAATACAGAAGAAATGGCGGTTAGCGGATTGTTTCTTTACGTCGGCTCCACGCCCAACGTTTCACCGGTTGAGTCCTTGGTGGATATCTCCCCATCGGGGTACGTCAAAACGGCAGAAGACATGTCGACCCGAACTCCCGGGTTGTTTGTTGCAGGCGATATCCGAGACAAACTTTTCAGGCAAGTTGCAACGGCCGTCGGAGACGGCGCAAACGCAGCTTGGTCTGCAGAACGATTTCTTGCTGAGCGCACCAGCAAATAATGCCGGTATCCCGGGAAATGCAGACCTTCAGGCCACAAAACGGTTGCAAGGTATTGAAAAATTCCGGGTGAAGTATAATATAAGAGGGAAGGTCAAAGAAAGGCAAAGTCGAATCAGGAGGTGGCGCGTATGGCGAGTCTCACGGATGTGATTGAAGCGTACATCAGGGCTTTAATCGACGCCGGGGAAGGAATGGCTGAGATTCAAAGGACTGTGGTGGCCGAAGAGTTTCGGTGCGCTCCTTCTCAAATATCCTATGTCATCTCCTCACGTTTTTCTCCGGAACGGGGTTACATAATCGAATCCCGGAGAGGTGGAGGGGGGTTCATCCGTCTCACCAAGGTGGAACTCGGACACAGGGATTTGCGTGAGATGATGGGCGGGGTAGGTCCGTATTTGAGCCAAAACGAAGCCCACGATCATCTGGCGCGACTTTGGGACGAGGGGTTTATCGATGAACGGGCCTTCAGGGTAATGAGGGCGGCCACTTCAAGGAATGCTTTGGCTATGACGTTGCCCGGCAGGGATGAAGTGAGGGCAAATGTGTTTAAGGCGATGTTGAACGCGTACTTCTCCACAAAGGGGAGTGAGGAATCGTGATCTGCGAAGGTTGCGGGAAACTGCCTGCAGTAGTGCGCTTCGAGCAGGTCGTGAACGGGAAGAAAACTACCATGAACCTGTGCAGGGATTGCGCGGAAAAACGGGGAGTTTTCAACGTGCTTTTTCAGCCGGCGTTTTCCATCAACAATCTCTTGTCCGCGCTGTTGGGTTCCCAGGTGAAAGGGACTTTGGCCCAGGAAAGTCCGGGAGAACAAGCCAGGTGCCCCGTTTGCGGGATGAGCTACAGGGATTTTGCCAGGGTTGGACGGTTGGGTTGTTCCCGCTGCTATGAAACCTTCAAAGATAAACTGGAGCCGCTTTTGAGGCGGATACACGGGTCCGAAAGGCATGCAGGAAAAGCCCCCGCCGCTGCCCAGGGGTTTGCTAAATTCAGAAGGGAATTGGAACAGCTCAAAAAGGACCAGGCTTCGGCGGTTGCTTCCGAAGAATACGAAAACGCCGCGGTGATTCGTGACAAGATCAAGGTTCTGGAGCAAAGACTGCGAGGTGAAAAGGGATGAAAGACAAAGAAATGAACGCACTTCGCGCCATGGTGGGCAGCTCTTCTTCCGCCTGGATGGACGGTTCGGGAAGTCTTGGCGACGTGGTGATTTCATCCCGTGTAAGGTTGGCCAGAAACCTCAAAGATGTCCCGTTTCCCCATCTTTTGGCGGAGGATTCTGCAAAGGACGTTTTGTCTCGGGTGTTTTCGGCAGTTTCGGATCTTAACGCAAAAGGTACCTGGGGCGAGCTGGTGTGCCTTGATTTGAATTCAGTATCATCTTTGGACAGGCAAGTTCTGGTGGAAAAGCACCTGATAAGCCCTCAGCATGCTGAAAGCGGTTTTGGCAAAGGGCTTGCCACCAGGCGTGACGAAAGAGTGTCGGTTATGGTGAACGAAGAAGATCATCTCAGGATCCAATGCCTGTATTCGGGCTTGGAGTTGGACGAAGCTTGGATAACCGCAAGCGGCACCGATGATTTAATGGACGAAAAACTCCACTTTGCTTATGACGAAAAGGCCGGGTTTTTGACGGCATGCCCTACGAACGCGGGCACAGGCTTGAGGGCTTCCGTAATGGTTCACCTTCCGGCATTGGCTCTCGGCAATGAAACATCCCGGGTGCTTTCTGCCATTAACAAACTGGGTTTGGTAGTAAGGGGCATATACGGGGAAGGCACGGAAGGAAAAGGCAACGTATATCAGATTTCCAACCAGATTACTCTGGGCCAGGCGGAAAAAGAGATTCTGGAAAACTTATCGCTGGTTGCAAAACAAGTGGTGACTGAAGAAAAACGGTACAGGGAGAATTTGTGCAAATCGAGGCGCTGGGAGCTTGAAGACCGCATATTCAGGGCATGGGGAATACTGACCAATGCCAGGAGCATGAGCTCGGCGGAGGCCGTTAAGCTTTGGTCCCTGGTGAGGCTTGGGGTGGAACTCGGGATGATGCCGGGCATCGACGTGAAAGGCATAAACGAGATTTTGGTGATTTCCCAACCGAATTTCGTTCAGCGGACCACCGGTAAAGCCTTGGCTCCCGACGAAAGGGACGTCAAACGAGCCGACTTGATAAGAAAACATCTCACGTAGCGAAAGCCGCACTGGCGGAACAGATTGAAAAGCGTCAGCGGTTTAGTTGTCAGAGTGCAAACATTTAAGAGGAGACAGTCACAAAGGGGGTCATTAGGTGAACGGTAAACTCAGGTACACGGAACGTGCCATGCGCGTGCTGACCTGGGCTCAGGAAGAAGCGCGCAGCCGCGGGGCTGACGCTATGGATACGGAACACATTTTGTTGGGGCTGCTCCGGCAGCCGGAAAGTCTTGCGGTGCAGGTCATCCGGTCTATGGGTTTGAGCCCCAACAGAATTCTTCATGAGATCGACAGTGTTGCGAAACGAAAGCCGGCCTCATCAAGCGTGGAATCTGCAAGCCCATTGGCCAAAAAAGTGCTTCAGGCGGCGGCCGAACAGGCTCAAGATTTGGGACACTCTTGGATAGGCACTGAGCATTTGCTGCTGGCTCTGCTGCAAGAAGAAGATGGGGTTGCAGGGCAGGTTTTGATCAAGCAAGGGGCAGACCTCCAGAAAGCCAGAGATGAAGTGGCCAAGAGGTTGGGGGGCGATTCTTCCGCCCCAAGTTCGGGCAAAGGCGCCGGTTCGCCAAGGAGGGGTGACAACAAAAGGACCCCGACGTTGGACAACTATGGTCGCGATTTGACTGAACTGGCTGCCCAGGGAAAACTGGACCCCGTAATCGGAAGGGAAAGAGAAATCGAAAGGGTTATGCAAATCTTGTCCCGGCGGACCAAGAACAACCCTGTTCTGATAGGCGAGCCCGGGGTCGGCAAGACCGCGGTGGCAGAGGGTTTGGCTCAGGTCATAAACGATGGCACTGTGCCAGAAATGTTGAAGGGCAGACGGGTTGTGGCATTGGATTTGGCTTCCCTTGTCGCCGGGACCAAATACAGAGGTGAGTTTGAAGAGAGATTGAAGAGAGTTCTAGAAGAGATAAGACGTGCCGGGAATGTCATCTTGTTCATCGACGAAATGCACACCATCATCGGGGCAGGCGGGGCAGAGGGCGCAATAGATGCATCCAGTATTTTGAAACCCATGCTTGCCAGAGGCGAACTCCAAAGCATAGGCGCGACCACCTTGGACGAATACCGCAAACACGTTGAAAAAGATGCGGCCCTGGAACGGCGCTTCCAGCCTGTCATGGTCTCCGAGCCAACGGTGGACCAAACTATCGACATTCTGAAAGGGCTCAGGGACCGTTATGAAGCCCATCACAAGGTGAAATACACCGACGAAGCTTTGGAAAGTGCTACCCGGCTGTCGGCCCGTTACGTGGCGGACAGGTTCCTTCCGGACAAGGCGATAGACCTTATTGACGAAGCAGGGTCAAGGGTGCGGATGAAAGCTTTCGAGGCCCCTGTGGATTTGCAGAACATGGAAGCGGAGATCGAGAGACTTGCCAAAGAGAAAGAATCGGCTGTGGCCGAGCAGCAGTTTGAAAGGGCAGCTGAATTTCGGGACAAAGAACAGGAGCTGAAAAGACTTCTGGAAACAAAGAAAAAAGAATGGCAGAAGAACGACGTGCCTGTGAAGTCGACCGTTACTTCCGAGGACATTGCTGCAATTGTGTCCGACTGGACGGGCGTTCCTGTTACCAGGCTTGCAGCTGCGGAAACGGAGAGGCTTTTGGGGATGGAGGAGGAGCTGCACAGGCGGGTTATCGGTCAGGATGAAGCGGTTTCGGCGGTTTCTCGGGCCATAAGGCGTTCAAGGGCGGGTTTGAAAGACCCCAAACGTCCCATAGGCTCGTTTATCTTCCTGGGGCCCACGGGAGTAGGCAAAACGGAACTTGCCAGGACTTTGGCCAAATCGTTATTCAACGACGAAGATGCCATGATAAGGCTGGATATGTCCGAATACCAGGAGCGGCACACAGTATCCAGACTAGTTGGCGCGCCCCCGGGCTACGTTGGTTTTGACGAAGGCGGGCAGCTTACGGAAGCTGTCAGGAGGAAGCCTTATTCCGTAGTTCTTTTGGATGAAATCGAAAAAGCCCATCCGGACGTGTTTAACGTCCTTTTGCAGGTGTTGGAAGACGGAAGGTTGACAGAAGCCAGGGGAAGGACTGTGGACTTTCGGAATACAGTGATAATCATGACTTCCAATGCGGGTGCCGAGGTCATTCACGGCAGAGCAGTTTTGGGCTTCACTGCTGTGCGCGACCCTGAAAAAGCTCACGTTGAGATGAAGGATAAGGTCATGGATGCGGTCAAGAAGGTATTTCGGCCCGAGTTTTTGAACAGAGTCGACGAAATTATCGTGTTCCACGCTTTGGCGGTGGAACACCTCCAATCCATAGTTGACCTTCAGTTGAAAGCAGTGGAATCCAGGCTCAAGGATTCCACAGATGTCACAGTGACGGTGGCCGGCAAGGCTAAGGAAAAGCTCATTGCGGAAGGGACCGACGCTAATTTTGGCGCCCGACCGTTGAGGCGGGCCATCCAGCGGTTGATCGAAGATCCCTTGTCTGACATGGTGTTGAAGGGTGAGTTCAAGCCCGGGGATGCTGTCACAGTGGACTTGGATCCAGATGGAAACTTCACGTTCAAAACCTTGGTGGAGGCCGTGGAGGCCCAGGGGACTGTCTAAAGGGTTTCCCGGTGCCTTTGGGAACAAGGGTTATTGCGCAGGAAGCAGCAGGCGCGGTATAGAATCAAAACCTTTGAAGGGATTGGTGCTATGCCGCGCTCTTTATCGAAATTTGTCTGTTCTTCTTGTGGTTATGCTGCTCCTCGCTGGTACGGAAGGTGCCCGCAGTGCGGTGAGTGGAATACTTTGGTGGAGGAACTCGAAAGAGACCCGCGAGTTGTCACGTCAATTCCTCCGGCAAAGCCCGTCGTGCTCAGGCAAGTGCCGGCGGAAGATGTGTTTCGCTTCACAAGTGGCATGAGCGAATTGGATCGCGTCTTGGGAGGGGGATTCGTCCCGGGGTCGATGGTGCTTCTGGGCGGGGAACCAGGGATAGGGAAATCCACTTTGCTTCTTTCGGTGGCCGACAAAGTGTCAGGGAGTCTTGGTGCCGTGTTGTACACGTCCGGTGAGGAGTCTAGTGGCCAAGTCAAGATGCGCTCCGACAGGTTGGGGCTGGACTCCCCCCGGTTGTATTTTGCTTCCGAGCAGAATGTGGACCGGGTGTTGACCCTATGCCAGGAACTGAGACCACGCCTTCTCATAATCGATTCCATTCAGACCTGCGAGGATTCGTCGGTCGCGTCGCTTCCCGGGAGCCCCACCCAGGTCAGATCCTGCGCTACCAAGCTTTTGCAGTATGCCAAGGGCCGGGGCCTTACTGTAGTGATGGTGGGACACACGGTCAAGGCGGGGGGCATAGCGGGGCCAAGGCTGTTAGAGCATTTGGTTGACTGCGTGTTATATTTTGAAGGGGATACTGACCATCTCTACCGGATTGTCCGCGCCCAAAAAAACAGGTTTGGGGCCACTAACGAGATCGCAGTGTTTCAGATGGAAGACAAAGGCCTGACAGAGGTATCCGATCCCTCGGGTATTTTCTTATCCGAGCGGCACGAGGGCAATGTAGGGTCGTGCGTTGCGGCGAGTCTCAAGGGAAACAGACCCATTTGCCTTGAAGTGCAGGCTCTGGTGGCGGCAAGCGTGTACGGGGCCCCTCGCCGGGTCACCAGCGAGATAGACCATCAACGGGTGTCTCTCATACTGGCGGTCCTGGCTAGAAAACTCGCATCTGCTCTTGATAGCCGAGACGCCTTTTTGAAAATTGCCGGAGGAATTCGCGTCGATGAACCCGGCATCGACTTGGCCTGCTGCATAGCCCTTATGTCAAGCTACTACGACATGCCTGTGAGGCCCGGCTTGGCTTGTTGCGGGGAGATCGGGTTGTCGGGTGAGGTCAGAATGGTTTCCAGGATGGAAGACCGAGCAAAAGAAGCACTGCGTACAGGGTTTGCAACAGTTTTATTGCCGGCCGGGTTTCTAAAAAGTCACAAGGCTAGTCCCAACGTCGTGGGTGTTTCTACTATCAAAGAGGCTGTTCAAAAGGCCCTGGTGAAGCCTCCGTCTCCGGACAATCAATCGTGCCTGCTGACCTAGAAAAGGACTGTCTCAACAGGGTCAGGAGAAATTAAAAATACCGAGACAGGCTATCCGGTCCTGTTCTTTCAGCAATATATCGTACAAATTCAGATTGGTAAGGTTGCAAAGCGCCGCAAGGTAGAAAAGGTTGCGGCCTATTTCGTCTTCAAGAACTTCAGCGCAGTGGTCGCACATTTTTCCCTCAAGGTGGGTTTTCATATGTTGCTTCAGATGTTCAAGCGAGTCCAAGTCGGGGGGGATCTGCTGTTTTCCTGCAGTGATCTGGATGCATCCGCACACGGTAACCGCTTTGGTCACGGCCCTGTTTACTTTGCCGGTTGCCTCGGTAAGCTTGCTCATGACATCGAGAATGCTTCGGTGTCTCACAAGATGATCTTCCACGGTTTCCTGAAAGCCGTCACACAGGAGGTCCTTCACTTGTTTTCACCTCGCCGAAGGTCTGGGTGGAGATAGTCTTGGTGGACGTGGGGGGATTCGAACCCCCGGCCTTTCGGATGCGAACCGAACGCTCTCCCACTGAGCCACACGCCCACCTTACCTGCGCAAAGACAATTCTACTTTAAGTGCCGTCTGACAGTCAAGAAAGCGAGCAGGGGCAAGTCGGCAGTCAATCCTCGGGGGACAGGGTTTGCTCAAGAACCTGGAGGGCCTTTTCGCGGTCCCAGTTCTTGGCAAAAATCAATTCGGAGATCAGGATCTCCTTGGCGCTGTCCAGCATCTTGCGCTCGCCTGTAGACAGTCCTTTTTCGCGATCCCTGGCCGCAAGGTTCCTCACAACACCGGCAAGTTCGTAAACATTTCCACTTTTGATCTTTTCAAGATTACTTCTGTATCGCCTGTTCCAGTTAGTGGACATGGCGGTGCACTCCTGCCGGAGAACCACCATCACTTTGTCGACTTCGTCAGCATCGATGACGTCTCGTAGACCGATCTCCACTGTGTTGTCCACGGGTATCATGACTTTCATGTCCCCGATGGGCAGGCGCAACACATAGTACCGGTGGGTCTTGCCGAGAATTTCCTTTTCTTCGACTCCCTCGATGGTGCCGGCGCCGTGCATTGGGTATACAACGCGATCTCCCACATTAAACATACTCATACCTCCCATTGCACTTAGCAGGTAATATTGTACCATTAACTGGTGTCCTGGGTCAAACGGCAATACCTCCCTCCCGGAGGGGTTTGGGTCCAGGTCACGTCCATCTCCAAGCGAAAACTTCCCAACCGGGCCCTTTGGCTGTTGGCTCCCTAAATCCCATGGCATATAATAAAGATTGCCCATAAATAGCGGAGGGAGGTGTTGAGGTTGGAAAAATCGCGGCCCTATTTTGTTGTTCTGGGGGCTCTTTTGGGGGGCCTGGGTGCTTTTTACGCCATAGGACCTTTGGGAAAAGCCTTGAACACTGAATTGGGGATTTGGGAAGGCGCGGGTATCACTTTGTTTGTTGCCGCCGTGGCAGCGGTTGTGATGTTTTTTTCGGGACCCGCAATCGCACGCCTGGCGCTGACCGGGATTAACTGGATAGAAAGGAGGGTTGTGCGGCTTTCGCTTCAGGACATTGTGGTAGCCGTTGGGGGGCTCGTTGTTGGACTTATAATTGCTAATTTATTGACCCCATCGCTGAGCAAGATTCCTGTCGTGGGAAGTTTCCTTCCGTCTATTGTCCTGGTTGTCCTGGCGTATATCGGAATAGCGGTGGCCAGGAGCAAAAAGGACGATTTGGTTGCCATGGGCCCCGGGCGCTTCAGACAAGCGTCAAAGGCTGCAAAAGTTGCAAGAGCGGACAAAAAGGACGAGCTGCCTACCGGTGTGTCCGCCCCTAAACTGCTGGACACCAGCACAATCATTGACGGCAGAATCGTTGACATCTGTAAATCGGGGTTTGTTGAAGGCCCAATCGTGATCCCCCATTTTGTCTTAGACGAACTGCGTCGCATCGCCGATTCGGCGGACAGTCTCAAAAGAAGCAAAGGCAGGCGCGGGCTGGATACTCTGAACACTCTGCAAAAGGACGTGCCCGTGGAAGTGCTGACTTGGGAGTGGCCCACAGGTTCGGATCATGATGTGGATTCGCTTCTTCTGAAGATGGGTAAAGATGCGGGAGCCGAGATAATCACTACTGACTACAACCTGGCAAAAATCGCCGAATTGCAGCAGGTAGGCGTACTTAATGTCAACCGGCTTGCAAATGCGCTCAAACTTATGGTGGTGCCGGGCGAAGAATTGTTCGTTGAAGTGCACAGGGAAGGAAAACAGCCGGGTCAAGGTGTGGGGTATCTTGATGACGGTACAATGGTTGTAATAGAACAGGCCAAAAAGCATCTCAACGAAACCATCCCTGTCATCGTCACAAACGTGCACAGCACTGCTCAAGGCAGGATGGTCTTCGCCAAACCCAAATATCTGGATAGAGAACAAGACGGTGAGTGACCGGCTTTGGTTCATAGTCCCCGCCGCCGGCAGAGGGGATAGGGCAGATTTACAAGTGCCCAAACAATTTGCACTGGTTGGGGACAAGACCGTTTTGGAATTGACCGTTGCCAGGTTACTGGAGATTCCGGAAGCGGATGGGATAGTCGTGCCTCTTCCCCGGGGGTTCGCCGATGTGGTGAAAAAGATGGAAAGCCTCGGTTCGCCCCGTAAGCCTGTAATAGCAGTAGAGGGCGGGTCGACCAGACAAGAGTCGGTTTGTTTGGGGTTGCGCGCGATCCCGCCCGGGGCACAATGGGTGGGTGTGCACGATGGGGCGCGCCCGCGTTTTACAAAGGAACTTGTATACCGCGTGTGGGAAGCGGCTAAAACCTTTGGGGCGGCCGTTCCGGGGATAAGACCCCGTGACACTGTCAAAAGGGTGCGAGGAACCGGTAACGGTCCCGACCTTTTTGTAGATGTGACTTTTGACCGGGATACGTTGGTGAACATTCAGACTCCCCAGGTTTTCCGGGCGGACCTTCTCAGACTGGCCTATGAGCGGGCTCTTGACCTTGGAACACGTTCAACGGACGACAGCGGCCTGGTGGAAGAGGTTGGCCAAATTGTGGCTGTCGTCAAAGGGGAGCGGACCAACATCAAGCTTACCTACCCGGAGGATTTTGAACTGCTTCGTGCCTTGCCCGCTGCGGCCGCTGTTGAAGCCTGCACCCCACCAAAGACTTGGGCAGGAAACTCTGAACCTTGCGGCAAAAGGGCGGTTGGCCATTGGGTCACCGGGTTCGGTTTCGATATACACCCTTTAAAAGCGGGCAGAAAATGCGTTTTGGGCGGCGTCCTAATTGAATCCTGTGTGGGGCCAGTGGGGCATTCGGATGGGGATGTTTTGTGCCACGCAATAATGGACGCCATTTTGGGCGGACTATCCAAAGGTGATATAGGCATTTGGTTTCCCCCTGGCGATCCCTTCTACAAAGACGCGTCGAGTCTGGGGTTGATGAAATCCTTGTGGCAGACCCTCCGCACCGAGGCCAACGTGTTGCACATCGATGCAACGGTGGTGGCGGAGACCCCTAGGATCTCGCCCTACTACTCTCAAATCAGATCTAACATTGCCCAAGTGCTGGGAATTGCCCCTGAAGCGGTGTCAGTGAAGGCCACAACAGCCGAAAAACTAGGCTTCCTGGGACGCGGGGAAGGTATGGCCGCCTTTGCGGTGGTGACCTTGCTCAAACAGGCACCGGGCCCTGGGCGATAGCCGGTCATTTTTGGAGGGACTTTTCGTGAACGATCCGCATTGCCAATTGGACAACGGCCATGATGCCGTCAAAACAGGACCTCGCGAGGCGATTCTTAAGACAAAGGTGCTCTATTACCCTTTTATGGGCGCCGGTATAGATACCGAAAGGCTTCTGTTGCTGACCAAACTCTGTTATTCGCCTCTGGGTATCGACCGGCTGGAATCTTTTCTTACAGGAGACAAGCCTTCCAAAGAGGAAACCGGGCGTTTTGTCAGAAGCCTCGTTGAATCGGGGCATTTAGGTGCTTTGGAGCACTGGTATACTACTTTTGCGGTAGAGGGATATTCAAGAATCAGCAGTCAACAAAATGACCGCCACCGGTTGATGAAAGTTTTTAAGGACCACGGGGTCTGCTACTACAACGAACCCGTTCAGTCTTCCCCGGACCGGTCCCAACTCCAGCAGTCCCAACGTTATGTTGAGGAAGACAATTTCCGGTTTGTGACGCCACCTAGTTTTTCCTCACAACCTGAGTTTAGGGAGAAGTTTGTCCGGCAGCAAAAAGAAATCGTGGACATGCAACGGGAAGGCCTCGCCCTGGGGCTTCCGGCCGAGGACGTAAGATTTGCTTTGACCAATGCTACTGAGACTCGTTTTGTCATTACGACAAACGCGCGGCAGCTCCGTCACATGTTTAACCTGAGATGTTGTCAGCGCTCGCAATGGGAAATTCGGCTTTTGTTCACAAAGCTGCTTCACGAATACAAGATGATCGCGCCAAATATCTTCTACCATGCGGGTTCTTCTTGCGAAGATTTTGGTTATTGCCCCGAGGGGAAAATGTCCTGCGGCAGAGCGCCCACTTTGGAGACACTTAAGCGAAGCTACAAGAAGGGCCCGGTTGACGGGGAATGAAAGGACGAGTTGGTCGAACAGGCGTGAAGTCATCCGGCAGCTCGGGTAAGCGCCCTCTTGGGCAGATATGAGAAAAATGAAATACGAGGCTGTACACTATGGAAAACAAGCGTGAGCACATTCATATTTACGGGAAGCAGCCTGTAAACGAGGCCTTGACGGCGGGGTGGCCGGTAAAGGAGATTTTCTTTCGTGGGGAGCCACGGGACGCGTTTTTGAAGTCAATCATTGCAGCGGCGCGAAAACTGGGGGTGCACGTGTCGCATCTTGAACCTTCTGCTTTTGACAGACGATTCGTTCGGGCTTCCCAAGGGGTTGTAGCACTAGTAAAGGATGTTGAGCACGTCGATCTCAATGAGTTGAAACATTGCTTGCCCGCCGGGAGACAGCCTCTTTTTGTGGCATTGGACGGCATCCAAGACCCTCATAATCTGGGCGCCATTACTCGAACGGCATATGCCATGGGCGTGGATGCTGTGGTGACACCCCGCAGACGGACTGCGCCTTTAGGCGAAGGTGCAGCAAAAGCGTCTGCCGGGGCAATATTCAGGCAGCCCATTTGCCAAGTCGCAAACATCCACTTTTTTACCCTGTGGGCCAAGGAAAATGGGCTGTGGGTTTATGGGCTGGACGCGGAGGGTTCCTCAAGCCTGTGGGACACAGATTTTTTAGGGGGTGTAGCCCTGGTAGTAGGCAGTGAGGGACGCGGTATTTCCAGGCTGGTCAAGGATAGCTGCGATTTCTTGGTGCGGATACCCATGTCCGGCGGGATAGGCAGTCTGAACGCCAGTGTGGCGGCGGGAATGGCAATTTGTGAGGTGCAAAGGCAAAGGGAACGGTCGAATAGGGTCACATAGCGTCGGGGTTGGTGTATTGATCTGTTGCGGTTGACAAAAGTATAATAGGTTTGTCCAAAGGCTACAAAGAGAATTGGGGCGGGGTGAGAGTTGGAAGGCCCCAGGTATCCGGAGGAGGGGTGCTTTTTGGCTATTGGCCCGCAGCGGGACCTTTATTCTGCTTTCGAGATAATGCAAGACGAAGAAGTAGTTGATATTGCAAGGGCAGGTTCAGTCCTGGCTCAGGAGTACCTTATAAATAAGTACAAGAGTTTTGTCAGAGCGAAAGCGAGGGCGTACTTTCTTATCGGCGCCGATCGTGAGGATATCATTCAGGAGGGCATGATAGGCCTCTACAAAGCGATTAGGGATTTCCGTTGCGACAAGCTGGCTTCCTTCAAGGCCTTTGCTGAGCTATGCATCACCAGGCAGATAATCACCGCAATAAAAACTGCAACGAGGCAAAAACATATACCGCTCAACTCCTACGTTTCTTTGAACAGACCCATTTACGACGAAGATTCGGACAGGACGCTGCTTGACATAATGCCCGGCACTCAAGTGCTGGATCCCGAAGAGCTATTGATAAACACTGAAGAAATTGGGACCATGGAAAACAAGATTACAGAGATTTTGAGTGATCTGGAGTGGCGGGTTCTGAATTCATATCTTGATGGCAAGTCTTATGTCGAAATCGCTGAGGATCTGCACAGGCACGTAAAGTCTATTGACAACGCCCTTCAGAGGGTAAAAAGGAAACTGGAACGGTATCTTGACACCAAGAACGGATCGAGAGTGAGCAGTCACGAGGTCACCTTTTAGAAACAAGGGGTTCGGGAGGGCACGATAACCGGCGGCACGTTTCAGAATTGGTCTACGGGCGCGGCCAACGGGCCCGAACCTGCTTGCCTACCTTACATTCGGTTGACACGTGCGGTGCAAATCGCTAGCATGGGTTTTGCACCGCACTGCAGGCCAGCGTAGCTCAATGGCAGAGCAATTGATTTGTAATCAATAGGTTAAGGGTTCGATCCCCTTCGCTGGCTCCACAAAACCCCTGCTAAAAAGCCGTTCCTACTGCACGGTTTTTGAGTCAATTGGCCGACCGTTGCTTAACCGTTACCAAAACGTCGCCCGCCAGACCTTTGCCTGAGGTCACGGGACACCGGCCTCCGTGGCACCATCTCCCAAGTTTGGTTGCGCTAAATCGGTGACACACTATTTAGCCGAGGAGGCGGTTTCTTGATCAACAAATCATTTTCCGGACTTCTGGGCCCTATCGCCGACCAGACGGTCGCTTCGCTGATGACGCAGGAATACGCACAAAACCCTTTAGTGATGCTGACGGCATTGCAGAAACTGGGTTTTGTCTCTATGGTCGAAGCAGGCATCAGGGCCCAAACGGGCAAAGAGCTCCAAAGGCCTTTGGGCAGCCCGGTTGTTTCGTCACCGTGGCAATCCATCCTCATTACCCCCAGACAGCTTTTCGAGCTACCCACGGAATCGGTCACCCAGATAAACACAAAAACTGTCATTGGTCCCGCTGCTAAAAGGCCCCTCAGGCTCGACATACCGGTGATGATCACTGGAATGTCATATGGTGGTTCTTTGAGCCTGCAAATGAAAATTGCCCTGGCAAAAGGGGCAAGCATGGCAGGCACTGCTACCAACACCGGTGAATCTACCGTGACTGAAGAGGAGCGGTCCGTCGCAAAGCATCTCATAGGCCAGTACAATCGCGGTGGATGGCTTACCAATCGCCAGCTTCTAAGCACAGTTGACGCCATCGAAGTGCAGTTGGGACAAGGGGCCTACGGTGGTGCAGTGGAATCGTTCAAAGCGTGGGGTGAGACTGAAACACACTTACGCAATGCTTGGCACCTGGCGGAAGGCCAAAATGCCACGAGAAGGGCCAGGATGCCGGGCATTCAATCCCGGGACGACGTTATCGACCTGATTAAGTCCATGAAAGCAGAATACGACGTCCCGGTAGGGATCAAAATTGCCGGTTCTGACAACATAGAGCTTGAACTTGAGGTCGCGGCCGAGGCGGGAGTGGACTTCATCACGGTAGACGGCGCCGAAGGAGGTACGGCAGTGGCACCGCCGACCCTACAGGATAATGTTGGACTCCCCACTTTGTACGCCCTCGTGAGGGCAGTGGATTGGCTGAATGAGCGCGGGCTGAAAGAGACTTGCAGCATCATCGGTGCCGGCGGGTTAAGCACACCGGGTCATTTTCTCAAATGTCTTGCTTTGGGTGCTGACGCCGTGTACGTGGGCACCGTGGCCGTCGTAGCGGCCCTTCACGACCAAGTAGGCCTGTCGCTGCCTAACGTAACGTCCCTGCAAATGGCTTTGTACGGGGGGACTGACGTTGACAAGCTCGATATTGAAAAGGCAGCCAGTAATGTGGGCAACTTGCTGAAATCTTGCGCGGCCGAGATGAAGCTTGCGGTTCAGGGCACCGGCAAACGTTCCATGGCGGAACTGGACAGGTGCGATCTGGTGAGCGTGGACAAAGATCTGGCGGACTTCGCCGGGGTACGATACGCAGGTTCCCGACGTCTGTCCGATAACGCTGAAGGGTTCAGACAACCTGTGTTTTCTCAGTCTTTCGTCGAACCGAAATAGGGAATTCATCAACGAGGGATTCGGCTTCTTGGTGGGGTCTGAAGTGGGGGCCCCGCCTTTTCAGTTCCGTTGTCCTATTTACTTCCATGTCGCCATAGGTGGTACTTATCCGGGGCTGACCTAACCATGGACGTGGGGTATGGATTTGATTGGCTATGGGCGGCTCGGACAGGAAACGGCCCGGTTCGG